>CACHUY010000005.1 GCA_902583295.1 uncultured Pelagibacteraceae bacterium | reverse complement strand
ATGAGGAGGATCAAATATGGTGTCTTTTGGGGCTCTATCTTTAAGTTTACTCCTTAATTCAATTAATTTATTTACGTATCTTGAAGCATATTCAACAGCACTTACACCTTTATGTGGAGTTGAACTATGACCTGCTAAACCTTTAAAATAAGTGGTGTATTCGTAACATCCTTTGTGAGCATCAATAATTTTCATATTTGTAGGCTCACCAACAATGCAAATTCCATCTTTAATTTCTCTTTTTTTTAATTCCTTTATGAGAATGGGTGCTCCTTGGCATGCAGTTTCTTCATCAAAAGTGAAAGAAAAATGAATATCTCTATCAAGGTTAGCTTTTGAATAAATTGGTGCAAAAGCTAATGTGCACGCAATAAACCCTTTCATGTCACATGACCCTCTCCCATAAAGTTTGTCTCCTTTTATTGTTGCCTTAAACGGATCTGTTGACCAACCTTTAGACACAGGTACAACATCTGTATGACCAGATAAAATTATAGGTTTTTTATTACTAGTTTTTTTAGATTTTATTGTTGCAAATAAATTAACTCTTTTTTTATCTTCATCAAAAGTTCTAAAAGAAGTGGCACCAAGTTTTTTTAATATATTATCACAGTAATCAATTAGAGAATTATTGTCTTCTCCTGAAATTGTTTTAAAGGCTATTAAGTCAGTTAAAATCTTTACTGAGTTATCAAATAAAACATTTAAATTATTTTCTGTACTCATATTTAGATTTCATTATATATTAATTATATGAAAGAACAAATAACCTACGATACTTTTGATAAAATTGATATTAGAGTTGGAACAGTAATTTCAGTTCAAAAAAATGAAAAAGCAAGAAAACCATCATTAGTTGTTAAGGTTGACTTTGGTGATGAGATTGGAATTAAACAATCTTCAGCTCAGATAACTCATTATTATAATGAGGAAAATTTAAAAGGAAAACAAGTTATTGGAATTTGTAATTTTCCTGAAAAAAATATTGCTGGAGTAGTCTCTCAAGTACTAATTCTTGGATCAATCGATAAAGAAGGAAAAGTAATATTAGTCCACCCATCTCAAAAATCTGAGAATGGACTTCCTATAGCATAGAAAATGCATCCAGAAATTCTATCCATCACTCTATTTGGAATTGTAGCTGCATTTACTCCTGGACCAAATAATTTTATAGCATTTTACTCTGGATTTAATTTTGGAATAAAAAGAACTATTCCTCTTATAATCGGTGTTACTTTGGGTTTCCCTTTTCTTTTGTTGTGCGTTGCATTAGGGTTAATCAACATATTTAAACTGTATCCATTAATTCAAGAAATATTAAAATATTTAGGAACGCTATTTTTAATTTATTTGGCTTATAAAATTTCATTTTCAAAATCTACCAATCTAGAAAATAAAGACAAAAATCCTGTGAAATTTATAAACACTTTTGTTTTTCAATTTTTAAATCCAAAGGGGGTAATTGCATCAATTATCGTTGTTTCTACCTATTTAGATCCTGGTGAAAATTTTGTAAATTTTACGACTCAAATTATTATTTTAGCTTTGATCGTTTCAGTAACCAGTATTACTCTTTGGACATTTATGGGTAAATTTATAAGGAAATTTGCGACAAATCAGAAATATATTAATTATTTTAATTATGTTATGTCACTGCTTCTTTTAATAAGCATAATAACTTTTTATTTATAACATGACCCCAGGAAACAAAAATTCATATAATTCTCTTAAAAAAATTTCAATAAATAACAAAGATTACCAATTTTATTCTTTAATGGAGGCTGAAAAAAACGGCCTTGAGGGTATATCAAAACTTCCGAAATCTTTAAAAGTTCTCTTGGAGAACCTACTAAGATATGAGGATGATTTATCAGTAAACAAAAATCAAATAGATTCTATTAAAAATTGGTTAAAGACAAAAAAATCAAATACAGAAATTGCTTATCGACCTGCAAGAGTTTTACTTCAGGATTACACTGGAATTCCAGCAGTTGCAGACTTAGCTGCAATGAGAGAAGCAGTTAAAAATAAAAATAAAGATCCCAACACAATTAATCCATTATCTTCAGTTGACCTTGTAATTGATCACTCAGTTCAAGTTGATCAGTCTGCCAAAGCAGACTCTTTTGAGAAAAATGTTGATATCGAATTTGAAAGAAATGCAGAAAGGTATTCTTTTTTAAAGTGGGGACAACAAGCTTTTAATAACTTTAGAATAGTACCTCCTGGAACTGGTATTTGTCACCAAGTAAACTTAGAATACTTATCTAAAGTAGTTTGGTCAGAGGCATTTAAAGGTGAAAATTATCTTTTTCCTGACACTTTAGTTGGTACAGATAGTCATACAACCATGGTGAACGGATTATCAGTTTTAGGTTGGGGCGTTGGTGGTATTGAAGCAGAAGCTGGAATGCTAGGCCAACCTATATCAATGTTAATTCCAGAAGTAATAGGTTTTGAAATTAAAAATAAAATGCCTGAAGGAACTACTGCAACAGACCTAGTTTTAACAGTTGTTAAGATGTTAAGAGACAAAGGGGTTGTTGGAAAATTTGTTGAATTTTACGGCGAAGGTTTAAAAAACTTAACTCTTGCTGATAGAGCAACTATAGCAAATATGGCTCCTGAATATGGAGCAACTTGTGGTTTTTTCCCTATAGATGATGAGACTTTAAAATACTTAAAATTTTCAGGAAGAGATCAGCACACAGTGGATATTGTCGAGAAGTATGCAAAAGAACAGGGACTATGGGCAAGTAATGATATTGTTTTTACAGATACACTTACTTTGGATATGTCTTCAATTGTACCAACTATCTCAGGACCTAAAAGACCTCAAGATAAAGTTTTATTAACAGATGCGCCAACATCATTTAAAAAAGTATTAGAGGAAGCAACCAGTAAAAAAGAAAAATCAGTTGCAAAGGTTTTAAATTCTGATTTTGAAATAAAAGATGGATCTATACTTATTGCAGCAATAACTTCTTGTACAAATACTTCAAACCCAAATGTTTTAATTGGAGCAGGTTTATTAGCTAAAAAAGCAGTTGAGTTTGGATTGGAGGTTAAGCCATGGGTTAAAACTTCATTAGCGCCAGGGTCGCAGGTCGTTACAGATTACTTGGCTAAAGCTGGACTAAATACTTATCTTGATAAATTGGGCTTTAATTTAGTAGGTTATGGATGCACTACTTGCATTGGTAATTCAGGTCCATTACCAGATAATATTGTTCAGGCTATTCAAAAAGAAAATATTTATGCAGTCTCAGTTTTGTCGGGTAATAGAAACTTTGAAGGAAGAATTTCTCCACATATCAAAGGTAATTATTTAGCATCACCGCCTTTAGTTGTTGCCTATGCCTTAGCTGGTCATATGGAATTTGATTTATACAAAGATTCGTTAGGAAAAGGTAAAGATGGCAACGACATTTATTTAAAAGACATATGGCCTTCAAATGATGAAATTGAAAATACTTTAAAACAATCTTTAAACGCAGAGATGTTTATTAATAGATATTCAAATGTTTCTGAAGGACCAAGTCAGTGGCAAAAAATTAAAACTGATCACAGCAGTATTTACAATTGGGACAAAGGCTCAACGTATGTAAAAAAACCACCATTTTTTGACTCTTTGCCAGATGAGCCAGAGGGATTTAAAGAAATAAAAGATGCAAGACCTTTGTTGATATTAGGTGATATGGTTACAACAGATCATATTTCTCCAGCAGGAAGCATTCAAAAAGATAGCCCAACAGGTGAGTACTTCATGAAGCATCAGATTTTACCAAAAGATTATAATTCATATGGATCAAGAAGAGGAAACCATGAAGTAATGATGAGAGGAACTTTCGCTAATATCAGAATAAGAAATGAAATGGCTCCAGGAACTGAAGGTGGGTTTACAAAATTATATCCTGAAGGAAAAGTTTTATCTGTTTATGATGCGGTAGAGGAATATAAAAAGAGAGGTACTGATTTAATAGTAATAGGTGGTAAAGAATATGGAACTGGTTCCTCAAGAGATTGGGCTGCCAAAGGAACAAAATTATTAGGAGTTAAAGCAGTATTAGCTGAAAGTTTTGAGAGAATTCATAGATCTAATTTAATTGGAATGGGTGTTTTACCCTTACAATTTATAAATGAAGTTAATAGAAAAAATCTAAATTTAATAGGTTCAGAATTAATAAGTATTATTGATATTGAAAAAGGAATTAATCCATCTGATGAAGTAATGGTAGAAATTAAATATGCATCTGGAGAAATGAAGAAAGTTAAAACTTTGTGTAGAATAGATACTAAAAATGAGCTTGAGTATTATAAAAATGGTGGAATATTACAATATGTGTTAAGAAACATGATTTAATTATGGATGAAGACGTATCAATTATAAATACGAAAACTAGAAATGAGAAAATTAAAAATTTTTTTATAAATAATAAAAATAAATTAATTTTTGGAATTATAATTTTGTTGGTAGGAATTGTTGGTGTTTATAGTTTTGATAAATATCAAATAAATAAAAAGCAACAAGTTTCAGATACTTTTAATTTATTAACAATTGAATATTCAGAAAATAATAAAGAAAAAACTACCACTAATCTTATTGAAATAATAAATGAAAAGGATCCCACTTATTCTCCTTTGTCACTTTATTTTATAATTGATAATGAACTTATTTCAGATCAAAAACAGATAAATGAGTTATTTGATATTTTGATTACCCAAACATCTTTAGATGATGAAATCAAAAATTTAGTCATTTACAAAAAAGCTCTTTTTAATGCCGATCAATCATCAGAGGGTGATCTGTTAAATTTACTAAATCCATTAATTAACTCAAAAAGTGTTTGGAAATCACATGCTTTATACCTAATGGCTGAGTATTTTTATGCTAAGGATCAAAATCAGAAGGCAAAAGAGTTTTTCAATCAAATAATCGGTTTAGAAAACCCTAATCCAGATATAAGGTTACAAGCAGACAAAAGATTGAATAGAGATTTGAGTGAATAGATCAGTTATCTTATTAATAGCACTTATTTTCATAAACAATTGTTCATTAAACGAAAATTCAAGAATATGGAAAGATAAAGATAAAGATTTATCAACTCAATCAAAGTTAAAAAAAGTATTTGAAGAAAAAAATATAGAAGTTCAAGAATTTAATCAACTTTTAAAAATAGATCTTTCAAATATTGTAACAAATAATAAATTTGTCGATTATCAAAATAATTTTGGCTCGCAAAGTTACAAAGGAGAACTTTACAAAATTGGAAGTTATAAATTTTCTAAGCTAGAGGAATTAAATCAAATAAATTTCAAACCACTATTTCTTGGAAATGATATTGTATTTTTTGATAAAAAAGGTTCAATTATAAAATATGATAAAAACCAAAAAGTTATATGGAAAAAAAATTATTATACCAAAGGTGAGAAAAAATTATATCCAAAATTAAATTTCATTTCACACGAAGAAAGTATTTTGATTAGTGATAGCATAGCGAAATACTATTCTATAAACAGTAATACTGGTGAGCTAAATTGGTCTAAAAATAATACCTATCCTTTTAATTCAGAAATTAAAAAACATAAAAATAAATTTTTTGTTATAGATTATAAAAATACCCTCAGATGTTATAAAATAGAGGATGGGTCGGAATGTTGGAACCTACAAACAGAAGACTCTTTTACAATATCAAATTCTAAATATTCATTAATTATAATTGGTGATATGGTGGTATTTAGTAATTCTATTGGTGATATAACTGCAGTTGATATTAAGAGTGGTCTGATTATTTGGCAATTACCGACGCAAAGTAGCAGTATTATAAATGAAACTTATAATTTTAAAACTTCACAATTAGTTTCAGATGGTAACTCTATTTTTATGTCAAATAACAAAAATGAGTTTTATTCAATTGATGTAAAAACAGGTACTACAAACTGGATAAGTGATATTAAATCTAATATTACACCTGTGATAACCGGAAATTTAATATTCACAGTTTCTAATGAAGGCTATTTGTATGCAATAGAAAAGAATAAAGGAAATATAATCAGAGTGACTGATCTTTTTAAAATTTACAAACAAAAAAAAAGAAAAAATATTTACCCAATAGGATTTGTGATAGGTAATAAAAATTTATATCTAACTAATTCAGATGGCAAACTGATTGTAGTTGATTTACAAAATGCTAGTATTATTAAAACAGAAAAAGTTTCTTCTAATCTTGTTTCAAAGCCATTTATATATAATAATAATTTATTTTTAATAAGAAATGGATCTATTGTCCGCTATAATTGAATATGATCTTAAAATTTTTAGAGAAGATCGGTAGAAAAAAAGTTGTATTAGACAGGGGTCCTTCTCATCCTAAATTTGATGAAGCCAAGCCTTGGATGAATCGGTATTATGTTTTAATTCGACATCGACCAAAGTGGTTTCCATTCAATATATTAATACATGAGATGCTGGCTGATGATCATGGTGAAGGTGTGCATAATCACACTTTTCCTTATATAACAATAGTTTTAAGAGATGGTTATTGGGAGACTTTAAGTACAGGAAAATTCTGGAGACCACCTGGTTATATTGGCTTTAGATCAGCAAATAATTTGCATAGAGTGGACCTTAAGCCAGGAACAAGACCATTAACTATATTTATTTCTGGTCCATTTGGATTACGTAAAGGACCAAGATCAGAATATGGTATTGACTTTAAAACTAAAAAATGAATTTAGACAATCTTTTCCAAAATTTTTGTAAAAAAAATAATTTAGAAATTAATTATTCTCAATTAACTGTTATTGATGAATTAAAAAGTTATTATAAATTAAACTTTAATAAATCAATTTTAAATAAATTTTTTTCAAAAAATAATTCAAGACTAGCTTTTTATTTACATGGAGGAGTTGGTGTTGGAAAAACAATGATCTTAAATTTTTTTTTTGATTTAGTAGAAGAAAAAAAATTAAGACAGCACTTCAATGAGTTTATGCTGAGATTTCATGATTTTGCACATGAAAGAAAGGAAAATAATGAAGAAAATATAATCAACCAATTTGTAAAAGATTTAAAATTTAAAACTAAATTAATTTATTTTGATGAGTTTCAAGTAACCAATATTGTTGATGCGATGATTTTAGGAAAATTATTTGAGCAAATATTTAAAGAAAATATTAAAATTATTTTAACGTCTAATACAAAAATTTCTGAACTTTATAAAGATGGACTTCAAAGAGATCAGTTTAAACCTTTTATAAAAATTATGGAGAAATATTCTGTTGAACTTGAGCTTAAAATAGAAGACGATTATAGAAAATCAAATGAAAATCAAAAGCAAAGATATTTTTATCCTCTCAATCAAGAGACTAATTTTAAAATAAATAAATTTTTTAGAACTATCACAAAAGATAAAAATCATTTATCAAAAATAATTAGCGTAAAGGGAAGAGATTTTAAAATAGAACATTTTTATGAAGGAATAGCTAGATTTAATTTTGATGATCTATGTAATCGAAACCTTGGTGCTGAAGATTATTTGGAGATAATTAAAAATTGCAAATTTGTTACTCTTGATAATATTCCACAATTTAATGATATTAATTCTAATCAACAACAACGATTTATAACTTTAATAGATGTCATATATGACAAAAATATTCCTTTAGCAGTTACTGCTGAGCAAAATATAGATCAATTTACTTCATCACGATTATTAGAAAACCCATTTAAACGAACTATCAGTCGATTATATGAATTAACATCTGTGGAAAAAAATTAATGAAGCAAGAGTTCTTTAATTTTAAAATAACCACTGCTGGTCAAAGGTTGTATGAATTTACAGACCAGACAGTTCATTGGATTAACAATAACAAATTCAAAAATGGGATGCTTAATTTAAGTATTCAGCATACTAGTGCATCCTTAATTGTTCAAGAAAATGCTGATCCAGATGTTCAAACAGATTTAATAAATTATTTTGATAAACTGGTACCTATGAACAATAAATTGTACGTACACACCACTGAGGGAAAAGATGATATGCCTGCACATATAAAATCTGCCTTAACTAACAATCAAATCTCTCTTAGTATTAAAGATACTGAATTATTGCTTGGAACTTGGCAAGGTTTATATTTATTTGAACATCGTTTAGAGCCACAAAATAGAACAATTATTCACCATTTTATTGGTGAATAGAGCATTTATTTCTTAAGTGATTGAAAAGCCTCTAGAGCAGCAGCTCTTGCTTTTTCGTGGATTACAATAGGTTTAGGATAATCTTTCCCTATTATAGTCTTTATTGCTTCTTGATATTTGTGCTCCATTTCCCAAGGTTTATGGATGAATTTATTAGGCACTTTATTTAATTCTGGAACCCATTTCCTCACATACAAACCTTCTTTATCAAATTTTTCACCCTGCAAAATTGGATTAAATATTCTAAAGTAAGGTGCAGCATCAGCTCCACAACCAGCAACCCATTGCCATTGAGCTACATTATTTGCTTTATTAAAGTCTAATAAACAATTTCTGAAATGTTTTTCACCCTCAGTCCAATTAATTCTCAAATGTTTAACCAAAAAAGAACCAACTACCATTCTAATTCTGTTATGCATCCATCCGGTTTCGTATAACTCTCTCATTCCAGCATCTACAATAGGATAGCCTGTCATTCCTGATTTCCATGCTTTTAGGAACTTTTCATTTTTTACCCAGGGAAAACGATCAAATTCTTTTCTATAATTGCCTTTTAAAAATTCTGGAAAATAATTTATCAAGCTATGTGAAAACTCACGCCAACCTAATTCATTTATATATTTTCTGTAACCAATTCCTTTAGATTTAATTTCATTGCATTTTTGCCAAATAGTACTTACATGAATTTGACCATGTTTAATATATGGAGATAATTTTGAGGTACCTTCAACTGATGGATAATCTCTTGCTGTTCCATAATCTTTAATTCTTTTTTCAATTAAATTATTAAGAGCTTTTTTGGAGTCATTTTCTGAAACTTTCCAGTATTCCTCAAATTTTTTATACCAATTCTTTTTAGGCAAAATATCTTTAGGCTCAATACAATTCTTGAAAACTTTGATTGACTTTGTTTTTTTTTTTACAATATAATTTTTACTTGGAGGTAAGCTTAAATATTTTTGTTCAGCATTTCTCCAAAATGGACTAAATACTTTAAAGGGTGTTCCATCGTTTTTAGTTACCTCTTGAAATTCATTTAAAATATTTCCTTTAAAATATTTAAACTGAACTTTATTTTTTAAAAAAGCGTCTCTAATTTTTTTACCTTTAGCAATTACATCTGGTTCGTATATTTTATTCCAATAAACTGAAATGTTGTCTTTTTTTTTTATCTTTGATAACACGTCTAACTCATCTCCCTCTAATATTTGAAGATTTATTTTATATTTAGATAATTCTGATTCAAATTGTTCTAAAGATTTATAAAGCCACCATTTTTGGGCTTCTCGTTTTTTATCAAAATCAGCTTTGTTATAAATAAACAATCCAATAACATTGTCATGATTTTGACTAGCAAAAGAAAGTGCTGGATTATGTTCTATTCTAAAATCTTCCCTGATCCAAAATATTGCATTATTTGTCATGTGAGTTTTATTTTCTTCCTTTAGATAGCAGTTGTTTGTAAAGTTTAACATCTGCATTACCTTCGCATCCTATTACTAAAACATTAGATTTTTCGTTTAGTTCAATGAGTTTTTTAGTCTTATAATTATTACAAACACCAATTAGGCTTATAATTCCAGGTGTAGAGCACTCTCCACCAATTATTGAATTTTTGCTGAGCTTTTTGTCTTTTAACATAGCTACAGTTTTGGCAACATTCCGATCACTTACAGATACACAACAATTGCTTGCTTTTTTTAATATTTGCCAAGGAATATATGACATTTCATTACATGACATACCTCCCATGATACTTTCTTTTTTAATCTTAATTTTTTTAAGTCTATTAACTTTAATGCTCTGAAGTACACAATCAGCTCTATCAGGCTCAACAATTATAATTTTTGGAATTCTTTTAAAATATTTAGCAACACCAGCAACAACACCAGCAGCCATGCCCCCCACACCAGCTTGTAAAAAAATATGGGTTATATATTGATCAGTTTGTTTAGATATTTCTCTTATCATTATGGAATACCCCGCCATTGTAAGTTGAGGGACCAATTTGTAATCTATTGTGGCAACATCTTGAACAATTTTCCAATTATTTTTTTTCGATAACTTTTTACATTCATTAAGTGAGTTTTCGTAATCTCCTTCAACTCTTATAACTTTAGCTCCAAATTTTTTAATTTCATTAACTCTTGAATCACTTACGTATTGACTAACAAAGATTTTACATTTTAAACCTAATCTTTTTGCACCCCATGCAACAGATCTTCCATGGTTTCCAGCAGTTGCTGAGGAAATAATTATATTTTTTTTTCCTTTAGATATTCTTTCAACAGCATAAGCACCACCTAATGCTTTAAAGGATTTTAAATGAAATCTTTTGGATTCATCTTTATAAAAAACATTATTAACTTTTATATTTTTTTGTAATTTATCAAGTTTAATTAAGGGTGTAGCCCTATAATTTTTCCATCTAGAAATTGATTTAAAAGCATTTGTTAACAACAAAGAAGGGACAAATTTTAAAACATAATTTCTTTTAAAACTGAAATTATTATTTTTTAAAGATTTTGTTAGAGTCCAGTTTTTAAGACTTTTTAAACTCTTCACTTTAACAGTCTAAAGTATTTTGTCTTTCCCATTGAGTGACAGGTTTGGACTTATCGAAGTTTTCTTTATTATCAAATTCATTAATTTCAGATTTTCTAAGTTTTATATAACTATTAATTGTTTCTTTTCCAAAAGCTTCATTCATTTCCTTATTATTTTTTAAAAGTTCTAGCGAGTCTTGAAGTTCATTTGGTAATTTAGGTAAATTAGGATATTTTTTATAATCTGTGTACATATTACAAGTAAGAGGCTCTCCTGGATCAATTTTATTTTTTAATCCATATAGCCCGGCAGCTAATACACTTGCTTGTAATAAATATGGATTTGCAGATCCATCCATCAATCTTAGTTCAAATCTACCAGGATCTGGAATTCTTATCATATGTGTTCTGTTATTGCCTGTATAAGATATGCTACTCGGTGACCATGATGCCCCAGATTTTGTTGGAGGTGCATTAATTCTCCTATAGCTATTAATTGTTGGATTAAAGAAAGCAGATAGGGATGAGGCGTTTTTAATTACTCCACCTAAAAAATTGTAAGCCATTTTACTAAGTCCAAGCTTGTCTGATTTATCTAAAAATTTATTTTTCTTTCCATTCCATACTGATACGTGGGCATGACAACCATTACCTGTGAGGTTTTCAAATGGTTTAGGCATAAAGGTTGCTCTCAAACCATGTTTTTCAGCTATGGTTTTTACCATATATTTGAAAAATGTGTGTCTATCAGCTGTTTTTAGACAATCATCATAGTCCCAATTCATTTCAAATTGTCCATTGGCGTCTTCATGATCATTTTGATAAGGACCCCATCCCATCTCAATCATGGAATCACAAATTTCTTTAATTAAATCATATCTCCTCATTAACGCTGATTGGTCATAACAAGGTTTAGATTGAGTATCTCTTACATCAGCAATAGAATTTCCATCAGGTGAAATTAAAAAGTATTCACACTCTACACCTGATTTCATTGTTAAATTTTGTTTTTTTAATTTCTTAATTTGACTCTTTAACATTACTCTTGGAGAGGCTTCTACAGGTTTACCATTCATCCATAAGTCTGATGCAAGCCATCCCACCTCTTTATTCCAAGGTAATTGAATAAGACTGTCTGGATCTGGAATACCAAACATATCGCTATCTGCGGGAGACATATCTAGCCAAGCTGCAAAACCAGCAAATCCTGCTCCTGCAGTCTGCATTTCTTTAATAGCATGCGCTGGAACTAGTTTTGATCTGAGTACGCCAAAAAGATCAACAAAGCTTATTAAGAAATATTTTATTTTTTTTTGCTTTGCTATTTTGAATAAGTTTTTAGCCATTACCTAGGCTATCACAATTATTTAAAAAATGAAAAGATAGTTTCTTTATATAAAATAAAATTTACAACAACTATTAAGATAATTGCGAGAATTACACCATACTTTGCTTTTGGAAAAGCAACCCCTCTCATTTTCGTTGGTCTTAACTCTTCGTTTTTATCTTCACTCATTATAATAAGATTATAAAAAAAGGGCGCTACATTCAAGTAGCGCCCAAATTTTCTTTTAATTACCAATCGGTAATATTGCTTTTATGATCGTTTGCACCGTGTCTTTTTCTAGATAACCTATCAAGTTCTTCCCTCTCAGATTTATCTGTGATGACACTCCATCCAATCCATACAGCAATTAACAATAGGACTAGTATAAATTCACTAGATCCTGCTCCAGGATAAACCGATCCAGCAACCTCTTCTGCAGGTTTATTTAGATGATCTATCCAGTTTGATACTGTAGCCATATTTTTCTCCTTTACCTGGTTGCTGATACGACTGCTTTTTCATCGTCTTTTGCAGTCTCCATCATTTCATAGTCTAGTCCTGCTATCTCAACTTCACGTGGGATTCTTAATTTACCCATTCCGTTAAGAACTCTAGCAATTATATATCCTGGTATAAGTCCAAGAACTACGAACATTATTATTGCTCCTATAAATTGACCTAATGGATTAATTGTTGCGTAAGTTGATCCATCAAACATAGCTCCAACGCTATATCCAGATGAAGGATAACCATTCAAAACAAATCCACAGATTACAAGCCCGATAAAACCTGCATAACCATGTACAGCTACTGCTCCAACTGCATCATCAATTTTGAACTTTCGCTCAACCCAATAATGAAGTTTGTAGGAAATTACAACACCAATCATACCAATAATTAAAGCTTGAATTGGATGATATAAGTCATTTCCAGCTGATGCACATATTATACCTGCTAGTCCACTTGAGTAAGTCCAGAAAGGATCACCTTTTGCAATAACATATCCAGCTAACAATCCACCTGATAACGACATTAAGAAGTTCATAGTTATTCCACTTAATGTAGTAGGCGTTAAATAGATGTTGGTTGCAGTCCAGAATGTTACTCCTTCCATTCCATACTCTGGCCCAAGATCATAAATTGGAACATTACATGCTGCATAAAATCCCCAGAAACCAGTATAAATTAGAAATAATCCAATAGTAACCAGCCAAGGATTTCTAGGTCCTATGTTTCTTGGTTCACCACTTGATGAGAACTTTCCAATTCTTGGTCCTAGAACCATTAGAACACCCAGTGCAAATCCACCTGCTATAGCATGAATAACACCTGACGCATAAGCATCATGATATCCTAAAAGTTTTAACATCCATCCATCAAAGTGCCATCCCCATGAAGCATCTATCGACCAGAAAACAGATCCAATCGCAATTGCTAAAACTCCGAATGCAAAAGTTGTTATCCTTTCAATGATAGCCCCAGAAACGATAGAAGCAGCTGTCCATGAAAATAATAAGAACGCCGCCCAAAAAACACCCATTATATGATCGTTAAGATTAACTGCCATAAGAGCATTAGTTGGATTAGCAAGATCATTTCCTCCAAATCCACCACTTAAAACGAGTCCGGTGCTTTCTGTCATTATTGATGGCGCTAGTCCAGGTCCTGTTGGAAAAGCCCAATAAATCCACCAACCAAATAAAAACCAAGTCACTGTTACCAAAGGTATAAGCATTGTGTTTTTCATTAAGGTATGTTGGTGGTGCTTGTATCTTGACGCTCCAACTTCATACATACAGAAACCGACGTGAATTAAAAACATCAGTACCACTGTTACCCAGTAGTAAAACTCTGTAAATATAGTAGTAAGAGCACCTAACTGATCAGTCATTTTTTTACTCCCATATTTGTTTAAGAAATCTTATGAAATTTTTAAGGGTGTGACAAACAAAACAAATCTAAAAAACCTACTGTGGACAATAGATTTAAAAATAAAATCAACTCTTGATTGTGATATTAAAACTTTAAATAGGCTTTTTTCAAATCAACAAGTGGATGTTTAGGAGACATTTGAAATTTAACTAACAGTTCTCTAGCTATCATATCTCTGTCTTGTTGATTGTTAGGTAGCTTAATTGATTTTGGAATAGTAACCCACCCGTTAGCATTTCTACAAAATACTGCTGGTCTATCTTCTTCGTAACCCATATGAACATCTTCTAGCCAATTAAGATCATCCCATCCCATAGCTTCAATATACTTCTTTAAAAATGGAGTTATCTTTTTGTAATCAGGAAGTAAGTTAACATCATATCTATAACCAATATGTTGACCAATTAATTTTTCTCTTGCAGTTTCCTTAAAAGTACTAAGCTTGTCTTTTTTTGGTTTACCTTTAGATTTTATTTTTTTTGTTTTTTTCTTTGGCATAATTAATTTATATTTTGTGATAATTATCAACTCCAACAGTATAATTAGTTCCAGCTAAAGGAACTTTTGCTAAAGCAGATGCCTCAGATGTTAATGCAGCTAAATCTTCAGGCTCTAGTGAGTGGATATTTGTTTTACCACAAGCTCTAGCTAATAATTGAGCTTCTAAAGTCATTGAATGTAAATAATTATAAACTCTTAAAGCAGCATCATCAGGATTTAATCTTGCTCTTAATTTTGGATCTTGCGTAGCAACTCCTACTGGGCAACGACCTGTGTGACAGTGGTAGCATTCTCCAGCTTTTACACCCATTTCTTTTTCAAAATCAGCTTCAGGAATATCTTTGTTACAGTTTAGCGCAATCATTGATCCTGTACCAATTGCAATTGCATCAGCTCCTAATGCTAGAGCTTTTGCCATATCAGCACCATCTCTTACTCCACCTGCATAAATTAGAGTTACTTTCCCAGTTTTACCAACATCATCAATCGCTCTTCTGGCCTCTCTAATAGCAGCAATTCCAGGTATTCCAGTATTTGCAGCAGCAATGTGTGGTCCCGCTCCAGTTGATCCTTCCATTCCATCTAGATAAATTGAGTCAGGATCACATTTTGCAGCCATACGCACATCATCATAAACTTTTGATGCTCCTAATTTTAATTGAATTGGAACTTTATTTTTAGTTAATTGCCTTAACTCTTCAACCTTCAAAGCTAAATCATCAGGACCTAACCAGTCGGGGTGTCTAGCAGGTGATCTTTGGTCAATACCTGAAGGTAGTGATCTCATTTCAGCAACTTGGTCAGTTACTTTTTGTCCCATAAGGTGGCCGCCCATTCCAACTTTTTGACCTTGTCCAATAAAAACTTCTATTCCATCAGCTAACTGAGCATGATGAGGATTAAAACCATATCTTGATTGAATACATTGATAGTACCATTTTTCAGAATATCTTCTTTCATCCGGAATCATTCCACCTTCACCTGAACAAGTAGCGCTGCCAGCCATAGTTGCTCCTCTTGCTAAAGCAGTTTTAGCTTCATAAGATAATGCACCAAAACTCATCCCTGTAATATAAACTGGAATATCTAATTCAATTGGGTTTTCACATCTTGGACCAATTACTGTTTTGGTCTCACATTTTTCTCTATAACCTTCAATTACAAATCTTGTTAATGTTCCTGGTAAGAAAACTAAATCATCAAATGTTGGAATTTTTTTCATTAATGCCATTCCACGCATTCTGTATCTTCCTAACTGTGCTTTAATATGTATGTCGTCGATTACTTCAGGAGTGAAGATAGCGTTATGCCCTAATAAACTTTTATTTCTTTTTCCATCTTCGTGTGCATGAACGTCAGCTTTTCCACCAACTCCTTTTCCATTTGATTTTACTTTTCCATTTTTTTTACTTTTTTTCTTAGGCATTAAATTGCTCCCTTCTTCTCTGTAGGTTCTAAATTATCATAATTCCAAAGTTTTTTACCAGCTACAATTTTTTTCATTTTGCTAACGTCAAAATCTTCGCCTATTTCTGCAACCTTTAGTTTTCGTCTTAACCAATCTTGGTCACTAGATGTTAATTCTGCATCTACAGCATCACTACCATATGACCCAATTTCTCCACCTACGAAAATTGTCCCATCATACATAGAGTCACCTAGATTTATTCCAACATCCCCAAGGATAATTATTCTTCCTCTTTGCATCATAAAACCAGTAAATGCTCCAGCATCTCCACCAATAATAATCGTCCCACCTTTCATATCGATACCAGTTCTTGCACCAACACTACCTTTGCAGATTAAATCTCCACCTCTTATAGCAGCTCCAAAACAAGAACCTGCATTTTTTTCAATAACAACTTTTCCAGCCATTAAATTTTCTGCACATGACCAACCAACTCTTCCGTTAATTCTAACAATTGGACCATCACAAGATCCCATTCCAAAATAACCTAAACTTCCTTCAAAAATTAAATTTAGTTTATTTAAAATACCAACACCTAAACTGTGTTTTCCTTGTGGATTTTTAATTACTATTGTCCCATATCCTTGGCTCATTAAATTATCTATTTCCTTATTAGCTTCAGGTGCTGACATATTCATTACGTCCAAGTCTGTTCTTTTATTGAAGTCAACATCGTAAGTTCCAAAATAATAAAAGTTTTCAGCTTCATCTGGATTAAAAAACTTTTGCTGGGTTCTTCCCGTTAATACTTCTGTGTGCATTCCCATTGATTGGGCTTTGGACTTTTTCTCGCTAGTTTTTATATTTGCCATACTTTTACCTCTCCATCAAAAGGATCATAAGTATCAATTTCATGTGGTAACACAGATCTGATTGCAATCTCTTCTGATCCCATTGCAACTAAATCATCTGATTCATAAAGTACTAAAGGTTTTGCTGCCATAGTATCTTTTGCCATACCTAAAGAGTCTTTAGTCGCTACAAAATAAGTAAATACACCGTCTAGGCCAGTTAGAGAGTCTTTCATTCCTTCTTCAAGACTTGCTCCTTCTCTCATTTTTTGTGCTATATAAACCGCTATCAATTCCGAGTCACATTCTGACATAAACCTCATACCTTTATTTTCTAAAACTCTTCTGTTGTTCCAATAATTTGTAAGCTGTCCATTATGAACAACTGATACATCACTAAAAGGATAACCCCAGAAAGGGTGAGCTGATTTAATATCCACACCTGACTCAGTCGCCATTCTTGCATGACCTATGGCGTGTGTTCCAACAAGTTTATCTAAACTATATCTGTCGCATACCATTTTTGCGTTCCCTAGATCTTTGATTACCTCTAAAGATTTTCCCATAGATAATATTTCTACTCCAGGAATACTTTCAATTTTTTGTGAAAAATCTAATAAATCTTTAGTTTCATAATCAACTTCATATCTTAATGAGTAGGGAAGAGTTCTTTCCTCTTTAATAATTTTTGCACCCATCTCAGATAGAGTTTGATCAACGATTTTTTTTCTTTCATCGTAGACTGAAACATCTTCCATAACTGAAGAACTACCTTCTCCAACATTTTCTCCAACTTTAAAACGCATGATAAAATTTTTACCATCCGTATCTCCGTATAAAGCATAACCTGTTGAGTCTTCACCTCTATGTTTTAATGCTTGAAGCATGCCTTGAAGTTCACTTCCAACATTTGAAGACTTACCTCTATGAATTAAACCTGCGATACCACACATATTTTATACCCTTCTTTTGTTTTATGACCTATGGAAGACAATCAAGATAAGTATCCAGATCCCACTGAGTTGTTGCACCTAAAAATCTCTCCCATTCATCATTTTTGTACCAATGGAAAATTTTATACATTTCATCAGGCATAGCAGATTGTATTACTTTATCTTCTGCTAATCTGTCCAAAGCTTCACCCAAACTTAAAGGTAATTTTTTGACATTCTTTCCTGCTTTCTGAGCCTCATAAATATTTCTAGATTCAGGTTTACCTGGGTCAATGTTGTTTGTTAATCCATCATCAAACGCTTTTAATAATGATGCTCCCATTAAATAAGGATTGTGCATTGAGTCCACCGAACGGTATTCGAATCTACCAGGAGCAGACACTCTTAGACCACAAGTTCTGTTTTGATAACCCCAGTCAGCATAAACAGGAGCCCAGAAACCTTGATCCCATAATCTTCTATAAGAATTAACTGTGGATGATCCAATAGCAGTTAAAGCAGGAAGATGTTTCATAACACCACCAATAGATTTTAATCCAATCTTACCTGGTAACTGAACATCTTTAGTGTCTGGCATGAATGTATTTGTTCCACCTTCAACATAACTAAACACTTCATCCATTCCAGGAAGAGATTTATGACCCAATTTATTTACTTTATCTTTTCCACCTGTCCATAAAGACATGTTTGTATGACATCCACTCGCAGAAACACCCATAAATGGTTTTGTCATAAAGCAAGCAATTAAATTAAACTCTCTAGCAACTTGTGCACAAATTTGTCTATAAGTTGATAATCTGTCTGCATTTCTTAAAACATCATCAAACATCCAGTTTAATTCTAACTGACCTGGAGCATCTTCATGGTCTCCTTGAATCATATCAAAACCCATAGCTCTTGCGTATTCCATTACCCTCATAAACACTGGTCTTAATGACTCGAATTGGTCAATATGATAACAATATGGTTTAGAAAAACCCTTACCAGTTGGAGTTCCATCCTCATTTCTTGTTAACCACATCATCTCAGGCTCTGTTCCAACTCTTAACTGATAACCATGCTTTTTCTTAAATTCCTTAGCTATAATTCTTAAGTTACCCCGACAATCAGATGTAAGATGACCTCCTGGATTTTCTCTTTCTTCTCTGTTTCTAAAACATGTTACAAAAACTCTCGCAACTTTTTTATCCCATGGCAACTGACAAAAAGTTTCAGGATCTGGTATTCCAACAAGTTCTTTAGCTTCAGGTCCATAACCTATGTAGTTATTGTGACGATCTAAGAAAAGGTTTGCTGTTGCACCATAAACTAATTGAAAACCTTTTTCGCATGTTCTTTCCCAATGGTCTGCAGGTATTCCTTTACCTACAACTCTTCCAGTAACAGATATGAACTGAAAAAAAATATAATCAATTTTAAGTTCGTTAATTTTAGCTCTAACCTGTTTTACTAGTTTATCTCTTCCAGGTTGGTTAACGTGTTTTTCTAGATCAGTCATTTTTCCCCTTAATGAATTATAAATTTTATAAAGCGTAGCTGAAAAATTTATTTGTGTCTAGGCTTGAAGTTTAACTCCAAGGGAACGGACTGTTCGAAGTAGGGTGAAGTTCACCTTTCTCGTAACGGTTGAATCTAAACGGTTTTAATAAATCACTCTCAGTACCCAGAATTTCTTTTGCAACAAGTTCACCAACACCAATCATTTTGTATCCATGATTTGCATCAGCAATCATATAAACATTTTCTAAAAATCTATCAAAAATTGGAAACGAGTCTGGTGTCATACATCCAAGACCACCTGATGGTCCTTTCCTATACAAACCAGATTTTCCCTCAAATCTTTTTTGACAATGTGCCAAAGCTGAACACCACATATCATTAAATGCTTCAGTAGTTTGATATTCTGGTGACTCCACACCGTATGGGTCAACATTGACTTGATCAAAATGTTTATCAACTATGTAAGGAGATGTCCCGCCCTGGACACCTAGTCCTTCAATGTCTGGCTTGTAATAAATTCCCCAAATTTTATCAGTAATTAGTTTTTTTGTTGAGTCAGAATATAATGGAGCTGTAGAGTCGACATGAATTACAGGGGGTTGTTTGCCATTATTCATTTTTAAAAAATCTGGCTCAACACCTAGAACACCTTCTTGCAGCATCCAGTATTTCCACATATCAGTTGTATGTACTTTACCATCTTTACCCTTTATATTTGCAGTCTTTGGAAGTTCTAACATGTTCCAGAAATCTCTTACCCAAGGACCTGCACCAACTACTACTTGTTCGCATTCAATAGTACCTTTATCAGTTTCTACACCGGTTACAGCTTTACTGTTACTTCCTCTTTTAAATCCAGTTACTTTAACTTCTTTAAATACGTTCACTCCATTTGATGTTGATTTTTTTTCAAGCGCTTTTATAGAGTCCACATTAAATGCGTAACCCCCTTTTTTTTCATGCAAAATAGATGTTATGCCTTTAGCTTGCCAATCATCGAACATACCTTTCATATAATTCGTACAATCTTTTTCACCTTCAATAAATTCTGAATCATAACCAATTGCTTTTTGCTGCTCATAAATTGAAGCTACGTCTTCATGCATAACTTCAGGCGAAATTTGTAAATATCCAACTGCATTATATTTGAAAGCATCTGGATCACTTTCCCATATAGAAACTGAATGTGCCATTAATTCTCTCATTGCTGGCTGAAAATAATTATTTCTTACAACACCACATGCAATACCACTTGCACCTGCAGCAGTATCTTTTTTTTCTAGAACAACTATGTCTCCAGGATTTTTATATGTTTCTGATAGTTTCCATGCGGTACTTAAACCGTGTATTCCACCACCTATAATGACTACTTTTGCTTTTGTCGGTAATGACATTCTGAAACCTTATTTTTTACAAAGTAGAATTAATATAATTATTTTTAGAACTAAAAAGTATATATATAAAATATACACTTTAAACTTAACTGAAATATGTGCTTAATAGCTTATATTTTTAAGAGTAGTCAAATATTCATTGAACTCTTTGATAAAAGAGTCACTTGGCTTAATATTTTTAATTCTTTGATCTGTTGAAGTTTTTTCTAACAGGAAGAATCCTTTTTCGCAAGCTTCATTAATGATTAAAGCCGATTTTGGCCTCGATGTTTTGAATAGTTTAGTTTTTAGTTGTTCAACAGATAATTTTTTATTTTCTTTGTAGGCAGACATTACTAATAACATCATATGATAATGAGAAGGTGATTTTCTAAAAAAATAGTTACTTGAGGTATGAGATTGTCTCATTTGATCTTCCCAGAAATTTAATAGAGTTTTTTTGTCTTTTGGCATTTAATTTATGATCTTACTCTAGACTTAGTTGGGTCATAAAAAGGAAAGGCAACTACTTTAGCAGCTATTCTTTTTTGATGACCATCAATTTTACCAACTTCAACCTCAGTCCCAATTTCTGAATACTGCATATCAATTCTACACAATGCTATATTTTTATTTAAAGTTGAGGACAAACATCCACTTGTAACAACTCCAACTTGAGATCTTCCTATATGAACACAGTCACCATGACCTGCAATTTCTTTACCCGCTAATTCTAACCCAACAAGTTTTTTTTGAGGGTTATTTTTTCTTTTTATTAATTCTTCTTTACCAATAAAATTCTCTTCTTTTGTTTTCAATGGAACAGCAAAACCAATTCCTGCCTCAAAAGGATCTTGTTGACCATCAAACTCATTACCAAATAAAATTAGTCCTGCTTCAATTCTAAGTTTGTCTAAAGCTCCAAATCCTGCAGGAATCAAACCACCTTCTTTTCCTGCTTCCATTAATTTATCCCAGACCTCAGGAGCATGTTTAGGGTGACACCAAATTTCATATCCAAGCTCACCAGTATAACCAGTTCTAGAAACAATCAACGGTATTCCTTGCAACTCTTCTATTCTACAAATGCTAAATCTAAACCAACCAAGTTCATCTATAGAGGGTTGAGTAGGAGGTGTAAAAATTATCTTTTTTAAAATTTCTCTACTTTTTGGACCTTGTAATGAAACATTACTTATTTGGTCTGTTGAATTTTTTATATTTGCATTGAAATTTTTCTTTTTTGCAATTTCTTTTAACCATTCACCTCCATATTCATCTCCACAAATCCATCTAAAACCAGTCTCACTTAATCTTAAAAGAGTACCGTCGTCAAACATCATTCCATTTTCATAGCACATTGCAGAATATACAACTTGACCTACTGATAATTTTTTAATGTTTCTAGTAAGTGTATAATTTAATAATTCTTCTGCATCAGGGCCAATAATTTCAAATTTTCTTAACGAAGATAAATCAATTAAAACTGCATCATTTCTGCAAGCGTTGTACTCATTAACAAGCCCGTGTTTTGTGTAATCATTTGGAAGCCAAAAACCTCTAGCATCTATAAAGTTTCTAGTTAGCTTTGATGTTCTTTCATAAAAGCCAGAGTTTCTTGTTAGTTTTTTTTCAGAGTCTGTTTTCATTCTAAATGCAAATGATTTAGTAAATTCCTTTTTTTTGTCATATGTTCTAACAAAAATATTAGTTGGATTCCATGAATTACAAGGATCTATATCACTTGGACATGCTGTAGTTCCAATAGTTAAATCTTTTAAGGCTCTAAACATAACGTAATCACCAGGACGCGAATATGATTCATCTGAGACAACAGAGTTTAATCCACCCTCAGAAGTATTAAAAAATAAATTAATTGCGTGCCAACCTTTTTGCTTTTGAAGACCGTACTTAGACATACTTTCTGACAAATTATCAGAGCAATTTGCATGGCCAAAATAACCAGCATCTTCATAGTACTTTGAAGTACAGGCAAGATTAAAAGTATCATGTTTACCAACGGTATCTCTAATTACTTCTACCAAAGGTTCGTGGTCAGTATCATAAAATTTAGAAAATAATCCTGGTCCTGGAAATGTATTTCCCATGAAAGTTCTTGTTGTTTGCCAATCCAACCCTTTCTCAATTCCTTTTTCTAGTTTCCTTGTGTCAAATGCCACAAAGTCTGAACATTGTCTTCCTGTGGGACTTATTACCTGGATGTAATCACCTTCTTTAACTTCATAAGATATACTACTTGCTTTATTTATATTCTCCTCGTGCGAAGGTTCAAAGACAGGGTTTGGAATAACATTTAATTCTTTGTCATCAATAATATTTGCTCTTTTAATATAAATAATTAAATCAGAAGGTGGATTTTGCTTTGTAACATCCATGTCTTGTCCAGGAGCTGCAAATATTGCAAAACATTTATCTTTAGACTTTAATTTAATTTTGTCACCAATTTGACTATCAATATCAAATACGATTGAAGATTTTGAATTTGAAATATCTAAATTTAGTTTTTTAAGTTGATAATTGGTTGCTAATATACTTTCATCTTTTTTACTTAAGATTTCTTTAATAAAATTTTTATTGTTGTTACTTTTAAGATTTAAAATACCTACATCTGATTTTCCGTCTTTATTGAAACAGATAATTTCACAAATTTGATTACCTTCGTTATTGATTATCTCTATCTCATCGTCAGGAAAAATATTAAAAGCAGTAAGACCACCACCATTTACAACATGTCTTTCAACCCCTGGTGGTAAAATATTTAGTCCTGGATATTTTATTTCTTTACTAGTTCCTAACATCTTCAATGTTTTATTATAATTTATTGTGACCATATTATACTGAAAACGAGTTGACTATACCTTTAAATCAGAACATACTTTGTCATTAATATTAATAATTGAGGGGAAAAAATGAAAAAAATAATATCATTATTATCTGCTCTTATAATTTCTGTAGTTAGTTTTGCAGGAATTTCTAATGCTGCAGATAGCAAAAAACCCATCGTAATCCCAACTCATAACTGGTCAAGCCAAATTGTGATGGCCTATGTTATTGGTGGAATTTTCGAAAGTATGGGTAACAATGTTAAATATGTAAATGCTGACTCACAAGCAGTTTATGAGTCAATTAGAATTGGAGATGTAACTATATCTCACGAAGTGTGGGAGTCCGCATTTGGTAAATCATTTACAACTGCTTTAGATAAAGGTGGTTTAATTGATATGGGTGATCATGAAGCAAGAACACTTGAAGATATGGGATACCCAAACTGGGTTACAGACAAAGGATTATGTCCTGGTTTACCAGACTGGACTGCTTTAAAAAATCCTGACTGTGCTAAAAACTTTACAACACCTGACTCTCCAAATGGAAAAGGAAGAATGTTGGAAGGTCCACAAACTTGGCATGGTGACTTAATTCCACAAAGGGTTGATGCTTTAGGTTTAGGTGACCTTTGGTGGGTTAAATTTGCTGGAAGTGCAGATGCGCTTTGGGCTGAATTAGCAGCTGCTGAAAAAGAAGGAAGAGGAACAATAATTTTCAATTGGACACCAAACTTTACAGATGGTGCTGGTTTTACATTTATTGACTTTCCTCCATACACTGCAGGTTGCAGACCAGAAGATGGTGGAGATGGAAAATGTGGTTCTCCAGATGGTTATCTGAAAAAAGCAGCACATGAGGATTTTCCAAAAACTCATCCAAATGCAGCTAAAGTATTCAAAAAAATGTCATTTTCTACAAGTCAAATTGGAGCAATGGCAGCTTTAGTTGATTTAGATAAGATGACTCATGAAGATGCAGCTAAAAAATGGTTAGCTGATAACAAGTCAGTTTGGCAAGCTTTTACTAAATAAGGATAAAAGTTTAAATTTTAAATCTCCCCCAACATTGTTGGGGGGGATTTTTTTTTAAATAATTTTGTGTAAAATATGTTTATGAAAAGATCTATTCTTGTTTTTCTTTTAAGCTTTCTAGTTTGCTCATCAGTCTTTGCGCGAAGTACTGGATGTAAAGAGGGAAATTGTGAAAATGGATATGGAAAATGGGTCTATACAGATAAAACTACTTATGAAGGTGAGTGGGTTGCAACAAAAAAGCAAGGTCAGGGAGTAGAAACTTGGCCTAATGGATATATTTATAAAGGTGAATTTGAAAATAGTGTATGGAGTGGGCAGGGACTTTTAACATTTCCAGATGGTTCTACTTATGATGGCGAATGGGCCAACGGCTTTATGAATGGTCAAGGAACATTTACTTGGGCGGATGGAAAACAAAAATCAGGAATTTGGAAAAACGGAAAATTACAGGAATAATGTCTCAAGAAAATTATTTTACTAAATTAAAGGAATTACCAGAGTCAGTTAGACAGTTTGGGGGATTAGTAATTATTACATTAATTATAATCTTATCTTTTTTTATCTTAAATAATATTTTTGGAGAAGGTGAAGATTTAGTTAAAAGGATGAAAATAGAAGAAGATAGAATTGCAGAAGAGAGAAAATTAAATGAATTAATTTCAACTCTGCCATCTGGAATTTTGGTTACTTTTGATGGAACTGATCATTATAGATTATCTGACGAGGTTTATGAAAAAGTCTGCAAAGCTACAAAACTTATCCCTCAAAGAGCAATAATGGGAGCTAATTTCCTCAATTTTAGAGCACATGAAATTTACACAATTAATGGCAATAAAATTGATGAGACATTTGTTGAGTGGGACGAAGAAAAAAATAAATGTTTTGCAGGTTTTACAGTAAGTGGAAATAATGTTGGGGTTGATGAAAAAATCACAGTAAGTGGGGAGGCATTAAGTTTTTTGAGCACTGGCATTGATACTAGAATTTATTACATCAAAAATTTTTAATTAAGGAGAAACAATTATTATATAGATATTAATTCAATTAATTTTCGTATAACTTATTAATAATTTATGTCTGAAGCAGTTATTAAATGTGAGTCAGTTTATAAAATTTTTGGAGAAAATGCCGAAAAAATGCTTCAAAAAGCCAATGGAAACGTTGACGCAAAAACTTTTCAAGAAAATGGATGTATAGTCGGAGTAAACAATGCTTCTTTTGAAGTAGCAAAAGGAGAAATGTTGGTTGTTATGGGTTTATCTGGATCAGGCAAATCAACATTACTTAGATGTATTTCAAGATTGACAGATGCAACAGGTGGAAAAATTTTTATAGAGGGTCAAGATTTATTAGAGTTAAACAACAAAGAATTAATTGATCTTAGAAGAAATAAAATGGGAATGGTTTTTCAGAGCTTTGCACTGTTACCACACAAAACTGTTGTAGAAAATATAGCATTTCCACTGCAAATTAAGGGAATTAATACTGACGATAGTATTAGTAAGGCAATGGATATGGTTAAGTTAGTTGGACTAGATGGAAGAGAAAATTATTTTCCAAGAGAACTTTCAGGCGGACAACAACAAAGAGTTGGTATTGCAAGATCCTTAGCTGTTGAACCGGATATTTGGTTCTTAGATGAGCCTTTTTCAGCATTAGATCCTTTGATCCGAAAAGAAATGCAGGATGAATTTTTAAGACTTCAAGATAAATTACAAAAAACTATAATGTTCATCACTCATGATTTTGATGAAGCCTTAAAGCTAGCTGATCGAATAGCAATTATGAAAGATGGTATCATTGAACAATTAGATACACCTGCTAAAATAGTTTTAAATCCTGCAACTGAATATGTGAGGAAATTTACCGAAGAAGTCCCAAGGGAAAAGGTTTTGTTAATTGAAGATGTAATGGATCAATCTACTAGTGATAATTTAGGAGATTTAAGAGTTTCAAAAGATGAGATTATTGAAAATGTTGCTGAAAAAATTCTAACCCAAGAAAAAACTGTAGGAGTTATAGATAAGAATAATAAAATTATAGGCTCTATTAATCCTACAAAGATAATTAATACAGTTTTTGGTGAAAGGAAAAATAGAAATTAAATTATGGAATTTCTAAAAAAAAATCCAAAAATATTTCAGTGGTTGTTTTTATTAATTGTTTTTTTTGCATTATGTTTTGCAATCGAAGTTCCTGAAACATACAAATTTATAAGAGGTCAGGCAGAGTTTATTAAAGATCCTAACCAAAGTACCTTTGTTTTTGCAGGTAAAGAGGTGAGGTATTATGCTTTTGATGTCTTTTGGAGATTACCCCCATTACTTGGATGGTTGCCTATATGGATAAATGATTCACTATTTTTCCTAATGAACGACTGGATGCCAATGGAGTTTTGGAATGAAGATACACAAGAATTTAAAACAAGACCACTTCTCTTACAAATAAGTAGAAATTTAACAGGTTTCATGACTTTTATAATTGAGTTAATTAGAGAGATTTTATTAGGTGGATTAGAAACTATTGTTGCATTTACAAGTTGGGATTTTATTGACGCTAATCCATGGGCAGAACTACCAGGTTTACCATGGACTATAGTTGCTGCAGGCGCCACAATATTATCCTACAAATTAAGTGGTAAAGGTTTAGCCATTTTTGCAGGCTTAACAATGGTTTACATTTCTATTTTTGGTCAGTGGAAACCATCTATGCAAACTTTATCATTTATCTTAGTTGCAGCACCATTGTCATTTATATTTGGTCTGGGTCTAGGTATATCTGCATTTAAAAGTAAACGAGTTGAAAAGGCTCTATATCCAATTCTTTTGGTCATGCAAACAATGCCACAATATGCCGTTCTTGTTCCAGCGCTAGTTTTATTTGGAGTTGGTGATCATGCAGCAGTGATTATAACTATGATAGTTGCCATTCCACCAATGATATTATTAACTTTATTAGGATTAAGAGCCATACCTCCTGAAGTAATAGAGGCTGGCAGAATGAGTGGATGCAATAATTGGCAACTAATGTTTAAAGTTTTAATTCCTACAGCTAGAAGAGATATACTGATTGGAGTTAACCAGGTGATAATGGTTTGTTTTTCAATGGCGGTTATTTCAGCTTTTATCGGAGCAAAGGGTTTGGGTTTTAATTTATTATTAGCTCTTAATCAGCTTAATATTGGATTAGCTCTAGAGGCAGGTTTATGCATCAGTCTAATTGCAATATTATTAGATAAAATGTCTTTGGCATGGGCAAATAAACAAACAGATTATTTTGGCAATCTTTCATTCTTTGAAAGAAATAAAAACACTATATTTTTTATTGGAGCATTTATAATAGGAATTGTGCTTGCTTATATAGGAACTTTTTTATTCAAAGATACATTTAATTACTTATTTGAAATTCCTCATAATAAAGGAATATCAACTGCTGACTTTTGGAATAAAGGAGTTGACTGGATCTTTGATACATTCTTTGTTTATATAAAAGCATTTAATACATGGTTAATTCAAGATGTACTGCAGCCAATGCGAGCACTCTATTTAAGAATGCCTGCTATTGCTACTATAGTTTTAGTAGTTGGGGCTGGTTATTTAATTGGTGGAATTAGATCAGCGTTAGTAGTATGCGGATTAACTTTGTTCATAGCTCTTAGTCCATGGTGGGATAGAGCATTGGTTACAACATACATGGCAACTTTTGGAGTTATAGTTTCGTGTTTGATTGGTTTTACAGTTGGAACCTTGTGTTTTCAAAGCAAAAGTGCAGCGAAATTTATGTTAGGAGTTTGTGATATATTTCAAACCTTTCCATCGTTTGTATATTTAATTCCGGTAATGATGTTATTTGGAATAACAGACACATCAGTTTTAATTGCTGTAATAGTTTACGCAACAATTCCTGCAACAAGATATACAATTGAAGGTCTTAGAAGTGTTCCAGTAAGTTTACATGAAGCTGCAACGATGTCTGGTGTAAATAAGTTTCAAAGATTAACAAAAATTGAATTCCCATTAGCTTTTCCTCACATGATGCTTGGTTTAAATCAAACAATAGTTTTTGCTTTATTTATGGTAATTATCGGGGCATTCATTGGCACTGAAGATTTGGGGCAATATATTTTAAAAGCTTTGTCTGATAAAAATGGTGCAGGTATAGGCCTGACATTAGGAATTTGTGTAGCATTTATAGGGTTAATCTTTGATAATTTGATAAGAACTTGGGTCGATAAAAGAAAGAAACACTTAGGAATAGCCTAATTTATAAATATGAAAAATATATTGATTATTGGATCAGGGGCAATGGGAGCAGCCTTTTCTATTCCTTTGATAGAAAACAAACATAAAGTAACATTATCAGAGCCGCATAATATTAAGTTAATTAATAAATTAAATCTTAAAAAAAAATTTCATCCATCTTTAAAAATTAATCTACCAAAACAAATAATAACAAAAAAATTTGTTCCAGAAATGTTAAATTTAAAATGGAATCTTATAGTTGTGGCTGTAAGTTCGGTTGGGATAGATATCATCAGCAACTATTTAACGCATTTTAAAAGTAAAACTCCCATTTTGGTTCTTACAAAAGGACTAAAGTTAGATAAAACAAAAAAAATTATTACTATGTCTGAACAGCTTAATAAAACTAATAACAAACTAAATGTATCAGTTTTAAAAGGACCATGCTTAGCAAAAGAGCTGGCTCGAAAGATAAAAAGTTACACTGTAATTGGGAACAAAAAACTCAAGGTTGCAAAAGATATTGGAAAAATGATATCCACAAGTTATTACAAAACAGAACATACAACTGATGTTAGAGGAGTAGAGTTCTCATCAGCAATTAAAAATATATATTCTATGATAATTGGATCAGGCCAAGGCGAGAATACATCCTCAGCTTTATTTAGAAAATCAATTGATGAAATGGATTATTTAATAAAACATTTTAAGGGAAAAAAAGAAACTGTTTATGGACTTGCTGGTATAGGTGATCTGTATGTAAGTGCAGTTGGCGGCAGAAATAGTAAAATGGGTGATTATCTTGGTAAAGGATTTACTTTTAGATCGGCTAAAAGAAAATTTATGAAAGATGATACTGTTGAAGGTGCTGATTTGGCCTTCGAAATAGCTCCATATATTTTAAAGAAACTCAATCGTAAAAAAATCCCTTTAATGATTGCATTATTAAACGCAATCACAAAAAATAAAAAATTAAAAATAAAATATTAAATTTTATTTATTTAGAAAAGTTTTCATAGAATCGTCCATTGCTTTTTCCCAAGGCGTATGATGGATTGGAGCAATAGAACCAGTCACAGGTGAAGAAAAGGATTTATTTCTATAAGTTAGAATATCTTCAACTTTATGATGCTCCCACTCTTTGAAATGTTTTCTAATTAATTCAAAATCTATCTTAGGATAATCTGACATTTCATGAAGTTCTTTGGTATACTCTGTTTGAAAATCTATCATTTGATCTGGATTTTCTAATTTTTCTTCCATTCCAACCCACTTGTTAATATCTTTTTCTATCTCATCATTATTAGGCATCTTGATTTTGCCCATAATAACATCCCGTGCATACCAAGCTTGGCAATCGAACATATTAAAAGTATGAAATTGATCCTGCATTCCTAGATATAAAACTTTATGATTATCTTGCCATACAATCCCTTTATATAATTTTGGTGGATATAATCTGTTGTGAGTTTTTAATTTTATACTTTCTTCTAAGAATGGAAAATGATGAAGATAACCAGTACATAAAATTATTACATCAGCCTCTTGTTTTGTGCCATCTTTGAAAATTGCATTTTTACCATCAAGCTTATCTAAATAGTGAACTTCCTTCATACCTTTGGGCCATCTAAATCCCATTGGATTGTGTCTAAAGCCAATAGTAACACTTTTAGCTCCATATTTATTACACTGTAGTGCAACATCTTCTGCAGAATAGCTACTGCCAAGAACAATTACATTTTTGTCTCTAAATTCTTCAGCATCTCTAAAGTCATGAGAATGCATAATCCTTCCAGGAAAGGAATTCATTCCCTCATATTCTGGGATAAAAGGAACAGAAAAATGACCAGTCGAAATAACCAAGTAATCAAAATTTTCGGTTAAAATTTTATTATTAGCTTTATCTTGATAGCTAATTTCAAATTTGTCATTTTTAAATGATGTATTTGTAACTCGAGTATTAAATTTAATTTTATTTTTTAAATTACCTTTGCTTACTCTTCCAACTATATAGTCATATAGAACTTCTCTAGGAGGAAAAGATGGTATTGTTTTACCAAAGTGTTCGTCAAAAGAATAATCAGCAAACTCCAAACATTCTTTAGGACCGTTTGACCACAAATATCTGTACATGCTGTTTGGTACTGGATCTCCATATTGGTCAGAACCTGTTCTCCAGCTATAATTCCAAAGTCCACCCCAGTTATCTTGTTTTTCGAAACAAACTATTTCTGGTATTTTTTCTCCTTTATTTTCCAAATGTTCAAACGCTCTCAACATTGAAAGACCACATGGACCCGCACCTATAATCGCTACTTTAGACATCTAAATTTTCCTATCATTAATAATTCTATAAATATATCTTACTAACAAAAAAAGAAAAATAAAATTATAATTTACTATGAATCATAATTGGAATTACCCAACTTTGATGTGGGTAGGTGAAAATAGGATCAACAATTTATTTGATGCCTGTCAAGAATTAAAAATATCAAATCCATTATTCGTTACTGACAAAGATCTAATTAATCTGGATATGATTAAGCAAATTATACAGGATTTGAAAAAAAAATTTAATAATTTAGAAATTTTTTCAAATTTTTCAGGAAACCCAATAGGCGAAAATGTAGAAGAAGGTGTAAAAGTTTATAACAAATCTAACTGCGATGGTGTAATAGCAATTGGTGGTGGTAGCGCACTTGATGTTGGTAAGGCAATAGCATTTATGTGTGGTCAAGAAAGGCCAATTTGGGATTTTGAAGATATTGGTGACTATTGGAAAAGAGCTGCTAGTTCTAAAATCCCAAGTATTATTGCAATACCCACAACTGCTGGTACAGGTTCAGAAACAGGAAGAGCTTCTGCAATTATTAATAAAGATACAGGTGTTAAAAAAATTATTTTTCATCCAAAATTGTTGCCATCAATTGTTATTTTAGATCCCATTTTAACTATAGATCTTTCACCCAAATTAACAGCAGCAACAGGTATGGATGCATTAGCACATAACCTGGAAGCATTTTGTGCACCAGGCTTCCATCCAATGGCAAATGGTATTGCAATAGAAGGTATTAAATTAATTAAAAAATATTTAATTACTGCCTATAAAGATGGAAAAAATATCGAAGCAAGAATGAGTTTACTTTCGGCTTCATCGATGGGCTCAACTGCATTCCAAAAAGGTCTTGGAGCAATACATTCTTTAAGTCATCCGGTTAATTCAAAGTTTAATATTCATCATGGTTTATCAAATGCAATATTTATGCCTTATGTCTTATCATTTAATAGAAATGAAATAGAACACAAGATTATTGAAATTTGTGATTATTTAAATTTAAATAAAAGTTTTGATAGTTTTTTAGAGTGGATTTTAGAATTGAGAAAAAATTTGAACATCCCTCACAAACTATCAGATGTTATGGACTGTAATAATATTAATCTTGATGAACTTTCTATAATGGCGTTTGAAGATCCGTCCACTGGTGGAAACCCAAAAAAAATTAATCAAAAGGATTTAAAAGAAATGTATGAAAAAAGCATTTCTGGAAATTTGTTTTAATGAAAAAAATATTGATTGTTGAAGGAAATTTGAGAGAAGAAAATCAACATTTTTCATCTGCAGGTATTCAAACTCATACTGAAAGTTTGAAGGATAGTCTTAGTTTTTTCACAAAAGATTTAACTACAGATGTTGTTAATCCTTCATCAGATGAAAATATATTTAAAAATATAGACGATCTGAACAGTTATGATGGACTTATTTGGGGTGGTAGTAGTTTAAATATTTATAATGATACACCTGAAATTAGAAGACAGATTCAGTTTATGAAAGAGTGTCAAAAAAAAATTAAAAAAATCTTAGCAATATGTTGGGGTATGCAAGTAGCAGTCACAGCAGCTGGAGGTGAAGTTAAAAAGGGTACCAAAGGTTCACATAAAGGAATTGCTGTTGATGTTGAAATAAATGAAACAGGATTAGATCATCCACTTTATAAGAATAAACAAAAAAAATTTAATACGCCTGCATTTAATTTTGATGAAGTAGTAACTATGCCACAAAATTCTGTGTTGTTAGCCTCAAATCCAATTAATAAAGTTCAAGGTTTAAATTTTAAAGTAAATGATTGTGATATTTGGGGGCTCCAATATCATCCAGAAATTACCTATAATAAAATGGTTAATATTATTGTTTTTAGAAAAGAGAGGCTTTTAAAAAAAGGAGCTTTTAGTGATGAGAAAGAAATTAATAGTCATATACAGTATATCGAAACTGAAAATACTAAGCTTGATAAAATTTCTAGGATGAGGGAATTAGAAAATTGGTTAAATTATCTTAACCTAGAATAATCCTTCGATTTCACCTTTTTCATTTAGCTTTATAGAGTCTGCTGCAGGAACACGTGGAAGTCCTGGCATAGTCATAATTGCTCCACAAACAACAACAATAAATTCTGCACCTGACGATAATTTTATTTCTCTCACAGGCAAAACGTGACCAATTGGTGCGCCTTTCAAATTTGGATCAGTTGAAAAACTGTATTGTGTTTTTGCTACACAAATAGGTAGTTCTCCGTATCCAGCTTCTTCAAAACTTTTTAATTGATCTCTTATTTTTGTATCGGCAATTACTTCATCAGCTCTGTATATTTCTTTAGCAATTGTCTCTATTTTTTTAAACAAAGGCGTTTTACTTTCATAAAGAAAATTAAACTTAGCATTTTTTTTTTCACACAAATCAGCAACATGTGCTGCTAGTTCTTTTGTTCCTTCACCACCATTTGCCCAGTGAGTGCATAAACTTGCTTTAACTCCTAGGCTGTCACAAAAATCAATTAAAGCTTTTACTTCACTATCTGTATCTTTAATAAAATGATTAACCGCAATCGCAACAGGTAATCCAAATTTTTTTACATTTTCTATATGTCTTTCAAGATTGACTAGGCCTTTTTTTAAAGCCTCAACATTTTCATTTTTTAAGTCATCTTTTGCAACACCACCGTGCATTTTTAAAGCTCTAATTGTTGCTACGATGACAACACAACTCGGTTTCAAATTAGATTTTCTACACTTAATATCTAAAAACTTTTCTGCCCCTAGGTCTGCACCAAAACCTGCTTCTGTTACAACATAGTCTGCAAGTTTTAATCCAGTTTTAGTTGCTATAACGGAGTTACATCCATGTGCAATATTTGCAAAAGGTCCACCATGAATAATTGCAGGATTATTTTCTAATGTTTGAGTTACATTTGGTCTGATCGCATCTTTTAATAATACAGTCATTGGACCATGTGCTTTCAAGTCTTTCGCGTAAACTGGTTTCTTATCTCTTGTATAAGCAATTGTAATATTACCAATTCTTTTTTCTAAATCTTCCAAATCATTTGATAAGCAGAAAATTGCCATGATTTCCGAAGCAACGGTAATATCAAATCCGTCTTCCCTAGGAAAACCATTTGCTACTCCTCCTAAATTTATATTTATTGATCTTAATGAACGGTCATTCATATCCATAACTCTTTTCCAAACAATCCGTCTTACATCTATATCTAATTTGTTACCCCAATAGATATGATTGTCGATTAATGCTGATAATAAATTATGAGCTGATGTAATTGCATGAAAATCTCCGGTAAAATGTAAATTAATTTGCTCCATGGGAACAACTTGAGCATAACCTCCTCCAGCAGCACCACCCTTCATCCCAAATGAAGGACCAAGACTTGGTTCTCTTAAACAGACTATAGATTTTTTTCCAATTTTATTTAATCCATCATTTAAACCAACTGAAGTAGTGGTTTTTCCTTCACCAGCAGGTGTAGGTGTAATTGCAGTGACTAAAATTAGTTTCCCTTCTGGTTTATCTTTTAATGTGTCTAAATACTCCAGATTAATTTTTGCAATGTGTCGTCCCATTGGACTGAAAGCAGTACTCTCATCTGGAACATTTATCTTTGCTAATACCTCATTTATAGGCTGCATTTTTGCTTCTCGTGCTATTTGGATATCTGATTTAACATCACTCATTATTAATCCTATAAATAATATGTTATCGTTGCAGACTTCTTATCCTTTTTTGTTATATTTGGAAACTTCTAAAAAATATATATAAAAAAAATAAGAACTATTTATATTCTTTGTTATAAAATTAACGAATGCAAAAATACTCCATATTTAATTTAGTTAAAAACGCATTTTCTAATCATGAAAACTGGGATTTAGCATGGAAGGATCCAACCCCAAAAGAGGAATATGATGTAGTTATAATTGGTGGTGGAGGCCATGGACTTGCCACTGCATATTACCTTGCAAAAGAACATAATATCACAAAAGTTGCAATTATCGAAAAAGGTTGGATAGGTGGCGGAAACGTTGGAAGAAATACAACGATAATTAGATCAAACTATATGCATGATGAGAACGCACTCTTCAGTGAGTTTGGAATGGATCTGTGGAGAAAAATGAGCCAGGATTTAAATTATAATGTGATGTTCTCACCAAGAGGAATTATTAATCTTGCACACTCCGATGCACAAATGAATGCCTATGCAAGAAGAGGAAATTCGATGAGATTAAATGGAATTGATGCTGTTTTGTTAAACCGTGAACAAGTGAAAGAAATAATTCCAATGGCTGACTTTTCAAAAGATGTAAGGTTTCCAATTTTTGGTGGATTAATGCAACCAAGTGCAGGTACAGCAAGACACGATGCAGTTGCTTGGGGATACGCTCGTCAAGCAGACTCTATGGGTGTTGATATAATTCAAAATTGTGAAGTAACTGGTTTTGATGTTACAGCAGGTAAGATTAATGGCATAAGAACATCTCGAGGAAATATAAAAACTAAAAAAGTTGGATTATGTGTTGCTGGAAGCACAAATATTTTAGCTGAAAAGTTAAATATGACTTTGCCAATAGAAACTCACCTTCTTCAAGCATGTGTATCTGAGCCTGTTAAACCAATTTTAGATAGAGTAGTAACTTTTGGTGCAGGTCACTTTTACATAAGTCAATCTGATAAAGGAGAAATGGTAATGGGAGGAGACCTTGATGGATATAACAGCTACGCTCAAAGAGGAAATTTACCAACTCTCCAACATGTTTTGACCGAGGGAATAGCAATGATGCCTTTTTTAAGTAAATTGAAAATGCTCAGAACTTGGGGTGGTATAATGGATATGTCAATGGATGGTTCGCCTATAATTGACAAAACACATATTGATGGTTTGTATTTGAACTGTGGTTGGTGTTACGGAGGTTTCAAAGCAACACCAGCATCTGGTTGGACATTTGCACACACAATTGCTCAAGATAGAGTTCATGAATTAAATGCTGGATTTAGTTTAAATCGATTTAGCACAGGCCACTTAATTGATGAAAAAGGACTTGGTACGAAGACCTGGATATCTTAAATGCTTCATATTAAATGTCCTTATTGTGGGATGAGATCGCAAAATGAATTTTCTTACGGTGGAGATGCAAGCGTAAAAAGACCTGAACTTAACAAAGAAATCTCTGATCAAGAATGGGATAGTTTTGTATACAATCGAAAAAGTTTAAGAGGTAAGCACTTAGAGTTGTGGCAGCATCTATCTGGATGTAGGCAATGGATTAAGGTAGAGAGAGATACTGCTACTCACGAAATATTTAATACACATAAAGCAGACGAGGAAATTTCTTAATGACTCAAGCATTTAGATTAGAAAATGGTGGACTGATAAATAGGGATAAAAAATTATCATTCAAATTTAATGGAAAAACATACTATGGTTATGAAGGAGATACTTTAGCATCTGCATTAATTGCGAATGGAGTTCATTTAGTAGGTAGAAGTTTTAAGTATCACAGACCAAGAGGCTTTTTCGGAGCTGGGGTAGATGAGCCTTATGCAATTGTTCAGCTTTATAGAAATAATGAAACAGAACCAAATGTTAAAGCTACTGAACAAGAACTTTTTGAGGGATTAGAAGCTAAAAGTGTAAATTGTTGGCCAAGTGTAAATTTTGATATTGGTGCAATAAATAATTTTTTAAAAATTTTTCTACCTGCAGGATTTTATTATAAGACCTTTATGTGGCCTAAAAGTTTTTGGTATAGAGTTTACGAACCTTTTATTAGAAAAGCAGCAGGTTTAGGTGTTGCCTCGACCAAACACGATAAGGAGAGGTATGAGCATAAATATGAATACTTTGATTTATTAATTGTTGGTTCTGGTCCATCAGGTTTAGCAAGTGCTTATGCAGCAGCAAAAAATGGTGCAAGAGTAATTTTAGCTGAGGATAAACCAAGATTTGGAGGATCCCTATTAACTAGTGATGTAAATATTGGAAACCAATCTGGTGAGGATTGGGCAAATAGTATTATTGCTGAGCTGAAAGAAATGCCAAATGTAGTTGTTAAAAATAGATCCCAAGTTTTTGGTTACTACGACCATAACATGTTAGTGATGTCAGAAAAAGTTAGCGATCATCTCCCAAAAACAAAAAAGTATCATCCAAAACAAAGACTTTGGTATATTAGAGCAAAAGAGGTTTTAATTTCTTCAGGATCAATTGAAAGGCCATTGGTTTTTGGCAATAATGATACTCCCGGTGTAATGTTGTCCTCAGCAGCAAAAGAATATTTAAAAGTATATGGTGTATTAGTTGGTAAAAACCCATTAGTTTTTACAAATAATGATAGTGGATATGAGACAGCAATTGAGTTTAAGAAAAACGGAATTAATCCAATCATCTTAGACTCTAGAGTTAATCCACAATCAGAAATAATTAATGAAGCAATAAATCTTGGTATTAACATTAAATTTTCATACGTTGTTGTTGCTGCACAGGGATATAAAAAAGTAAATTCAGCTGATATAGCAAAAATTTCAGATAATAAAAAGCAACTTGGTACAGTTGAAAATATTAAGTGTGATTGCATTTGTGTTTCAGGCTTTTGGACGCCAACTATTCATTTAGCATCACAATCAGGCAATAAAACTAAATTTAAAGAAGAAATTGATGCTTTTGTACCTGGAACGTCTAAGCAAAATGAAACAACTTTAGGTGCCGCTAATGGGATTTTTACATTAGAGGAAACTTTAAAAGACTCTTTCACTGCTGGTCAAGATCTATCGAAAAAGATTACAAATAATGATAATAAAATTTCGTTTCCTAACGTTGTTGAAAAAAAATCTTCTCAACATGACAAGTTTTGGTGTGTTCCTTTGCCTGAAGGAAAAAATTATAAAAGATTTTTAGATTTTCAAAATGATGTTTCTGTATCAGATATTGAAATAGCTTTAAAAGAGGGTTATCGATCTATAGAGCATGTTAAAAGGTATACAACTCTTGGAATGGCAACCGACCAAGGCAAAACAAGTAATTTGAATGGATTACAATTAGTTTCTGATATTGAAAATAAAGTAGTACCAGCTGTAGGCCATACAACTTTTAGACCTCCATATACACCAATATCTATTGGAGCAATCGTAGGGAGAGAAGTTGGAAAACATTCTAAACCTACTCGTAAATCTCCAATGCATTCTTGGCATGAAAAAAACAATGCTGTATTTGTTGATGCTGGAGTTTGGTTAAGACCAAGATATTATAAACAAGGGAATGAAACTCTTTTCGAAGCATCAAAGCGAGAAGGTAAAAATGTAAGAACAAATGTTGGAGTTTGTGATGTTACTACCTTGGGAAAAATTGATATAAAGGGTCCTGATGCAGCAGAACTGCTAAATAGAGTATATACAAATGCTTGGTTAAAACTACCGGTTGGTAAAGCAAGATATGGAGTGATGCTTAGAGAAGATGGAATTGTTATGGATGATGGAACCACAACTAGGATTTCCGAAAATCATTATCATATGACAACCACTACAGCACAAGCAGCAAATGTTCTTTCACATCTAGAATATTATTTACAACTCGTTTGGCCTGAATTGAATGTTAATGTAGTTTCTACAACCGAACAATGGGCTGGAGCAGCTATAGCAGGACCAAAATCTAGAAAGTTATTAGAAAAATTATTTCCTAACAATGATGTTTCAAATGAGGGACTGCCTTTTATGGGATATATGGAGTCAGATCTGTTTGGAGTTAAAGCTAGAATTTTCAGAATCTCATTTTCAGGTGAATTAGCTTATGAGGTAAATGTAGAGTCTGATAATGGAAACTTTATGTGGGAAAAAATCATTAAGTTAGGTCAAGAGTTTCAAGTTCAACCATATGGAACAGAAGCATTATCCACATTGAGAATTGAAATGGGACATGTAGCGGGATCAGAACTTGATGGAAGAACTATTCCTTACGACACTTCATTAGATGGATTAGTAAGTAAAAAGAAAGATTTTATCGGTAAAAGGTCATTAAATAGAGAAGCTTTTACCTCAGAAGATAGGCAAAAGATTGTTGGAGTTGTTCCTTTAGATAAAAAAACAAGTATACCAGAGGGCTCTCATTTGGTTAAAGACGCTAAGGCTCCTTTACCAAATAAAAAATTAGGACACATATCTGCCTCATGTTGGAGTGTAGAGCACGATAATCCTTTTTCACTTGCAATTTTGAAAGATGGAAAAAATATGATCGGGGAAAAATTATTTGTAATGTCTCCACTAAAAAATAAAGTAATTCCAGTAGAAATAGTTTCATCGCATTATGTAGATCCAAAAGGGGAAAGAGTTAGATCATGAGTTCAATTTCAGCTTTAGAAAATATCCATCAAAAAGGAAAATTCGGTGACTGTGAAGAAAAAAATGAAAACAATTTAATAAAAATTTCAGAGATAAAAAATTTATTAATTACTCAGATTGTTCAATTCAAAAGTTCTAACGTTGTTTGTGAAGAAATTAAAATAGACAACCTTAACCTTAGTTCAAAACCATTATCTGTAGTAAACAATGAAAATACTCGAATTCTCTGGAATGGGCCACGAAATTGGTTAGTTATTACATCTAAAAAAGAAACTTTCACTGAAATTGATGAAAAATTTAAAGAAGATGATTTTGCAGTTACTGATATTTCTCATTCAAAATCAATTATTGAGCTAGAAGGTGATCAGGCAAAAGAAGTCTTAAAAAAAGGCTGCCCGTTTAATTTTAACGAATTCTATAAAAATAATTGCCTGAATTCTACATTTAATGGAATGTCAATAATTGTTGATATGATTAATGATAATCCAGATACATTTAGAATATTTGCCTTAAGAAGTTTTGGAGAGTCTCTTTATCATTCAATAACAGATTCGTCTTTAGAATTTGGCTATATAGGAAAATAATTTAATCTCTTGTAGCTATATAAACACCAATCGTTGCAATTAAAAAACCTAAAAGATCTAAATTACTAAGGTTCTCGTTTAAAAAAAGCCAAGCCATAAATGCAGAGGTAGGTGGAACTAAAAAGAAAATAGAAACTGTTTTACTTGCAGAATTTTTTTTTATTAAAAACATTAAAATTGTAAAAGCACCAAAGGACACTAAAAAAATTTGGTGGCTCATTGCAATTATAAAATTAGTTGAGAAATTAATGTAAGGTTTTGCAAAAAGAATAATAATTATAATATGAAAAATAAATCCACCTAAAGCTTGGTTCATATTATTGACTGATAAAGGTAAATTATTACTTAATTTTTTTTGCCAAATAGTTGATGTTGTTATAGCTATTAATGCAACTACTGTTGCTACTAATCCAATAGTGGGAATCTCAGTACCAATATCAAAACCTAAGACCATGACTGCACCGGAAAAACCCAACAGAACCCCTATCCATTGTTTTAGAGAAACTTTTTCATTTAAAATTGGTCCACTTAATGCATTTGTGAGTATGGGTTGTAGAGTTACTATGAGTGCCGCAATTCCTGTAGGCATTCCTTTTGAAATTGAAAAAAAAACACCTCCTAAGTAAAATCCATGAAAAAGAACGCCGCTGAAAAAAGATTCAAAAAAGTTCTTTCTATTAATTATAATTTTTTTTTTAGAATAAATAGAAAATAAAAAAAAACCTAATGCGACTAAAGCAAATCTAAATGCAAGAGCTGAAAAGGGGTCACTATTATCTATAATTGGCTTAGTGGTAATAAATGCTGACGACCAAAGTAGAATAAAGATAAATGGAAAAACTTTAACCATTTTTGTTTTATAGTTAATTATTTAGCATAGTCTCAATAATAATACTCAATTTGGCCTGATTCTATCTTGAGTTGAATATTTAAATAAGTATTATTTAGATTACCTTTTATGAAAATATTAAAAATATTTTTTATATTTTTAAGTTTGGTAATTTTACCAGGATGTATTCAGACAACATCCCTCTTAGGCCCGGGAGTAACTGTCGCTACTACAGGAAATGTACTTCAAGCAGGTCTTCAATATGGGGCTAATACAGCATTGAAAAATGAAACGGGTAAAGATGTTATATCCCATCTTAAAGATACAGTTCATGAAAAAAATAAAAAAAAAAAACTTCACGTTAAATTAAAACAGTTACTAGAAAATAGAATAGAAACCACAAGACAAAAATTGTTATCTAACTAATTTAAAATATCTAATTTTATTAATTTGTCTTGTTTCGTCTCCTTACACCACATCTCGTAACTTTCACAGACCCGCCAAAGATGATCAAAGGCTCTTTGAGATATTTCTAATGGGAAATGGCTTTTAGTGTAATAAAGTTTGGGAATTTTCATTAAAAGTTTTATCATAGAGTCTTTTTGCACTTCTAGTAATTTCAAAGTTTCACTGGTTATTTTCTTTCCTGTAATTTCATCAACAAATTTGTTCTTTTCTAATTTTTCAAACCATTTATCATGAAACTCACCTGAACTAATTAATTCATACTCTTTAGAAGTCATAAATATTTCAAAAGCTTGAATATTATTAGTTTCTGGATTTTTATTTTTAATATCAATTATTCTAAAATAAATAAACTCTGCAACTCTAAGCACGTAAGGCTTTTCAATCTTTGTCTGCATAACTTAATTTTTATGTTTTGTCATGGCAGACTCTGCCAAAATAAGATTAGGATCTAAAAATATTTTCGAAGATTTTATATTTTTAAATGATTTAAATGCAAATATTGCTATTGGAAGTTCCGTACATCCCAAAATTATTTTTTTACATTTCATACTCATCAAATAGTTTATTGCAGGCTTGATAGCTTTTTCAGCAGCCCGCACATTTCCCATTTTTACAAATTTAATTGCTTTATTTACGGAGATTTTTTGAATGTTTTCTGAAGGTATCATAAGATTATAATTTTTATCAAAAAAATTATTATAAACACCAGTTTTCAAAGTACCCTCAGTTGCTAAAAGTCCAACTTTTGAATTTTTTTTGCAATTTTTTTTTGTAAATTTAAATACTTCTTTAGGCATATTAATTATTGGAATATTTATTTTTTTTTGCAGATCTTCATACCAATAATGAGCTGTATTGCATGGTATAACAATAAATCTACATTTATTTTTCTCAAGTAATTTACAACCTTTAAGTAAACTTTTTAAAACTCTTTCATATTTTATTTTACTATTTTTGTTTGTGGATTTATTTGAAAGATTTTTGGTTTGAGACCCAATGGACTCAGGTCGACCAGGAATATTTGATTTATTATAAAGTAAAAATAAAGGGTATTCTTGATCGATTTTTCCTCTATTTAGCACTGCAAGTTTATTGCAAAAATCAAGTCCTGCTTGAGTTCCCATTCCACCTAAAATTCCAATCATAATTTTTTATAAATTTATAAATTTTGATTTTAATTTTTAATAATTAATAATTGTGTTTAAACGTTGATCTTCATCATTCGGTATTGGCTGAAATTCATAAAATAGAAAAACTAAATTAATTTTTTCAGCCAATAGGAAGTGTGAAATTATGCAGTTTTTAAGTTAACCGCTGAAGGACCTTTAGGACCATCTTCAACATCGAAAGTCAAAGCTTGACCCTCATCTAAACCGTTCATACCAGCATCTCTTACAGCCGAAACATGTACAAAAACATCTTTTTCTTTATCTTCTCTTTCAATAAAACCAAAACCTTTGGTTGGATTGAACCATTTTACTTTTCCTTGTAGACTCATATTTATCTTCTTACTTTTTGTTATATTAATTTATTACTTATAATTAAGTAATTCTGGCTTTGTTTAGATTTTGAAGGGTTTTGTCAACAAAATATATTATAAATTAAAAATATTTTCTAATTTGTGTCAATAATTTTGGTTAAATATACAGAATTTGCATCTTCTTTATAGTGTGCAAAAGGTTGGCATTCCTCAAATTGACATTTTTTAAAAAGTTTTCTTGCTGGTAAAAAAAAATCCCCCGCACCAGTTTCAATACTTAATTTTTTTATCTTTAGTTTCTTCGCTTCATTAATTAAATGATTAATTACATTAATCCCATACCCTTTATTTCTAAAATTATCATGAATTCTAATTGATTTGAATTCTCCATGACCCACATCTAAAAATTTTAGAGCACCGCAACCTATTAAATTTTCATCTTGCCATAAGCTCCAAAATTTAATCGATGATTCTTTAAGACCAGGAATATCTAAAACATGAGCACTACCCTCTGGAGATGCTGCTCTAAGTTCAACAAAGTGTTTACTAAGAAGTTCATGAACTTTTGGATTATCAAAATTACCTTCTAATGATTTAAACATCTAAATTAATATTGTGATATGACCCATTTTTCTTTTTTCTTTAATCTCTTTTTTTAAATAATCAAAGAAAAATTCATTATCTTTTAATTTAGGAGAATTTCTATACTGAGATATCTGATCGCCTAGTAAATTTATCATTTTTGCATTAGAAATTTTTTTTAATGCTATTTGCTCTAATCCACAAACTGCTCTAACATGATTTTCAAATTGACTTACATTGTATGAATTAATGGTAAGATGGCCAGAGTTATGTACCCTAGGTGCAACTTCGTTTACATATAAATTATCATTTCTATCGATAAAAAATTCTACACATAAAGTTCCCACATATTTAAGTTCTTCTGCAATCAGCATAGCCCAGTCTTTAGATTGATTAAAAATTTTATCATTTATTTCAGCAGGTATTTTAGAATATTTTAATATTTGATCTTCATGAGTATTCTCAATGGGCTCATAAATCTCGTATTTATTATTACTAAATCTGGTTATAATTATTGAGATTTCTTTTTTTAGTTTAACAAGTTTCTCAAGAATATATCCACTAGAAAAATCTATATTAATAGAATTTAACTCTTCGATAGAATTTATCGGATGTTGTCCTTTTCCATCATAACCAAGAGTAGTCGTCTTCAATATTCCAGGTAAAAATTCTTTCAAGGCATCTATGTCTGATTTTTTTTCAATTGATACATACCTTGTAGTTCTAATATTTAATTTATTAATAAAATCTTTTTCAGCCAATCGATGTTGAATAAGTCGATTTATAGAAGGTTTAGGTAAAACTGGTCTTAATTTATTTATTTCATTAAGGGTTTCAAAAGGTATATTTTCAAATTCATAAGTTACAACGTTAACTCGATTAACAAAATCATCAACTTTATCCTTATCATTATAATTTCCTGAAATAAATTGATTACAAAAGTTCTGAGCTGGGGCATCTGCATCGTCTGAAAAAATTACAGTTTTAACGTTTAATTTTTTTGCAGCAATTGCTAACATACTACCTAACTGTCCACCGCCTATAATACCAAGAGTAATATCAGACATTTATTTAGGATTTTTTTTGACTGATTTACTTTGACTAGATCTCCACTTATTCAATTTCTGTTTAATCGATGGATTTTGATTTGCAATTATTGAGGCTGCTAGTAGTGCAGCGTTAATTGCACCGTCTTCACCAATAGCAAGTGTTCCAACAGGTATTCCTTTTGGCATTTGAGCTATTGATAAAAGACTATCTAAGCCTTTTAATTTTTTGCTTTCAATAGGTACACCAAGAACTGGTAATGAGGTAAGTGCTGATATCATACCAGGTAAATGTGCTGATCCCCCAGCTCCTGCTATAATTACACCTATATTATTTTGTTCCACTTTTAGAGCATAATCGTACATTCTTTTTGGAGTTCTGTGAGCTGATATAATTTTTGTCTCAAAAGAAACTCCAATTTTTTTTAGGGTTTTTTCCGCCAGCCGCATAGTCTTATAATCAGACTGGCTACCCATTACGATTGAAACTTTTAGATTTTTATTTTTTTTCATGAGAATTAGTGATCAGTTTATTTCAAAATTAACTTAATATTTCAATAAAATTAATAGTATTTAAAAAACATATTGATTAGAGTTCAACTAATATGAATTTTAAAATTGATAATCTTCAATATTGTAATTGGTCAAGAGAAACCTTTGAATTTAATAGATCTGCAGGTCTTGATGCTGTTCATGTTACAATAGTCTATCATGAAGATTACAATGAGTTATTAACTGAGATTAAAAAATGGGAAAAACTTTTTAAAGAAAACTCAGATATAATATTTCAAGGCTGGGACTACAAAGATATAGAAAAGGCAAATAAAGAGAAAAAAACGGCAATTTTTTTTGGTTTTCAAAATTGTTCTCCCATAGAGGATGATATAAAATTAGTTGAAAAAATACATAAACTAGGTTGCCGATTTATGCAGCTTACTTATAACAACCAATCATTATTAGCCACTGGTTGTTATGAAAATACAGACAGTGGAGTTACTAATTTTGGACGCGAAGTAATAAAAGAAATGAATAGGGTGGGTGTAGTAATTGACATGTCACATTCAGCTGAAAAAAGTACAATTGATGCAATCGAGTTAAGTCAAAAACCAATAGCAATAACACATGCAAATCCAAATTTTTGGCATCCTGCAAAAAGAAACAAATCGTCTGATTTGTTAAAAATTTTAAGTGATAGCGGAGGTATTCTTGGATTATCTTTGTATCCGCATCATTTGAAAGATAACACAGATTGTACCCTTGAAAGTTTTTGTGAGATGGTTGCTAAGACGGCTGAAATAATGAACACAAAACAAATAGGTATCGGATCTGATCTTTGCCTTCAGCAACCAGATAGCGTTGTTGAATGGATGAGAAATGGAACATGGTCCAAAAGTACAAATTTTGGTGAAGGTAATAAAAATAAACCTGGCTTTCCCAAACAACCTCAATGGTTTGAGGACGCTAGGGGTTTTTCAAATATCGAAAAAGGTCTTAAAAAAGTTGGATTTTCTGATGAAGAGACAAATGGAATACTTGGAAACAACTGGTACAATTTCTATAAATTAATTTAGTTATGAAAGTTCAACTTAGAGATCCAAACACCATAATGAAATTGTCAAGATTGGGATCATTTCATCAGTCTAAACTGTCTTTTTTAAGAAGTTTTCTTAATGAATTTAAAGACTGGGAATATAAGAGAGATTTATTTAATCTAGATAGATTTGGTTATGGAGAAGCAGTTTACTCTTTTAAAAAAGATAAAAGAACTTATTCACTAGTTTGTTTCGCAAATAAAATTAAAGATGACGAAAGATCAGATAGAGTAATTGCAACAAAATGGGATGCAGCATTTACACTGCATGATGGTGTTCCTACCCAAGAAGATATTGATAGACTTAAAAATGAAGTACCAAGGCAGGAAGTTGGTAGACTTTCATTTAAAGAGTTAACATTGTCTAGAGCAAATAAATCTGTTCGAGTATTTAATCATGTAGTTGAAAGATTAAGTGAAGGCAAACAACCAGATTTAGAATTATTATCAAATGTTGGATATTTGTACAGAACAACTGCAGTATATGGGTCCGGAAAATTTGGTTTAGCAGATCGTTTTAGAATTAAGAACAGAGAAGAAATCAATGGACCTTTTAGATTGGAAATGATGCTAGTTTATTTGGTTAGACAATTTACATTTGATCAAGTAAACCATGTCGCTTATCACAAAAACCCTAGTAAAGCTGTTGTATTAGATAGAAAGATTTGTAAAAATTTAGGTATTGGAAATTCTACTGGATTAGGTATGGCTCCATTTATTGTAAATCATCCAACCTTATTGAATAATTGGGTAATGAGCAGAGAGATTGCCTTAAAAAAAATAAGAGAAATAAAAATAGTTAAGAAAAAAGACAGTGTTTTATTTATTGATTGCCTTAAAAAATCTTTAACAAACATTACCAGCTGGAATACTGATAGTGAGTATCAGCTAATTAAAATTAAAAATTTATTAAAAGATATAAAAAAATTTATCCACTTTATTGATAATAATCTTGATTTTGAAGACGAATATCCTTTTAACAAAATATATCTTTGGCTAGAAGAGGAATCTTGTGAGGAGTGTATTGAGTATGTAGTTTCTATTATGATGGAACCATATAATGAAATAACTAATCCGTTAGTAAGCCAGATGAGTTCTGAGGAGGATAGATATTTTACTATTCCAACCAGCAGAACAATTAAAGATTTAATCAATATTATTGAAAAAAAATATTCAAATATTTTAAAAATAAACTTTGAAAAAAAACAAAATACACAAAATTTTTGGTTTATTTCTAAGAATAAAGAGGAGCCTAGATTAGCTGATAGATTTGAAGAGGGTGGATCTGAATTGGAACAACCACTTGCAATAGCCAGAGATGTAAAAAAACTGCATAAAAAATTATTGGATACCAAAAATAATTCTACAGTTGCAGAATTTTTGTCTAAAAATTCTGAGCTTAGACACATAGTTAGGAGAGTATTTATTGTTGAAAAATTTCCGTACTCTGAGATACAAGATAATACTATTGGTAAAAATATAATGCCTATAGATATGCTAAGGTTAAAGCTATCTTTTTTTGGAGCCTTAAAATTTGATCCACGATCAGATAAATGGATAAGAATTTGCATGTTCCAAGGAGCACCACTACCTGATGAATTAAAAAACTATGACGAACAGTGGGTCTATAGGTCAAGTAATTAAAAAATGAAATCTTTAAGCGAGATTGAAACTACGGCTAAAAGAGCATCAAAAGCCGCTGGATTTTCATGGGGTGAAGCTGAGGAAATTGGAAAATGTATAAGACAATTAGAGATGTTTGGTTTACCCGGCATAAAACATTTAAATTCTTATTTTAATGATAAGAAAAAAAATATGTATGAGAACTTAAGTTCAATAAATCAGTCAAATTCCTCTTCCTCAAATCCTTATTGCCCAATCATTTTAGGAATTAGTTTTTTAGATCAACTAAAAATAGTCGAAAATTATGAAAAAATTTATTTCTCAAATATTGCCTACCCAATTATTTTTTTATCATTTTTGAGTAGATCTTCAGAAATTAGTGGAAAAAAAATTAATGTTAAATTTGATGAGAAAGAAATTTTCTTAAATTTAAATGTAAATATCTATTCCAACTTTTTAAATTTAGAATTTCCTAAAAATTCAAAAAAGTTAGAGATAAATTTTATTGACAATAAAGATAACTTTAATGAAGATGAATGGACAAGTTTATACAAATTATCTGAGAATACTTTTGTGGAAGAAACTGATAGTCTAAAAAAAAGTGCTGCTGGGGCAGGTTTAACAGATAATGACTAAAGATTTAGATAAAGATTTTAAAGATAATAATAGCAATGATTTAAATAATATCTGTGACGAATGTAGAAAAGAGGATGAAAGTGTATTTCAAAATCTTATAATGACTGGGTTTAAACTTTGTAAATCTTGTAGGGTTTCTAAAACTATTTTTCCACTTTAACTTATTTGATTAACCGGCAGCATATTCATTCTGCTCATCACAAAAGAAATAGATAAAAAAGCTATAATTAAGAAAGATAAAAGAATAATTCCAAAAGATTTGAAATTAGATTTTAAATTTAAAATTTGTTTTGTTGAAATAATTAAGCCTGCAAATATCCAAAATTGTGTAAGAAAAATTATTGGTATCATTAAGTCAGGTGTTACTGCAAAAAATCTTAGTAGTCCAGGAGCATGTGCGTAACCAACTGCAGTTAAAACTTTTTTAAATGAAACTTTAGTTTGTTTATCTGGAAAAAGTTTTACACCTATAACATAAATAAAAATTGCCCAAATCAACCAAGTAATAATTGCGGTAATGCCAGACATTGCAACTGCAGTTTTAATGATTGTGTTTGCTGCAACTGCTCCAGCTATACCATCTAAAATCATTATAATACCTGCAAAATAAATTGAGGCTTCAGTAAAATTTTTATTATCTGAATAAAGTGTTTTATCTAATTTTATTGATTTAAAAATTATATTTAAAAATTCACCAAACATTAATTTTTTTTCTTTTTATTTTTTTGTGCTTTATAAGAGACTATCAAGGGAAACACTATTAAAGCAATCGTAATAGTAAAGCAAATTACAATTAAAAACACTTTTGTCATTGATTTTGAGGGGAAGCTAAACTTAACTTCCCCATAATATTTTTAGCCTTTTACAACTTCTCTTGTGTTAGCGTTAAAAGACTCTTTAAATGGAATATCAACTACAACTGCGTCAACTGGAACACCGGCTTTTTCAGAGTATTGTTCAGGTAAGTGCACTTTAAATTTTGTCCCTACCTTACCTTTTGGAAAACCGTTCGCATTTAGAGTTCCATCAAATGGCACATATCCCATTGCAATGTTTTGTTTTTTTTCAGGATGATACCAAGGAGAAGTTATAAATCCTACAGGATCACCACCACTTTCAGGGGAAACTAGCCAAAAATCGGGTGCATAATCTTCAATTGGTTTACCACCAAACTCTAAACCAACTAATTGGAGTTTATAAGGTTTTTTTCCATCAACGAGATCTGCTTTCATTTTTTCCAAAGCTGATTTTCCTACATAATCTCCTTTTTTATTCCACTCTCCTTTTCCAGATAATGAAACTTGATATCCAAGGTTACACTGAAAAGGATTATGTTGCTGGTCCATGTCTTGTCCCCAAGAAAGAATACCTGCTTGAATTCTTCTATGGTGTGCTGGTGCAATAACCATGAGGTTATGTTTTTTTCCTGCTTTAAGAACAGAATTCCACATATCTTCAGCATATAGAGTTGCATTTCTTAAATATATTTCATAACCAGCCTCTCCAGAAAAACCAGACTGTGAAATAACACAACTTCTTCCCCCTATATTTGCTTCCGCCAATCCATAAAAAGGCATGTTATCAAAGTCTACTTGATCTCCACAAAGGTCTTTCATTAAAGCTTTTGATTTAGGTCCTTGGATTTGCACTGGACATGCATCTATCTCCTCTACTGTGCAATCAAATCTTCCATCTGCATTTACGCCTTGCAAATACATTCCAATATCAGAATCTGATAAAGAAAACCAAAATTCATCTTCAGAAATTCTTAATAGAATTGGATCATTTAAGACACCTCCATAAGCATTACACAAAATTACATACCTTGCTCTCATTGGAGAAATTTTAGTTGCATCTCGTGTGATTACATAATCAGTAAATTTTTCTGCATCTGGACCCTTTACTCTTATTTGTCTTTCAACAGCAACATTCCACATAGTTACATGATTAACAATCGCATCATATTCTACCATTGCACCACCATCTTCAGGTTTTACATAACCTCTTGGATGATAAATACGATTATAGACAGTTGCTCTCCAACATCCTGCCTGCATTGATAAATGCCAATATGGTGATTTTCTCACTCTTGTTGAAATTAACATTTCAACTTTTGTTGGCCCACTTTGCCGTAAGTTGTATGGTACTTCTCTGTCTGATTGATCAACAGAAGTAACATGTTTTAATTTAGTGTAATCAAATTCATTAGACATAACTATTCTCCTTCAACCACTTGTTAGTTTCCTTCAAGCCGCCGAATGTATAAATGTGGAAGTTATCAGTATACGATTTAACTTTCCCAATTAAATCATTAGGGTCTTTAGGTTTCAATAAATCTAACGCCTTAGTAAAATTAGATTTAAGAAAGTTAATAGAATTTTTTGCCCCAACAATATTAGCAAACTTGATCAAGCTAGATATTTTTAATGGCCCAGTAATTCCAACATGCACTGGTACGCTTTGTTTAGAAATAAAATCTATAATAGGCTGAGGATCAAGCAACCATTGAGTTACGATATAATCAGCATAAGGCTTTTTATCTATCATAGCTTTTTCTAATTCTGAGTCGGATATATCGGGACTTCCCTCAGGATGTCCAGCTATTCCTATTTTCATTTTTTCGAAATATCCTGTTTCTAAAATTTGAAATGAACTATCAAATTTTCCTGCAGGCTCTCTACCACCACCAATAATTAAAACTTGTTTAACGCCACCGTCCTTACATCTGGAAATATAATCTTTAAGTTCCTTTTCATCTTGCATCGATCGAGCTGGAAAGTGGGGCACTGGATTAAATCCTTTTCTAACAAGTTCAGAAGCCTTTTCTGCAGTTTCTCTATAATCTCCACCTGGCAACATAGTGATGTAAACATCACTTACTGCAGGTACCACATCAACTTCCGTCTTTGGTCCAATTTCCAGAGAAAAATTCATTTTTTCAGATCATTATCTGTTTTCAAAAAGCTGTCAAAGAAATTCATCTAACTATCCTAATGAAATTTGTTGCCAAAATTTATGCGAATGATAATTTTTTTTGTGCACCAGAATCTTAAAAATTTACCCTTATCAAAGATACTAGATATTGAAAAAATCAATAATGTAGACAAGCCGATAGAAGTGGCAAATGGCTTACCTAATGAATGCTATACAAATCAGGACTATTTGGCTCACGAAAAGGAAAAAATTTTTTATAATAAATGGACAGCAATTGGGGTTGGAAGCTCAATTCCAAAAATAGGAGATGCCAAACCTTACAATTTACTCGGGATTCCTTTGATATTAATCAGAGACAAAAACATGGATGTAAGAGTTTTTCACAATGTCTGTAGTCATAGGGGATTTAAACTTCTGGATAAGGCCTGCACGTTAAAAAATGTTATTAGATGCCCGTATCATTCTTGGGCTTATGATTTTAATGGACAATTAGTTGCAACCCCTCATATTGGTGGCTTAAATAATCATCAGTCTACAAACTTCAATAAAACAAAGAGTAATTTAAAAGAAGTTAAAACTAAACTTTGGATGGATATAGTATTTGTGAATATTAATTCAAATGAGTTAGATTTTGACCAGTACATCAAACCTCTCGAAGAAAGATGGACAAAATTCATAAATAAAGAGGATCAAAGTTTAATAGTAAAATCAGATGATTATGGTTACTTCAGCCTAGAAATAAAAACCAATTGGAAATTTGCTATAGAAAATTATTGCGAAAGCTATCACTTGCCAACAATTCATCCTGAACTAAATAAAATATCTAACATTAATGATCATTATCACATTCAAGGTTTACCAAATCGATTTGCTGGACAAGGAAGTAAAAAATATGATCAAATTGTTAAAGGTAATAAAATTTTTGATACATTTCCTAATTGGGAAAAAAGTATGTTAAAAAATTCTGAATACATAGCTCTATTCCCAAATGTTATGATTGGTTTACATGTAGATCATTTTTATGTTTTTTGGCTAGAACCCTTAGCAATGAATAAAACAAAAGAACATATGCAAATGTATTATGTCGGAGAAGAGAGTGCAAACGGTGAACAATTAAAAGAAATGAGAAAACAAAATTTAAAATTTTGGAAAGATGTAATGTTAGAAGATGTAAATTCAGTTGAAGGGATGCAAGAAGGTAGGAATTCACCTGTTTACAATGGAGGAAATTTTTCACCAATAATGGATCAACCAACCCATCAATTTCACAAATGGGTAGCTCAAAATTTAATAGGATAAAATTTTATGGCACTAAAAGATGTGGGTAATAAAGTTCCAATTTACAAACTCAAGACTACTGAGGAAGTGATGAGGTATTACGATGAATGGGGAGAAGAAGATAAATATAATAGAGATATGGTTGACTGGAACTATACAGGTCCCAAAGAAACTGTTGAAGTAATAAAAAAATATCTAGTTAATAAAGATGCACTTTTTTTTGATGCAGGATGTGGAACTGGATTAGTAGGACTAGAACTTAAAAAATTTGGTTATGAAAATTTTCATGGTGCTGATCTTTCACAAAAGTTATTAGACACAGTACCAAAAAATTTATATCAAAAATTATTTAAGATTGATTTAAACAAACCTATTGAATTAAGTGATAATCTTTATGATAGTGTTATGTGTGTAGGAACATTTACATTTGGACACGTGAAATCTGACACGTTAGATGAGTTTGTAAGAATAACAAAACCCGGTGGTTTAATTTGTTTTACAATTAACGAAGGAATTTATAAAGACTATGGTTTTGATAAAAAAATTTTAGATTTAAAAGCAAACAACAAATGGTCAGAAATGGAATTTTTTAAATCTGATTATATAGCGAGTAAAGAAGTAAATGCTTGGCTAGGATTATATAAAGTAAAATGAAAATAATTTTGGTAATGGGATTACCTGGTGCAGGTAAAACAACTTTAGCAAATGAAATAGCGCCATATTTGAATGCTAAAAGATTAAATGCTGACGAAGTAAGAAAAGCAGCAGATGATTGGGATTTCTCAAAAGAAGGAAGAATTAGACAAGCAAAAAGAATGGCTGAGTTTGCCCTTAAGTTAAAAAGAGACGGTCATTATGTTATTGCAGATTTCATAGCACCCACTCCGGAAGCGAGAAGCTTATTCCCAGCAGATTTCATAATTTGGGTAGATACAATTAAAGAAGGACGTTTTGATGATACAAATCAAATGTTTGTAAAGCCAAAAACATTTAATTACCATGTTACTACTCAAGATGCTAAGAATTGGGCTTTAAAAATCGTTAAGGAGATCAAAAAATGACATATCAATGGGATAATAAAAAACCAACAGCACAAATGCTTGGAAGATGGCAACCATTTCATGATGGTCATTATACTTTATTTAAAGAAATTATTAAAAAAACAGGTCAAGTTTGTATTCAAATAAGAGATGTACAGGGTGTAGATGATAATCCATTTGATTTTGAGACAGTGAAAAAAAATATAGAAGATAGATTAAACCCAGAATTTGAAGGTAGGTTTAAAATTATGGTAGTGCCAAATATTACAAATATTTGTTATGGCAGAGGAGTGGGATATAAAATCGAGGAAATAGTATTGGATGAAGAAACGCAAAAAATTTCAGCGACAAAAATTAGAGCCAAAATGAGAGAAGAGGGCAAACTAAAATAGCTATAATGACTAGTAATATTAAAATTATAAAAATTAATAGTGAAATTTCGTCAATAATTCTTAATGAACCAAAAACATATAATTCATTATCATTTAAAAATCTTAACGACTTATTAAAAGTATTAAAAAAATTAGATAATGACAATAAAGTCAAAGTTATAATAATAGAAGGCGTAGGCAAGGGGTTTAGTGCAGGTCATAATTTAAAAGAGGTAAGAGGATTAAAAAAAAGAGATAGATATCAAAAACTTTTTAATCTTTGTTCAAAAGTTATGCTTCAAATTGTAGAAGGCAGAAAACCTGTGATTGCAAAAGTTCATGGTGCTGCATTTGCGGCAGGCTGTCAATTAGTAGCCAGTTGTGATTTAGCTTACAGCACTAAAGATGCTTTATTTGCAACTCCAGGAGTAAATATTGGATTATTTTGTAGTACGCCAATGGTTGCAGTAAGTAGAAAAATTAATCGAAAGCCTATGATGAAAATGTTGTTAACTGGTGAACCAATAAAAGCAAATTATGCAAAAGAAATAGGATTAATAAATGACTACTTTTCAAAACAAAAACTTAATAAAGAAGTACTAAGTATTGCAAAAAAAATAGCGTCTAAATCTAATTTAACAATAAAGATAGGTAAACAAACTTTTTATAAACAATTGGAGATGCCTTTAAGAAAAGCATATGCACACACAAGTAAAATGATGACTGTTAACATGATGGCAATGGATGCTAAAGAAGGTATTTCAGCTTTTTTAGAAAAAAGGAAACCTATCTGGAAAAATAAATAATGATGAATAAAAAAAATTTTTTCATCATAATCTTAATTATTTTTGGAATGTTTATAGTTTTTAATTTTAATGATTATAACTTTAAAAGAGCTGTAGATGCATGTTTAGCTGCGAGCCAAAAATTGTCTGAAACTAAAATTACCGATTTAGATGAGGCAAAGAAATTTTGCGAAGAACAAATCAAAAGTGATAAATAATTATGAGTCAGATCAAAGATATTCTCTCAAAATATAAAACTATTGCTATGATAGGAGTTAGTAATGATCAAACTAAACCATCTACTATTGTTATGAAGTATATGCAGAAATATGGTTATAAAGTCTTTCCAGTTAACCCATCTGCTAAAGGTCAAAAAATTTTGGGCGAAGAGGTATATGCTAAAATAACAGATATAAAAAAAAATATAGATATTGTTGATGTATTTAGACCCTCTAGAGAAGTATTGGCAATTGCAGAGGACACTGTGAAAATTGGTGCTAAAGTTTTATGGTTGCAACTTGGAATACGTGACGAAAATGCAAAAGAGTTAGTTGAAAAAAATCATATAGAATATGTTGAAAATAAATGTACCAAAATGGAATATCAAAAACATTTCTTAAAAGTAAGACAAGCCTTTCCAGTTCTTAGTGACTAATGAACAAAGTATTAAAATTTTTAGATAGCACTTTCTTAGATTTAGGACGAGAATTTAAGTGGACTTATCTTCCACCATTAATGGTCTATATGGCTGCAGGTATTTCAGGTTTAACTGGAATAGTTGGAACTTTCTTCGTTAAAGATTATTTAAATTTATCAGCTGCATTTCTTGCAGGACTTGGATTTTGGGCAGGAATTCCTTGGGCATTAAAAATGCCTTTAGGACATCTTGTTGATCTTATATGGGAAAGAAAAAACTATATGGTTTATTTAGGGGCCAGCTTAATAGCCTTAAGCTTGATGATTATGTATGGATTAATTATTCATACAGAAACTATGTCAGAAATATTTTCTGTCGAAACTTGGTTTGTAATAAGTGTCATTTTAGCTCCAGTTGGATATGTCGTTCAGGATGTAGTTGCAGATGCAATGACTGTTGAAGCCGTTCCTTTATCAGATGAACAGGGAACAAATTATAGTAAAGATCAAGTGAAAATAATGCATACCACGATGCAAACTCTTGGTCGTTTTGCAATAATAGGTGGAACAGTTCTCGTGGCATTAGTAAATGTCATTTTATTTAAAGATGTTGAAAGTTTAGAGCAAGCTGAAAAAATAAATTTATATGGAACAATTTATTTATACGCTCTTGTAATACCCCTAGTTTCGATCTTTGGTGTAATTTTAGCAAATTACCTAAGACAAAAAAAAATAAAAATTTTAAAATCTCAAGGATTAGAATTAAAGGAAGAAAGAGGAAATGAAAAAACAGAGATAAACTGGTGGATTTTAGGTGGTAGTTTAGTTTTTGTAATTTTCACACTCTCGGTAGGATCTTTTAACGTCCCATTTGCACAAGAGATTGTTTTTATAGGCTCAGTAATAATTATTTTATTTTTAATGTTTAAACTTATTAAAGAACTACCTCAAGAATTAAGATTAACAATAGTTGGTACAGCTGTAATTATATTTATTTTTAGAGCCATGCCTGGTCCAGGGCCGGGACTAACTTGGTTTGAAATTGATGTTCTTAAGTTTAATGAACAATTTTTTTCTGTTTTATCATTACTGGCATCGGTTCTAACTTTAGCTGGAATTGTTTTGTTAAGACCATTTATGGCAAAGAATTCAATTGCCAAAATAATTGTTGTTTTAAGTATTGCAGGTGCAATTTTATTTTTACCAAGTGTTGGAATGTACTATGGCTTTCATAATTGGACATCTTCATTAACTGGAGGAGTGGTTGATGCTAAGTTTATTGCTTTAATTAATACAGCTCTCGAGTCTCCTTTGGGTCAAGTATCAATGATTCCATTACTTGCTTGGATAGCAAAAAATGCTCCATCTCATTTAAAAGCAACTTTTTTTGCAGTTTTTGCCTCCTTCACCAACCTTGCATTGTCAGCAAGTGCGTTAGGAACGAAATATTTAAATGAAATATTTACAGTTACTAGAGAAGTTAAGGATAAAGTAAGTGGTGAAATTCAAACAACAGCTGATTATTCTGAACTTGGGATTTTATTAATTGTGGTAACTTTATTAACGTTAATACTTCCAATTTTATTTGTCTTTATCATTAACAACAGCAAATACAAAACTGCAGAGTAGCTATTACAAAAATTCATAAATATTTATTAGTTTTTTTAGATTTTTGAGCTAATACGTATCTATGAAAAAAGTCTTCTTAATTTATGGTCATTACAAAGATAATTCTTTTAATGCTGCAATTAAAAATGAATTTATCAAACAAGTAGAACTAAATGGTAATTCCGTAGATGTAGTCGATTTATATAAAGAAAAATTTAATCCAGTATTTGCAGGTGAGGAACCTGATCAAGAAGTTCTTGATCATAGAAAAAGAATTGAAAATTCTGATATCATTGTCTTGATTGCTCCAATTTGGAATTTTAGAATGCCTGCTATTGTTGAAGGTTGGATTGATAAAGTTTTAGCACCACCTTGGGCATTTAAATTTAAAAAGTTGGTTGGAAACTACGGATATCCAATTGGTAATTTAAAACAAAAAAAAGCAATAATATTTTGCACATATGGCTCTCCAAGATTAGCTATCACAACTTTCTTTTTAAATTTGCCTATTCGAAGATTGAAAAGAGGAGTTTTTCACATGTGTGGCATATATAACATTATCTACAGAAGGTATTTTGCGGTACCATTTGTTAGCGATGCAAAGAGACAAGAATTTTTAGAAGATGTTAAAGAAACTGCAAATAACATTTAAAGTATTTATTTTATTTTTTCTATTAACAAGTTTTTCCAAAGCTGATTTGTTAAATCCTGATAAAAATATCAAACCTAAAGAAGTTGTTAAAATTCAACTAACTGGACTTCAACAAAATGATTTAAATTATCAAGATAGCGGCATTGAACAGACATGGAATTTTGCACATCCAAATAACAAAAAAGTTACAGGGCCATTAAATAACTTTAAAAGAATGCTTAAAGGAAATTCATATCAAATGATGATTGACCATTTAAGTCATACAATAACCGAATTAAGCAGTAATGATAAATTGGCACAATTTGAGGTGATTATTTTAGATAAAAACAAAATTTATCATAAATTTAATTGGCAAGTTGAAAAATACATCCTTGAGGGAGAATTAAAGGATTGTTGGCTTACAACTATGGTTTCAAATCCAGTACCTCTAGGTAGCTCAATCTGATATCTTGTTGATACATTTTTGTTTCGTAATTAATGAAAATTTAGTAGGAATCGTTCAATGAAAACAAAAACCAAAGTTGTTGTAGTTGGTGGTGGGGTTGTAGGAGTAAGTGCTCTTTATCATCTAGCAAAAAAAGGTTGGTCAGATGTTGTTTTAGTTGAAAGAAAAGAATTAACCTCAGGGTCAACCTGGCATGCAGCTGGTTTATTACCTTTGTTTAACATGAGTTATTCCGTCGGACAGCTTCATAAATACGCAGTTAATCTTTACAAAACTTTAGAGGAAGAAACTGGAAAGAATGTTGGTTTTAGTGTTGTTTCAAATATTCGATTGGCTAGCACTAAAGATAGAATGGATGAGTATCATCAATATGCAGGTGTTGCACAAACTATTGGGGTGGATGTTAAATTTTTAACTCCTCAACAAGTAAAAGAAATTTGGCCATTGTGTCATACAGATGATTTAGTTGGCGCAATACAACACCCAGAAGATGGATATATTCAGCCAGCAGATTTAACTCAAGCTTTAGCAACTGGTGCAAGAAATAGAGGTGCTGAAATTTATAGAAATACAGCTGTAACAAGCATGAAACAAACTAAAGACGGCTGGATAGTAGAAACAGATAAAGGTTCAATTGAGTGTGAGCATGTAATTTCATGTTCTGGAAATTTCGCAAGACAAACTGGTGAAATGGTAGGTTTAGATATTCCAGTAATTCCAGTTGAGCATCAATATATTGTAACTGAACCTCACCCTGAAATTCAAAAAAGAAAAAAAGAAGGTCTTCCTGAAATGGGAGTTCTTAGAGATAGTGATAGTCGATGGTATATGCGAGAAGAAGCAGGTGGATTGATATTAGGACCTTATGAAGATGGTGCGCCAGCTTGTTATGTTGAAGGTCCATCAAAAAACTCAGAGTACGAATTGTTTCAAGAAGATCTTGATAGATTAGCACCACATATTGAAGGAGCAATTCACCGTGTGCCTGCTTTTGGAGAAGTTGGTGTAAAAAAAGTTTATAATGGTGCAATCTGTTACACACCTGATGGAAATCCAATAGTTGGTCCAGCTTGGGGATTAAAAAATTTTTGGATTAATGAAGGTCACAGTTTTGGGATTACTGCAGCAGGTGGAGCTGGTTGGCAGTTAGCAGAATGGATTGTAGACGGCGAACCTACTATTGATATGCTAGGAGTTGAACCAAGACGTTATGGAAATTATGCAACTAAATCATACTTAAAAGCAAAAAATGAAGAAGCATATAGTCATGTTTTTATCACTCATTATCCTGATGAAGAAAGACCAGCAGCAAGACCTTTAAGAACAGCACCTTGTTATGAAAGAATGAAAAATTTGGGTGCAGTCTTTGGACAAAAATTTGGTTGGGAAAGACCAAACTTTTTTGCAACTGATGGTATGGAACAAAAAGATGATTGGTCGTTTAGACGATCAAAATGGTTCGATGCAATCAAAAAAGAGTGTCAAAATGTTAAAGAAAATGTTGGATTGTTAGATATGACGGCTTTTGCAAAATGCAGAATAAGAGGACCTAAAGCTGAAGAATTTTTAGATTTTTTAGTTGCAAACAAACTACCAAAAAAAATTGGCAGAATTAATTTATGTCACGCTTTAAATACTAAAGGAGGTGTGCATTCTGAATTTACTATTATGAAGGAAGCAGAAAATTCTTATTACCTTGTTTCTGCAGGGGCTAATTTAAGATTGGATCATGATTGGATCCAAAAATGGATGCCAACTGACGGCTCAGTTATATTTGAAGATTTAACTAATAGTACAGGTGTACTTGTTGTTGCTGGTCCAAAAGCAAGAGATTTGATGCAAAAAGTTTCTACAGATGATTTTTCAAGTGAAAATTTTAAATGGTTAACTGCTAAAAAGGTTAATGTTGGTTTTGCTCCAGTTAATGCAATGAGAGTAAATTTTGTAGGTGAGCTAGGCTGGGAATTGCATCACCCAATTGAATATCAAAATCATATTTTTGATAAATTAATGGATGCAGGTAAGGATTTAGGAATAAAACCTTTTGGCATAAGAGCTATGAATAGTTTAAGATTAGAAAAATCATACAAACTTGTAGGCACAGAATTATCAATTGAATATTCACCTTACGAGTCTGGGTTGGATAGATTTATTCATCCTAACAAAGGTAATTTTATTGGATTGGAAGCCTTAAATAAATGGAGAGAAAAGGGATTTGATAACAAATTAGTTACTCTTGAAGTGCATAATACAAAAGATGCAGATGTATTAGGGAATAACCCTATATATAAAGATAGTAAAGTTGTTGGAAGAGCAACTGGCGGTGAGTTTGGTTTTAGATTAGATAAATCAATAGCATTAGCAATGGTTAAACCTGATTTTGCAAATGTGGGTGACAAATTACAAGTTGATATCTTGGGAGAAATGTATGAGGCTACTGTATTAGACGAAAGTCCATACGATAAAGAAAATAATTTGTTGAGAGCATAATGAAAATTTTAGTCGCTGTAAAAAGAGTAATTGATTATAACGTTCAAATTAGAGTGAAAGAGGATGGCTCAGGTGTGGTTACAGACAATGTCAAAATGTCAACTAATCCTCCTGATGATAACGCTATTGAGGAAGCGGTTAAAATAAAAGAGGCAGGTAAAGCAACAGAGATCGTTGCAATAACAGTAGGAGAAGAAAAAGCTCAGGAGACTGTTAGAAAAGCTTTAGCAGTTGGAGCAGATAAAGGAATTCATGTAAAGACGGAGGGTGTTTTAGAACCTTTGGCTGTTTCAAAAATTATACAAAAAATTGTAGAAAAAGAAAAACCAGATTTAGTTTTTATGGGCAAACAAGCAATTGATGATGACTGTAATCAAACAGGACAAATGCTAAGTGCTTTATTAAATTGGCCACAAGCAACTTTTGCATCGAATATAGAAGTAAAAGATAATTCTTTAGAGGTTACTAGAGAAATTGACGAAGGTCTTGAAACTGT
>CACHUY010000004.1 GCA_902583295.1 uncultured Pelagibacteraceae bacterium | reverse complement strand
GGCCAGAATAGAAGCATAAAACCAATAGGCTTCTTTAATCTTGTAAGTTCGAAAAATAAGTTTAGTTGGTTCATAATTTACTTGTAAATAACAAAGGCTAGTTTCATAATCAAATTGATTCGTATGAATATAGATTATACCGTTACAGCATTAATGTTTCCTGCAATCCCCTTATTGATGGGTGTTTATAGTAATAGATTTCATACATTAAGCGCTTTAATTAGAAAGATACATGACGCTCATGTTTTCGAAAAACATACCCCACCAGAGTGGAAAGCTCAATTTATTAATCTTAACAAAAGAATAAGTCTTTTAAAATTTTCTATGGTGTTTGCAGCCTTTGGCTTTTTATTTAATATGTTAACTGTTTTTGGGCTTTATTTAAGCGAAATTTTTATTGCCAGAATTATTTTTGGATCGTGTTGTTTATCAATGATTATATCTATAATTTTTTTTATAGTTGAAATTCAAGTCTCAACTAATGCTCTGAAACTTCATATGTCAGATATGGATATATACGAATAAATTATTTATTTAAGGTTTTATAACAGCTGGCCCAGTAAGTAATCTGCCTTCTAAATCCTCATGAGCTTGTTTAACTTGATCTAGAGAATATCTTTTTGAAATCTCTATTTTAAATTTACCAGATAAAACTGCATCAAAAACTTTTTTTGCAGACTCTAATAATTCTTCTCTTTTAATGGTATAATGAGCAATTGAAGGACGTGTAAAAAATAAACCTTTAGCATTAATGTGTTTTTTTACATCAATAGTATCTACATAACCAGAAGCATTTCCGAAAGCTACCATCATTCCTCTGATTTTTAGTACTTCAATTGAACCTTCAAAAGTTTTTAAACCTACTCCATCATACACAACGTCAATTCCATTTTTTCCAACAATTTTTTCTACTTCTTCTACAAAGTTTTTATCAGTGTAGTTTATTACGTGATGACACGCATTTTTCTTTGCAATTTCTTCCTTCTCTTTAGAGCCAACAGTACCAATGATTTCTGCACCAATAGAATTGGCCCAAGGACACAGAATTTGTCCTAGCGCTCCAGCTGCTGCATGATAAAGAACTTTGTCTCCTTTTTTTAAGGGATAAGCTCTATGCAATAAATATTCTGCAGTAATTCCTTTTAATGTGACGCATGAAGCAACTTCATCTGAAACTCCATCTGGAACTGGCACAAGTTTATTCTCTGGCATAATATGTTTTTCTGAATATGCACCAATAGGCATAGAAGCATGGGAAACTCTATCTCCTACTTTAAATAATTTAACCTCAGGACCTACTTCTTCAATCACACCGCAGGCTTCAAGGCCAATTCCGCTAGGAAGTGGAATAGGATAGAGCCCAGTTCGGTGATAAGTATCTATATAATTTATTCCAATAGATAAGTTTTTAATTAAAACTTCATTAGATTGAGGTTCGCCAATTTCAACGTTTTCGACTTTTAGTACATCAGGACTTCCAAATTTTTCTATTTTTACAGTTTTCATAATTTATTTTACAAATGTACCACTATGATAATCCTGAACTGCTTGCAAGATTTCTGCTTTAGTATTCATTACAAATGGACCACCTCTTGCTATTTCCTCATTAATAGGCTTGCCAGAAACCACCAAGAACTTAGCATTTGATTTAGCTTTCACTATTAAATCTTCACCTCGAGTTAATAGTATTAAAGTACTATCTTTAACATCATTGTGTTTATTTTTTCCAATTTCAATTTCACCATTTATTAGATAAATAAAAGTGTTATGAGTTGAAGGTAATTTATAGCTAAATAATCTATCTTTGGTCAGCTCAATATCAAAATAGATTGGCTCAATATTATGACCTTTAACAGGGCCTTCAGCATTTTCAAAATTTCCAGCTATAACTTTAACCTGTTTCTCTTTATCTTTATGAACACTCATTTTATCTGAATCTATGTAAATATATTCAGGCTTACTCATCTTTAGTTTAGCAGGCATATTAATCCATAATTGAAATCCATGAAGTTTACCTTCTTTCATTGCGGGCATTTCAGAATGAATTATTCCACTTCCGGTTTTCATCCACTGAACATCTCCCGCCGTCATTCTTCCTTCACCCCCGGTGCTATCTTTATGCTCAAATTCTCCGGCTAACATATAGGTTACTGTTTCAATTCCTCGATGAGGATGGGGTGGAAAACCAGCAATGTAATCCTCACTATTCTCTGATCCAAACTCATCTAACATCAAAAATGGATCAAAATAATTTGGTTCTACACCAATACTTCTTTTTAATTTAACTCCCGCACCATCAGATGCAAGGATAGGGTCAATAATTTTACTGATTTCAATGTTTTTCATTTTAACGATATAAGAATTTATTAAAGTATATCAAGTAACTCTCCAAGTTGTTTAATTTGATGTTTAGGTGAATAGTCAAGTTTATCAAAAATATTGTTATTTCTATTTACCCAAATAGAATTGTATCCATAATTTCCACCACCTGATACGTCCCAAGTGTTGGCACTTAAAAAAGTAACTTCATTTTTTTGAATATTATATTTTTTAATTGGTATATCGTAAACTTTAGAGACTGGTTTATAAATACCAACTTCTTCTATTGAAAAAAGATCATCAAATAAATTATCTAAATTGTTGCTTTTAACTAATTGATTAAGAAGGGTAGGTGTACCATTTGAAAGAATAGCAAGTTTTAAATCTTTTTCTTTAAGGGATTTTAAAACTGCAGGCACTTCCTTAAATGGTGAAAGAATTTTATAAAGATCTAATAATTCATTTCTCAATGAAGAATCTATTTCATAAGCTTTCATAGATTTATCTAAACTCTCTTCAGTTACTTGCCAAAAATCTTTATGTCTTTTCATTAAACTTCTAAGCCAAGTATATTCTAGCTGAGTAGTTCTCCAGTAATTTGCAAAACCTTCCCACTTATCACCAATTTTATCTTTACATTTCTCTGCAGATGAATTCACATCAAATAAAGTTCCATAAGCATCAAAAATTATTGCTTTAATATTTTTCATAAACTAATTTATCTATATGAGTAACATTAGATTATTTTTTCCAGAAAGTTTATCACTTAATTTAACTGCTACACTTGATAAATCACAATCTCATTATGTAATTAAGGTTATGAGAATTAAAGAAAATGAAGTTTTCTCTTTATTTAATATTAGTGGTGAGTGGGAGGCAAAAATTTTAGGTATTTCAAAAAATATTGTTGAGTTTAATGTTACAAAACAATTAAGACAAAAAGAGAATTTTAAAGAACTATGGTTAGCTTTTTCCCCTATCAAATCTAATTACTTTAATTTCATGATCCAAAAAGCGACTGAGTTAGGAGTTACAAAGTTTTTGCCTATTATTTTTGATCGAACAATTGTTAGGAAGATAAATAAAGAAAGATTAGAAAAAGTTGTTATAGAAGCAGCCGAACAATCGAATAGAATTCAGGTTCCTAATATTGAAGACCCACAAAATCTTAGAGATTTTCTGGATAAGAGTGATGTCGATTTGATTTTCACAGATCTTAATTCAAAAAATAATAAAATAGATTTAAAAAAACTTACTAGCAAGCCAACCTGTATCGTTGTAGGTCCTGAAGGAGACTTTTCTGAGAGTGAAAGAGACGAGATTCTCTCATACAAAGGTGTTCAGGCTATAAAAATTAATGAAAACATCCTAAGATCTGAAACAGCTGTAATTTCTGCCATATCGATCATAAATTACGCCATTAATTGATATTTTGTCGCGAAAAGTAAAGTGTAATTTTTCTAAAGAGGATTTATATAGTGTCTAAAAATGAATAAATTTTTATTTATAATCTTAACAGTTTTGACAACTTCTCATGCGTTAGCTGATCAACCAAAAGACTGGCAATTAGGTTTTCAAAATGCAGCATCTGAAACGATGAGAGATATTGTAAATTTTCATGACAACCTTTTACTTCCAATAATTATTGCAATAAGTGTATTTGTTTTATTCTTAATGGTTTATGCTTGTATAAGATTTAGAGCATCAGCAAATCCAGTTCCTTCAAAAAGAACTCATAATGTTGCAGTTGAAGTTTTATGGACATTAATTCCATGCCTAATTTTAATTGTCATGGCTGTACCTTCATTTAAAATTTTATATAAACAAGACACTATTCCAAAAGCAGAAGTTACAGTTAAGGCAGTTGGGTATCAGTGGTATTGGGGTTATGAATATCCAGATGAAAATATAATTTTCGAGTCATACATGATTGAGGATAAAGATTTAAAAGAGAATCAACCCAGATTATTAGCAGTTGATAATGAACTTGTAGTGCCGGTAAATAAAGTAGTTAAGGTACTAATTACTGCAAACGATGTATTACATGCTTGGGCTTTGCCAGCTTTTGGAGTAAAAAGAGATGCTGTCCCTGGTCGAATTAATGAAACTTGGTTTAAAGCTGAAAAAGTTGGAACTTATTATGGTCAGTGTTCTGAACTTTGTGGAATTAAACATGCGTTCATGCCAATAACAGTCAGAGTTGTTTCTGAAGAAGAATATAATGATTGGCTTATGGATGCTAAAGTAAAATTTGCAAAAGAAGTAATTAAAGAAGATGAATTTAAAAAACTAGCGAGTAAATAATTATGTATACAAATACTGCATCACACGACGATCACACTCCAACTGGTTGGAAGCGTTGGGCTTATTCAACCAATCACAAAGATATTGGAACAATGTATTTAATTTTTGCAATTATTGCAGGTGTAATTGGTACAGCATTTTCAGTTTTAATGAGAATGGAGTTGATGCATCCGGGAGATGGTATCCTAGGCGGTAATTATCATTTATATAATGTTTTAGTAACTGGTCATGGATTAATCATGATTTTCTTTATGGTTATGCCAGCAATGATCGGTGGTTTTGGTAATTGGTTTGTTCCAATTATGATTGGTGCCCCAGATATGGCGTTTCCAAGAATGAATAATATTTCATTTTGGTTACTACCCACATCATTTATTTTGTTAATTATGTCTATCTTCATGGATGGGCCTCCAGGTCAAACAGGAGTTGGAGGTGGATGGACTATTTATCCTCCTTTATCATCTTCAGCTGGACAACCTGGTCCTGCAATGGATTTTGCTATTTTAAGTTTACACTTGGCAGGTGCTTCATCAATTTTAGGAGCGGTAAACTTTATTACAACGATTTTAAATATGCGAACCCCAGGCATGACTTTACATAAAATGCCTTTATTTGCCTGGTCAATTTTAGTTACAGCATTTTTATTATTGTTATCTTTACCTGTTTTAGCAGGAGCAATTACAATGCTTTTAACTGATAGAAATTTTGGAACGGCTTTTTTTGATGCACAAACTGGTGGAGACCCAGTTTTATTCCAACATTTATTTTGGTTTTTTGGTCATCCCGAAGTTTATATTCTAATTTTGCCTGGTTTTGGAATGATAAGTCATATTGTTTCAACGTTTTCTAAAAAACCTGTATTTGGATATTTGGGAATGGCTTACGCTATGGTTGCAATTGGAATTGTTGGTTTTGTTGTATGGGCTCACCATATGTATACAGTTGGTTTAAGCACTGACACAAAAGCATACTTTTTAGCAGCAACAATGATTATTGCTGTTCCTACAGGGATAAAAATATTTTCATGGATAGCAACAATGTGGGGAGGATCTATCTCATTTAAAACACCAATGGTATGGGCATTAGGTTTTATATTTTTATTTACGGTAGGGGGAGTTACAGGAGTTGTCTTAGCTAATGCAGGTGTTGATACAGCAATGCATGACACTTATTATGTCGTTGCACACTTTCACTATGTTTTATCTTTAGGGGCAGTGTTTGCGATATTTGCAGGTTTTTATTATTGGTTTGGAAAGATGTCAGGATATGAATATTCAGAATGGATGGGTCAACTACATTTCTGGTTAACTTTCATTGGTGTCAATTTGGTATTTTTCCCACAGCACTTTTTAGGTCTTGCTGGAATGCCAAGAAGATATGCTGATTATCCAGATGCTTTTGCAGGATGGAATTACATTTCATCAATAGGATCATATATTTCAGTTTTAGGTTTAGTTGTATTTTTCGCAAACCTTATTTATGCATTTTCAAAGAAAAAAGCAGCAGCCCAAAACCCTTGGGGCGAGGGGGCTACAACTTTAGAATGGACTGTGCCATCACCACCAAATTTCCATACCTTTGAAGAATTACCGAAATTTGAAGACGATGAAAGTATTGAAAAATCTACAAGTTAAGTATTAATTTAGATTTTTTAAACATAAAATTAATGATCAAGTCTAAATTAAAAAATAGAAATTTAAGTCAGGAAGACGTATTTAATTTATCTGAATTATTTAAACTAATGAAGCCAAGAGTGATGTCATTAGTTATCTTTACTTGTGCTGTAGGCTTATTGATGGCACCAAATATTATTCCTACAAAAGATGCAATCATTGGTATTATTTTAGTTTCAATAGGTGCAGGAGCGGCAGGTGCACTTAACATGTGGTACGAATCTGATTTAGATGCGCTTATGTCTAGGACTTGTTTGAGGCCAATACCAACTGGAAAAGTAAATAAAAATCAGGCATTAGTATTTGGCATTACCTTATCAATATTTTCTGTAATAGCATTAGACTATTTTGCTAATAGAATATCTGCTGGCTTATTGCTATCTACGATCTTGTTTTATGTTTTCGTCTATACAATCTGGCTGAAGAGAAAAACTCCACAAAACATAGTAATTGGAGGTGCGGCTGGCGCTTTGCCACCAGTAATTGGTTGGACAATTGCTACTAATTCACTTTCATTAGAACCAATAACATTTTTTCTAATAATTTTTTTTTGGACCCCATCTCATTTCTGGGCTTTAAGCTTATATAAATCTGATGATTATAAAAGAGCAAAAATTCCAATGCTACCATTAACTAATGGAGTAGAGAGTACAAAATTAAATATATTAATTTATTCATTATTAATGTTACCAGTCATTGTTTTGCCGTATGCTATTGGTTTTGTAAGTCTAGTTTTTTTACTACCATCATTAATTTTAACACTTTATTATAACTTTCTATGTTTGGAACTTTACAAATTTAAGAAAAATAAATTTAACTCAAAGAAAGCAAAAACTATTTTTGGTTATTCAATTTTATATTTATTTCTGATATTCGTTCTTTTTTTGATTGATAAAATTTTATGATCACACCTGATAAAAAAACAAAAAAAAAGAATATTCTAACTGCTGTAGCAATTTTAGCTTTTATGGTTTTCTTGTTTGTGTTTACTTTATATAACGTTGGAGTTTTTGATAGACAGATATGATGAAGAAAAAAACTTTAACCCCAATACTACTTGCCGGTATATTCTGCTTAATGCTTGGCCTGTCTTTTGCCGCTGTACCACTTTATGATTTATTTTGTAGAGTGACTGGTTTTGGAGGAACAACACAAGTTTCTAAAGAACCACCAAAAAATGGTTTTAGATAAAATTGTAAGTGTTAGATTTGATACTAATGTTAATAATCTTACCTGGGATTTTAAAGCAAAATCTAATGTAATGGATGTTAAAGTTGGTCAAGTTAACAAAATAGAATTTGAAGTAGAAAATTATGGTGATGACACCACTTATGGAGTTGCTAGCTTTAACGTTTCACCTGCAAGCTTTGGAAAATACTATAGTAAATTAGGTTGTTTTTGTTTTGAAAAGCAGGAGCTGAAAGCCGGAGAAAAAGCAACTTATGTTATGACTTTTTATTTAGATCCAGAACTTGTCAATGATCCAACCGTAAAAAATTTACAGGATGTAACTATGTCGTATACTTTTTTCTCGACAGATTACTATAAACAATCATAATCACGAAAAATGTCAGCTGAAAAAAAACATGATTATCACCTGGTAGACCCAAGTCCTTGGCCTATATATGTATCCTTTTCATGCTTAGTATTAGCAATAGGAACAATTTTTTACATGCATAACGATGTTTCCTGGGGAATGTATCTTGGATTAGCACTAGTTATTTATGGAGCCTATATGTGGTTCAGAGATGTTGTGATTGAAGCAGAACATCAAGGTCATCATACTCCTGTTGTGCAAATTCATCATCGATACGGAATGACACTGTTTATTGCATCAGAAGTAATGTTCTTTGTAGCTTGGTTCTGGGCATATTTTGATGCAAGTTTATTTCCAAACGAGTTTGTTGGAAATGTTTGGCCTCCAAAAGATATTGAAACTTTCGATCCATGGGATATTCCTCTAATTAACACTTTAGTGCTGTTGTTATCTGGAACTACAGTTACATGGTCTCACCATTCTTTACTTGAAGGTGATAGAAAAGGATTTATTCAAGGATTAACAGCGACAGTTGTTCTTGGTTTCTTTTTTACATTGCTACAAGCATACGAATATCACCACGCTACTTTTGATTATTCAGGTCACATTTATGGAGCAGTTTTTTACATGGCTACAGGTTTCCACGGATTTCACGTAATAGTTGGAACAATATTTTTAGCTGTTTGTTTATGGCGAGGAAAATTAGGTCACTTTACTAAAGACCATCATTTTGGATTTGAAGCAGCAGCTTGGTACTGGCATTTTGTTGATGTAGTTTGGTTATTCTTATTTGCTGCTATTTATATTTGGGGAAGTTAATTTACAACTCTTGAAGAATAAATTTTTATTTTCAGTATTTGTTTGGTTTATAATTCTTGTTCTTCTCTCATTAGGTTTTTGGCAAATTTATAGATTAAATTGGAAGCTAGATTTAATAAATCAAATTGAAAATTCTCTAAAAAATGATCCTGTAGAATTAACTCAAACCAATAAAAAAAACTATTTAAGAATAAAAACCTCAGGTCAAATTGATTTTGATAATCAAATTTACTTATATCATTTGAATGAAAAAGGAAAACCTGGGTTTGAAGTAGTGAACCCAATATTGATTGAAAATGAAAACTTTTTAATTAACAGGGGCTGGATACCTTTTGATAAAAAAGATCTACCAGAAATCAATCAAATCAATCAAAATGAAATACTTGGAACTTTAATGTTACAATCTAAGTCAAGTATGTTTAAGCCCCAAAATGAAATTAAAAAAAATTATTGGTTCACCCTTGATAGAGATGACATTTTTAATCAGACTGGAAGAAAATTTTCTAATTATATTATTTATTTAAATGGAAACTATAAAATTCCAAAACCAAGAGTGATCACTGCAAAAATTTCAAACAATCATAAAAAGTATGCAATTACTTGGTTTTCAATGGCGATTTCAATTCTTTTAATATATCTATATTTTAGAAAAAAAAATTATTAGATGAAGTATATAAGCACAAGAGACAAATCAAAAAACTTTGAATTTAAAGATGTTTTTATTAAAGGCCTTGCTGATGATGGCGGTCTTTTTATCCCAGAGACTTTACACAAATATTCAGAGTCTGAAATTAGTGATTTTAAAAAACTAAGTTATTCAGATTTAGCAAAAAAAATTATTCATCCATTTATTGGTAATTTTACTTCAGAAGGTGAGTTAAGTAAAATAATAGAAAAATCCTACTCAGTTTTTAGAAAAGATAATGTTATTGATCTTATTAAAGTGGGTGACCGTTCCGTGCTCGAATTGTTTCATGGTCCAACCTTAGCTTTTAAAGATGTTGCAATGCAACTTTTAGGTAATTTTTATGAATTTTATTTAAATAATGAAAATGAAAAGATTAATATTGTAGTTGCCACATCAGGAGATACTGGTGCAGCTGCCATAGATGCAATTAAAGGGAAAAAAAACTTAAATATATTTGTTCTTCATCCTCATAACCGTATTTCACCTGTTCAAAGAAAATTAATGACAACTGGAAAAGATGAGAATGTATTCAATATCGGTGTAAAAGGTAACTTCGATGATTGTCAAAATTTAGTTAAATCCATGTTTTCAGATAAAGAATTTTCTAATCGGATAAACATGTCTGGTGTTAATTCAATTAATTGGGCCCGAATTATCGCGCAAAGTGTGTATTATTTTTATTGTTATTTTTTAGCCGAGGATGACAATCAGCCAATAAATTTTTCAGTACCAACTGGAAATTTTGGAGATGTATATGCAGGTTATTTGGCAAAGAAGTTGGGTCTTCCAATTAATAAATTAATAGTAGCCACAAATCAAAACGACATTTTACATAGAGCTATTTCAAAAGGTAAATATGAGGCCGAACATGTCTCTGAAACTATTTCGCCAAGTATGGACATTCAAATTGCAAGTAATTTTGAGAGATTAATTTATGATTTAAATAATCATGATAGTTCACAAACTTTAGATGATATGAAAAATATTAAACAGAATGGTAAATATACAATCGACGATGAGAAATTAAAAAAAATTAATCAAGATTTTTTGTCGGCAAGAATGAGTGAGCAGGAAACAATAGATGTGATAAAAAATATTTATGAAAAATTTAATATCATTTTAGATCCACACACCGCGATAGGGTATGGAGCTTTTGATAAACATGATTTAAAAGGAAACAATATTGTTCTTGCAACTGCACACCCATGTAAATTTCCAGATGCAATTTTAAAGGCTATAAACTTGAAATCTGATTTACCAAATGAATTAAAGTTTATTTTGGATGAGAAAGAAAATTATGGTATAATTGAAAATAACCTTAAAAAAATTAAACAATATATTTTAGGAAAAATTAAATGAAAATTAAAGAGGGAGATAAAATTCCAAATTCAGAATTTTACTATTTAGACGAAACTGGTGCTCCAAAAAAAATATCTACATCTGAGTTGTTTAATAATAATAAAACAATAGTTATAGGTGTTCCCGGAGCTTTTACTAAAGTTTGCTCCGCTAAACATTTACCAGGTTATGTTAACAATTTTGAAGCTGCTAAAAAAAAGGGGATTACCAAAATTATTTGTGTTTCAGTAAATGATCCAAATGTAATGAAAGCTTGGGGTGATAGTCAAAAGGTAGAGAACAAGATTTTTATGGCAGCAGATCCATACTGTGAATTTACTAAATTAATTGGTGCAGATATTGATAGATTTGACAGAGGTCAAGGAACGCGATCAGCAAGATATACTATGCTGGTTGAAAATAATATTGCAACTAAGATAAAAGCTGAAGAAAATACAGCGACCTGTGAGATGTCAGCTGCAGAGAATTTTTTAGTTTCAATTTAAATTAGCTGCTTTTTTAGCCAACATATCCACTTCTTCATTTAGAGGGTTTCCGGCATGTGCTTTAACCCAATTCCATTTTACATTTAAGGATTGGTTTAGTTTATGTAATTCAAGCCATAAATCTTTGTTTTTAACATTCTCTTTTTTTGATGTTTTCCAGTTATTTAATACCCAAGTATTAATCCACTCAGTAATTCCATTTTTTACATATTTTGAATCTGTAAATATCTCTATTGGATCTTTTGAGTTTATATTTTTTAAGGCATTAATTGGAGCCATAAGTTCCATTCTGTTATTTGTCGTATTTTTTTCATTTCCACTAATTTTTTTAATTTCTCCATTGATATTAATTATTGCAGCCCATCCTCCATTTCCTGGATTAGACAGGCAGGAGCCATCTGTATAAATTTTAATCATCTGGGTAAATAATCTTTATAAGAATTTAAGCTATTGTGAGTAAGTAGTTTCTGATAATACTCGTTAGGATTTTTTATCTTTATTAAAGCCGTTTTAGGAGTGTTAGAATAATCATAAAGTCTAGTCAATAAGTAACGCAAAGCTGCCCCTCTGCATAAGACATTAATAGCATTTTTTTCTCTAGAGGAAATTTTCTTAATACTCTCATAGCCTTTAATTAAACTTTTAATTTTTTGTTTATTCATTGAAAATTTTTTACCCTTTAGGTCAAAACAAAGAGCATTAATACAAATTGCAATCTCATAAATAAAATAATCGTTTCCAGCAAAGTAAAAATCTATAATCCCTGAGATTTTATTTTTTTTGAAAAAGATATTATCAATAAATAAATCTCCATGAATAATGCCGTTTGGTAATTTTTTTGGCCAATGCTTATTGATATCATTTAAATTATTTTTCAAAAAAAGATCTATTTTTGAAAATTTATTGCCTTTAAATTTAATACTTTTTAATAAAGGATTAAGATTTTTAATACCCATTGAATTTTTGCGATAAAGTTTTAGTTTTTTTGTAACTAAATGCATTCGCGCAGTAATTTTCCCAACAGAGTAACAATCTTTGATATTAAGTTTTTTTTTATCTTTTCCCTCTAAAAAAGAGACAATACAGGCAGTCTTTTTTTTTAATTTTATTAGATAACTATTATTTATGGTTCTTAGAGGTTTTGGACAATTTATTTTAGAGCTATTTAAATTATCCATTAATTTCATAAAAAAAGGAACTTCTTTTTTTGAAACTCTTTTTTCAAAAATAGTTAATATAAATTTTTTATTCTTTGATTTTAATAAATAATTAGTATTTTCAATTCCTTGTTTAATTCCTTGAAAGTTTATAATTTTTTCAATATTAAACTTATTATTTATTAGTCTAATATCATCCCTATCTATTTTTGTATAAACAGCCATCTAATTTAATTTGTTGGGCACTTTAAAAATTACATTTTCTTTTATTATTTCAACTTCATTTATACTTATAGTGAATTTATTTTTTAGTGCATTTATGAAATTCTCAACTAAAATTTCTGGAGCAGACGCACCTGATGATATACCTATAGTATTAAACTTTTCTATTTCATCATATGGAATTTCACTTTCGGAATGAATTAAGTGAGCATTCTTACATCCTGATTTTTTTGCAACTTCAACTAATCTTACAGAGTTTGAGGAATTTCTACTTCCAATCACAAAAAACATTTCACATTGTTTTGCAATATTCTTAACAGCAGCCTGCCTATTTGTTGTGGCATAACAAATATCTTCCTTCATTGGTTCTTTTATTGATGGATATTTATTTTTTAAGATTTTTATTATCTCTTTGGTGTCGTCTACTGATAATGTTGTTTGAGTTATATATGCAATTTTATCAAATTTTTCAGTGTGATAATTTTTAGCCTCATACTCATTCTGAATTAGTTTTACTGCACCATCTGGGAGTTGTCCCATAGTTCCAACAACTTCTGGATGGTTTTCGTGTCCAATTAAAATAATGTGATATCCAGCTTTATTCAGATTTTCTGCTTCTCTATGTACTTTTGAAACCAAAGGACATGTTGCATCAACATAAGTCATCTTATAGTTTTTTGCATCTTCTGGTATTTTTTTGGGCACACCATGAGCAGAAAAAATAACAGGTCTAGTTTTATCCTTAATTTCTTCAAGCTCTTCTACAAATATGGCTCCTTTACTCTTTAAATCATCAACTACGTGCTTGTTGTGAACTATTTCATGACGAACGTAAACTGGAGCACCAAATTTTTGAATTGATTTTTCAACAATTTCAATTGCTCTTTCAACACCTGCACAAAACCCACGTGGCGCAGATAATAGTATGTTTAATTCTTTATTTTTCATTTTTTTCTAAAAAATATTCCAGCAATATATGTGGAAAGGTCAAAGACGCCAAACCTATAAAAATTATTTTTAATATCGCACTATCTAATTCATAGACATTTTTTAGGAAATAAAGACCCACTAAACAGAAAATAGCAGTCAAAACAGTTAATGGAAAAGCTTTTTTAACAAATAACTGAAAACCATTTTTTAGGTTTGTGTTATCCATTTCAATAGAAAGTGAAATTGTATGCCTAATAGAATGTAAAAAACAAAAGTAAATTGTGAATGCAACTAATGGAGATAGGTAATAGTTTAAAATTATAATTGAGAAAAAATCTAATAAAATTGCAAATTTTTTAAAGTTAAACTCAGTTAAAAATAAAATAATACTCGATAGTGCACTTAAACCAATAGCTATTTCAATAATTTTATAGTTTTCAATAAAGCTTAAACTTGAGTAAAATTGCTCATTATCAATCAGTAACATTTTAAATATATACACCGTCTCGTCGAAATTGAAGTATAAAGGAGTAATAATAACCAATAAGCCTCTCAAAAAATAAAGTATTGGAATTAAATTTGAACTTTTATTTATTAAAAATTGTGTATCTTCTTTACCAAAATGAAACGACGCAACTGCCAAAAAAATTATTAAGGTAATAGCTGGCAAAACAGTCCATATCAATATCACCGAGATAGCTATTAATATGTAAAATAAATAAAAAATATAGGATTTTTTAATATTTAAAATTGTGAGAAGTTTTTTACCTTTTAAATGGTCCAGTGCACCATGTGAAACACCTATTATCAATATAAGTAGTAAACATATTAAGGACGATATATTTAAATTACTAAATTTAAAAATTATTATTGAAAATATATTACAAAATAAAAAAAAAATAAAAGAATGATTTAGATTTATTTTTTTTATTTTATTACTCATATTAAATTAATTCTTTGAAAAATTTCCACTTAGGCATTTTAAGAATAATTTCTAAATCTTCAAAAAAACTGCTTTTATTTGATAAAAAATTAATAGCTGTCTCAGATTTTGAGCTAAAAACTTTGAAAAAAATATTACCCATTTCGTTAGGATTATTTTTAAGAACCCTTAATAATATTTTATCTAAAAAATCATATTTTGAATTAATTTTAAATAGATTTACTTTGTTTATATTTTCTATGTTTTTTCTTATGTATCTGCTTTGCTCTTGAATATTTAAGAAAGTATAACCGGTACTTAATCTGGTCATGCCTCCTGCTGATCCTATGTAAATTTCATTTGATTTATTAACATTTTTTTGCCTAAAAAGAGGAATGGCTCCTTGTTCTCTAAAATGTATTTTACATTGTCTTAAGTTTAAATGATTACATAGGTAGTCATCAATTTGTTCATCATAATCATTTAGTGAACTGTTATTGAGTTCTGATATCCAAGTAGTTTCAACAAGTGCTGTCTTTTTTGTAAAGGGGAGTGTGTAAAAAAAATGTACTCTATTTCTTTGATCACATTTAAAATCCATTAAATTAAATATTTCTTCATCAAAAAAATCTTTTCGAGTTTCTATCTCCACACCACAAAAATGTTGCCACAACTCGCTTTTTTTATTTTCAAAATTAGGCACACTATTAAATACAATTGAATTTGATTTATCTATTTGATTAATACTTTTAAAAAAATAAATATTTTCATTTAATTTAAGTTTTGAAAGTATTTTTTCATAAAATATACCACTATCAATCGTCTGATACGGGGTAGATTGGCAATCTACATATTTTGTTTCATATGCTGTATTTATTGAAAAATTATTCCAACTTTTTTTTACACAATCATCAAAGTTATGTGGAAAAACCTTCCAAAAAGACCAGGTTTTATCTCTTTTATAATCATCCCTTGGTTCAATGATTGCTAAAGTTTTATTTTTTAATTTATTATTAATTTCTAGCTCATATGCTAATGAAAGACCCGCACAACCTCCACCAATAATTATGTAGTCAAATTCTCTCATTTAAATTTATTTCTTCATTAATTAAATAATGGTCATGATCAATATTATCATCATTATTATTGGTTAATACAAGTTTAAGTAAATCAATTATTGAAAGTAATGTTTCAACTATTTTTTCTAGATTATTGACATAAATTTTTCCTGATTTTTTATAATTTTCAAAATTTTTTTTGTTTAAAATTTTATAACCAATTTTTCTATAAACTCTTCTTGCAACTAAAATAGAAAATCTAAAACTTAAGGGTATTTCTTTAATTGAGTAAAAAGAATTTTCATAAAATTTTTCTGATAATTCAATTGTAGATTTTATATTTTCAAAATTTTGATCAATGTAGACCCTGTTATTATTAAAATCTTCAATTACATCTCTTGAAATATTTGTTAGTTGCATAGCGATACCAAGATCAATTGCAGATTTTAAAGAATTTTTTTTATTTACTTTTAGTATTTTTGCCATCATTAGTCCTACAGTACCTGCTACTCGATAAGAATAAATTAATAACTCTTTTTCTGTAGTTAACTTTACCTGTTCTTTGATATCAGAATTGATACCGTCAAATAAATCATGAATAATTGTAATTGAAATATTATATTCAGAAATTAGATCCCAAATATTTTTAATTATTGGATCGTCGAAATTTTTATTTTCAAAATTATCTTTAAATTTTTTAAATTTCTCTTTTTTGACTATAATAGTATTTTCATCATCTGCAATATTATCAGCTACTCTACAAAAATCGTAAAGGGCTGAACACTTTTTATAAGTATCTTTTGGTAAAAAAAAACCAGCCCAGTTAAAAGATTTTGCATATGTTGCTAGATAACTTTTAGCAGACATTAAAGCAGTTTATCCAAGACTTTTGCTGAGGATAACACTCCGGGTACCCCAGCTCCAGGGTGAGTTCCAGCTCCAACAAAATAAAGTCCGTCATAAATTTCAGATTTATTATGAAATCTAAAATATGCAGATTGAGTGAATTTAGGCTGAATTGAAAATCCAGATCCAAATTTTGTGTTTAACTCTTTTTCAAAATAATCTGGGGTTAAATAAAAATCAGCCAAAATATTTTCTCTAAGATTTGGCATTAAATCTTTTTCCATTTTATCAATTACTAAATTTTTCATATTTTCACCTTCAGTTCGCCAATCGATTTTAGATTGATTATTTGGAACTGGGACCAGAACATAAAAACAGTCATTTCCCTCCGGTGCCATAGATTTGTCAGTCGCCGAGGGTCTGTGGAGATAATAGCTAATATCGTTATTTAATTTCTTATTATTAAAAATGTCTTCCAGATGTTCTTTGTATTTATTTCCAAACTTAATTGTATGATGCTCAACATTTTCATAAACCTTTTTTGTTCCAAAATAGTACACGAAAAGACCCATTGAATATTCCATTCTTTTCTTTTTCCAATTAAAAATAAAAGAACCTTGGCCATTCATTTTTTGCATTTTTTCGTAAAAAGCAGGTGGATCTGCGTTACAAATAACGTTTTCAGCCTCAATTATATCTTTGTCATTTAATTTGACCCCGGTAATTTTATTACTTTTTGAAACGATCTCTGTTACCTCACTATTTTTGATTATATCAATTCCTTCCTCTTGCATGAGTTTTTCAAGTCCTTTTATAATATTTCCTGTACCCCCCATAGAATAATGTATTCCCCATTTTTTCTCCAAGTAAAGTATTAACCCATAAATTGAGGTTGTAGTAAATGGATTACCTCCTACCAAGAGTGGATGCATACTGAGCATTCTTCTTAATTTCTCATTTTTTATGAATGTGGATACTAATGAGTAAACTGATTTATAGCTTTTAAGTTTCAACAGTGCAGGAAGTTGTTGCATCATTACAAAAGGTTTATCGAAAGGGACATCTGCCAATTCTGTAAAACCTTTATCAAATATCTTTTTGGTAAAGGCTACTAGTTTTTGATACCCTTTAACATCATCTTTATTTATATTTTTTATTTGTTTAATCATACTGGCCTCATCACCAGAATAATTAAATTTAGTTTTATCTTCAAAAATAAATTGATACCAAATTTTAAGTGGAGATAATTCAATGTAATGTTTAGGATCTTTTTTAAACAATTCAAATAACTCATTAATCAAGTATGGTGCGGTAATAACTGTTGGCCCACCATCAAATGTAAAACCATTTTTTTTAAATACCCTGGCTCTCCCCCCTAGGTCAGGATGTTTTTCAATTAATTTAACCTCATGTCCTTTTGCCTTCAGGCGCAAAGCTGCAGCAATGCCACCAAATCCAGATCCAATCACTATAGAATTCATATCAATAATTTATAGTTTTTTTGGGAAATTGTAAGTTTATTATGAGCTAATTTTTTTTAGCTGCTCTTTAGTCTCATCTAAATTTTTTTGAAATACAGCATCGAGTTTTGATTTATCTACTGATGTAGATATAATTTTTTTAACAGAGTCGACTGCTATTCTAATTGAAGCATCTTTAATCTCTTTAATAGCTGCTTCTTTCATTTGACTTATTTTATTTTCAGCAAGGTTTTTTTTGATCTCAGAAGATTTGTGGAACTTATCGTTCAATTCTATCACTAATTTATCCGAATCTTTTTTTGCTTCATCTAAAATTTCATTGCTAACAGTTTGAGCTGTATCTAACTTTTTTTGTGCATTATCTAACAAATTTTTTGCTTCAGTCCTTAATTTTTCACTTTCATCGATTTCATTTTTAATATCAGAAATCATTTTATCTAATATTTGAGAAATTTTTTGAGGAATTTTTAAATAAATTAAAGCACCAAAAAAGATTACAAATGATACTGCTACCCAAAATGTTGCATCAATTGCCATAGTATTTATCTCCATTTCTTTTCGATAGATCATCAACAATTGCAGATATGCTACTACTGTTTACGCCAGAACCAATTAACTTTTCTAAAAGTTCTGAAGAAGTTTCAATTGCTATTTTATTTATTTTATCTGGAGCACTAACTCTTAAAACTTCTATTTCTTTTTCAGCTTTATTAATTTCATCATCAATTTGCTGATCTAAAACTTCTTTTTTAGCCATTATATCTTTTAGTGCTTTTTCTCTTGTTTGATTAAACATAGTTTTAGCATCACTCTTGCTCTTCAATATAACTTCATCATATTCCTTAAGCTTAGCCTCACTATCTTCTCTTTGTTTTTCTGCGGCCTCAATATTTTCTAAAATTTGAGATTTTCTCGACTCTAAATTGTTACTAATTTTTGGCAGTATGAATTTTGACAAAACAACATACATGGTTCCAAAAGTAAGTATTAACCAAAAAATTTGAGAAATCCAAAACTCAGGATTTAATTGAGGCATACCTCCGCTTTCAGCTGCAAAAGCTTCTTTAAAAAATAAGAAGCTAAAAAATATCGACTGAAAATATATTTTTTTAATCATTAATTTAAAACGCAAATAAAATGATTAATGCAACTACTAATCCAAATAATCCTGTAGCTTCCGCTAGAGCGAAACCTAAAAGCAAATTAGGAAACTGTTTTTGTGCTGCAGACGGATTTCTCATCGCTCCAGACAAATAATTTCCAAAAATTATTCCGATACCTACACCGGCACCTGCTAAAGCAATTGCTGCTAAACCAGCTCCGATCATTTTTGCTGCTTCTAATTCCATTATTTCCTCCTTGGTTAATTAATGGTGTAAATTTAATGCATCATTTAAATAGATGCAGGTTAAGATTGCAAAGACATAAGCTTGAAGAAAAGCAACTAAGATCTCTAAACCTGTTAATGCAACCGAAAAACTCAGTGGAAGCCAACCACCGACTAATCCAAGACTTATCACAAAGCCTCCGAAAACTTTCATCATTGTGTGACCAGCCATCATATTCGCAAATAATCGGACTGACAAACTTATTGGTCTACTTAAATAAGATATAATTTCTATTACTACTATCAAGGGTAGTAGCACAGCTGGTACCCCACTAGGTACAAATAATTTTAGATAACCAAATCCATGTTTGATAAAGCCAATAATTGTCACTCCAATAAAAATAAATGATGCCAAAATAAATGTAACAATTATATGACTGGTAACAGTAAATGTGTAAGGGATCATACCAAACATGTTACAAAATAGAACAAACATGAATAAAGAAAATATAAACGCAAAATAAGGTTTTGCTTTTGATCCAGCTGTATCACTAATCATTTTTGCGACAAATGTATAGCTAAGCTCTGCTAGTAGTTGCATTTTATTTGGTAAAACCGAATTTCTTTTTGAGCCAAAGTTGAACACAAGTAAAATCGAAACTGTACTAATAATCATAAACAAACTGGCATTAGTAAATGATATATCAAATGCTCCAACTTTTATTTCAGGTCCAATTCGATAAACATCGAATTGAGACATAGGATTTGCTGCCATAAGTATTTATTTTTGCATATTTTTTGCAGATCTAATCACGTTCGTTATTCCGGCAACTACTCCCACAAAAAAAAATATTAATATAAACCATGGTTTAGTACCAAAGGTCTTATCAAAAATAAACCCAATAATTGTCCCTACAGCAACTGCAGCGACCAGTTCAGTGCTTAATTTAAAGGCTGTTCCAATAGGTGAGGGATTATTTTTTTTATTAAAAAGATTTCTCTTCGAAACCTTGTTTTTTGCAATCTCTAGGCGAGTTTTTAACGGATCTTTTGGCATTTGTATAGTTTAGGCAACCATACTCTCTGCTTTTTGTAAATCAACTGCAACTAACTGACTAATACCTTTTTGAGGCATAGTTACCCCGTATAATCTATTCATTTTAGACATGGTTAAAGCATGATGAGTTACAATAATAAATCTAGTATTCGTTATTTTAGTCAACTCTTCAAGTAGACCGCAAAATCTTGTTACATTTGCGTCATCCAGCGGAGCATCAACCTCATCCAAAACACAAATAGGAGATGGGTTAGTTAAAAATACTGCAAAGATCAATGAAAGAGCCGTTAGTGCTTGTTCTCCCCCAGATAATAAGGTTATTGATTGTAATCTTTTTCCAGGAGGGCTAACCAGCATTTCTAATCCTGCTTCCAACGGATCATCAGAGTCCACCAATTCTAGTTTTGCATTTCCACCATTAAAAAGTTTGGTATAGACTTCATTAAACTTTCGATTAACTTTCTCAAAAGCCTCTATTAATCTTTCACGTCCTTTTTGATTTAACTCATTAATACTGTCTTTTAATCTCATAATAGCTGTTACTAAATCTGCACGATCTTGTTCCATCTTTTTAATCTCTTCCTCGTATTTACTAGTTTCTTCGTCTGCTTTTAAGTTTACAGAACCAAATCTTTCTCTTTCTTGTTTCTTTTTATCCAAAGCATCTTCTTGATCAACTGCGTTAGGAAGCTCATCAACACCGTTTAAATTTGAATACTCTAAAATATTTTCTTCATTAAGGTTTAGCTCTGAACTAATACGGTCTAATAAATCACTTTTTCTTTTTTGAAGACCGTCAATAGTTGCCCCAGAACTAGCTTTTCTTTCCCTGATCTGTATTGATTGTTCTTGAATCTCATTTAATTCATTTCTTAGAGTTTCAATTTTTTTGTCAGTTTCATCAATTATTATCTCGTTATCAATTTTTTCCTTGTCAGAGATTCTTAAATTTTCTGAAATTTGACCTTTACGCTCTGCTTGTACCCTTGGTTGATTTTCTAAATCATTCAATTGTGATGATAATTTACTTTTTCTTTCAGTAAGTTCTGAAACCATTTTTTCTGAATTTGATAATAAATTTTTCCAACTTTCAATTTCAGTCTCAATAGTTTTAATTCTCTCATTTCTTTTTATAGACTCATTTTTGATAGACTGATTTTTACTATAAGCATCCGCATATTTTTCTTGCAGCAATTTTATATTTTGAGATTTTTCATTTACACTTAATAATTCATTTCTAGGCTTGTCATCTTTTAAATCACTCAAAAAATTATTAAGCTCCATGTTACATCTATCTAGCAAAGTTACTGCCTGATTGATTTCATTACTATCAATTAATTCTTTAACTCTTAGTATTGAATTTTGGACATTTTTGATTGGGCCCAAGCTAATGTTGATTGCTTGGTCAGCAAAGCTCTTTACAACATCATCAACAGCTTTTTGTTCATCTTTTAATTTATCTTTTGCTATCTCTAGTTCCTCATTAGAAAGTTTTTCTGTTTCAAAATATTTAGAATCTGTTTCTATTAAATCTGATTTTTCCTCTTTTAGTCGTTTTTCATTAGAATTGGCGTCAATAATTATTCCTTTTTCTCTAGCGATATCTTCATCAAGAGTTTGAATTGATTTTTTAATGTTTTCGATTTCATCTTGAGTTCTTGTATTCTCTTCATCTAAGTTTTGAAGTTCAAGATTAAGTCTTTGAATTCTAGATAAATTTTCGATATTTTTTTCTCTAAGTGGTGAAACTTTATCTGTTGAAAGCTTTATTAGATTTTCTAATTCCGATATTTTAGTGTTGAAGCCTTCAACTTCCCCTTCAGCTTCGTTGTTTATTTCATTTTCTATCCTTATTTCTTTATCGATCTCAATCAATTTTAAATAATACAAACCAGCTTCTATTTTTTTTATTTCTTCAGATATAAGTTTGTATTTTGTGGCTTCCTCAGCCTGTTTTTGAAGATTTGCCAATTGCTTTTCTTGTTGTCTTCTTAGCTCATCAGCTCTTTTAAGATTATTTTCTGCAGCACCAAGTCTTAATTCAGCTTCGTGCCTTCTTACATGTAGTCCAGAAATACCTGCAGCTTCCTCCAAAATTGCTCTTCGATCAGTAGGTTTGGCAGTGACTAAAGCTCCAATTTTTCCTTGACTAATCATTGATGGAGAATGTGCACCAGTAGATAGATCGGCAAAAAACATTTGAACATCCCTTGCTCGAACTTCTTTGCCATTAATATAAAATTTTGAACCTTTGTCTTTTTCTATTTTTCTTTTAATTTGAATTTGATCATGATCTCGATATTGAACAGGACCTTCTTTATCTTTATTTTCAACTTCTATTGTAACTTCAGCAATATTCTTGGAGGCTTTATTTGAGGTACCAGAAAAAATTACATCTTCCATTCCAGATCCACGCATACTCTTTGCAGATGTTTCACCCATGGCCCATCTTAAAGATTCAACAATATTAGATTTTCCACAACCGTTAGGTCCAACAATACCAGTTAAGCCATCTTCGATTAAAAAATCAGCTTTTTCTGCAAAAGATTTAAATCCATTTAATTGGATTTTTTTAAACTCCATGCATTAACTTATATCAGTTTTTCAAGAGCTTTTTTTAAATTTTTATAATTAAGGGTTTTTTCAAACTTTTTATTATTAATTATTATCGTAGGGGTAGCATTAACTTTGAAATTTTTAGCTCCATCGATTCGGTCATTTAATACAAAATCTTCAATTTGTTTGTTGTTTATACAGCTTTCAAAATCAATATTGAAACCCTCTTTTGATAAAAATTTTTTAAGATTGATATTTGCTTCCTCGATTGAACTTCCTTTTACCCATTTTTGTTGGTTGGCATATAAACTTTCTAGTATCTCCAAGTTTCCATCATTTGTACATTGAGCAACTTTTGAGGCATTAAAAGCAGCAATATCTAGCGGGAAGTGTCTAAATTCAATTTTTGCCAAACCTGTATCTAGATATTCTTTTTTTAATAAAGGATAGACATCTTGATGAAACTTCGCGCAGTAACTACAGGTCAAAGATTCAAAAGCAATGATAGATATTTTTGCACTCTCATTGCCTACAAAAATTCTTTTTATTTCATTAGCCTGTGCACTCAAAGCACTGATAAGTATAAATATTGAAATTAATAAGATTTTTTTCATTTTTCTCTAAACAATTTAGTTAACTCTAATAAAGACTTTTTTATTTTCTCGTTTTTAACACTACTAATTTTATCTTTATATCTGTTAATTGTCACATTTTTCTCGTGAATTTCAATCCTGGGAGAAACTTTTTGTTCATCATCAAAACTAATAAATTTGAGTTTTTCAACAACCGAGTAACCAAAGTAAGTATTCATTTTATCTAAAATTTTCTTTTTAGAATATTCCATATCAACTTCGTGACCTCTTTTAACCATTATTACCAATATACTAACACCAAATTTATTTGAACTTTTAAATGTTTTTGGATAACAGCACTTGAACAACTCATCACCTACAAGATATTTCCAATTACTAAGGGTTTCTGAATAAATGTGACCTTTTTTATTTATAATTCTTTTTACAATCTTTGGCAAAGTGTCTTTAAAAGATCTTAAGCCTTGAATGGAGACATTTCTCTGCTTAGTATTATTTTTAAATTGCATATGAAAGATCAAATAATAACAAATAAAATTCTCAATTGGTATGACATTAATAAGCGGGTTTTACCTTGGAGAAAAAATTTATCCCAAAAAAAAAAGCAATATTACACGTTAGTTAGCGAGTTTATGTTGCAACAAACTCAGGTTGCAACAGTTATCCCTTTCTTTAATAGATTTATAAAAAATATTCCTGACTTAGAGGCTTTAGCAAATTTTGATAATCATAAACTAATTAAACTTTGGGAGGGGCTTGGCTACTATTCTAGAGTAAGAAATTTGAAAAAAACTGCACAAATAGTAGTTAAACATTTTGATAAAAAACTTCCAAGAAAGTATTTAGACTTAAAATCTCTTCCAGGTATTGGTGATTACACTGCGAGTGCAATATCAGCTATAGCTTTCAATAAACGCATTATTCCTTTAGATGGAAATATTGAAAGAGTTCTTAAACGATACTTATACTTGAAAAAAGAAAATGAAATTAATAAAGAAAACCTAATCAAGAAAAAAAAAATCTTTGGTTATTCAAATAGGGCAAGCGATTATGCTCAAGCCTTAATGGAACTAGGAGCTTTAATCTGCAAACCAAATAATCCACATTGTGAACAATGTCCAATTTCAAATAAGTGTATTGCTTTAAAAAAAAAAGATTTCCTACTTACTAAAATCAAAAAAAAGAATAACAATAAATATTATTTATTAAAAGTCTATAAAGATAAAAGTAAATATCTTTTGATTAAAAATACTAAATTTAATTTTTTGAAAAATTTCAGTATTTTTCCCATGCAGGAATTATCAAAACCTTTAAGTTCAACAGATATAGTTAATTTCAAGATGTCAAATATGAATATGAATATAAAAATTGAACATAAAAATAAAGTAGGTTCATTGCCAACTTCCCATTGGATCGATCCTAAGAAGTTAAAAAACTACACATTACCAACTTTTACAAAAAAAATTGTTAGATACCTAGAAAGTAATAAATGAAAAAAATTGGAATTATAGGAGCAGGAATTTCAGGTTTATTTATTGCTAATTTATTAAAGGAAAATCCAAATTACCAAGTTACAATATTTGAAAAAAACCACTCAATAGAGTTAGAAGAGGGGTATGGAATTCAACTTTCAACCAATAGTATCAAGCTTTTAAATAAAATCGGATTTAATGAAATAGAAAAGAGGGAAAAGTTCAATCCTGAAAAAATTGATTTTTATGAGATTAAAAATCAAAAAAAAATATCTGATTTAAATATTTCTGAATACAATTATGAAGATTGTAAATACACCACAATGAAAAGATCTGTATTAGTTGAATTTTTAAAAAATAGATTAGATGACCAGGCTTTAAAATATGAACATAGCATTGAGAAAATTGAAAAAAAAAATGATCAAATAAATTTAACTTTTAATAACAATCAAAATTTTATTTGTGACGATCTAATTATTTCTGATGGTATTTTTTCTAAAGGAAAATCCTTAATTTCTAATAATCAAATTCAACCAACTTATAATAATTGTATTGCAATTAGAGGTAAAATCCCTCGGGCTAACCTAAATAATTTAAATGAAAAGAACATTTCTTTATTTGTGGGTCCAGATTTTCATTATGTTATTTATCCAATTGATAACAGTACAGGAGAATTCAATTTTATTGGTGTTTTAAAGCATCAATTAACTGCAAATGAGCTTAAAAACTATAGTCTTTTTGAGGAAAAAGCTTTTATTGAGGGAATTAAAAATAAATTACAAAATAAAATTTCTTCTTCAATTTTAAGTAACATAAATAATATCAAGTGCTTCCCAGTTTTTGTTAGTAAAGATTTTCATAAATCAGTTGAAAATATTCATCTTGTTGGAGACGCCTTTTTTGCCTTTCCACCTTCTTTTGCGCAAGGAGCCTCACAATCTATTGAAGGTGCATCAGAACTATTTGAAAGCATCATACGTAGCAAAACTGATTATTATATTAACAGAGTTTCAAGAGTAAAAATGATTAATAATAGATCAAAACTAAATCAATTTGCTTTTCATGTATCAAATCCAATTATTGTGTTCTTTAGGAATATGGGATTAAAAATATTAACTAAGAACAAAAAATTCTTAGAAAATTATTTAGGAAAAATTTACAATAATTAATTTTTTGAGATTAATCTTTGTCTCAAGTAGTCTATTGGATATATTCTGCCATTAATATCACAATGCCAATATGTCCATCCATTACAACTTTCAGCACCTAAAATAGTAGCTGCAACTTTATGAATAGAGCCCTCAGATTGGTTATGCTTAATACTTCCATCTGCTAAAATTTTGGCATTAATTTTTTTCTTATTATCAAAAATGTTAGTACCTGGCTTAATTATTCCAAGCTCCACTAATGATCCAAATGGTATTCTAGGTTTTGATCTATTATTTTTGAGAGTATCAAGTAAATCATCTTCAAAAGGTTTTGCATTTTTAATTCTTTTTTCTGCAGCTTTGAAATAATTTTTTTCTTTTTCTATACCAAAATAATTTCTACCAAGTTTTTTTGCAACTGTTGCTGTTGTTCCTGAACCTAAAAAAGGATCTAAAATCATGTCATCTTTATTCGTAGACGCTAATAAAATTCTATGAAGTAAAGCCTCTGGTTTTTGTGTTGAATGTACTTTTTTGCCGTTTTTCCTCAATCTTTCTGCACCACTGCAAATTGGAAGATCCCAGTTTGATCTCATTTGTAAATCATCATTCAAACATTTTAGTGATTGATAATTAAATGTATATTTTGATTTTTCACTTTTAGATGCCCAAATCAAAGTTTCATGAGCGTTGGTAAATCGTGTTCCTCTAAAATTAGGCATAGGATTATTTTTATTCCAAATAACATCATTTAAAATCCAAAATCCTAAATTTTGAATTGCAGTTCCTACTCTAAAAATATTGTGATAACTTCCAATAACCCATATCGCTCCATCTTTTTTTAAAATTCTTTTACATTCTGATAACCACTCATATGTAAACTCATCGTATTTTTTAAAATTTTCGAAATGATCCCATTTGTCATTTACAGCGTCTACTTTAGTTCTGTTTGGTCTGACTAATTCACTTTTTAATTGAAGATTGTATGGAGGGTCTGCAAAAATCAAATCAAAAGTTTCACGTGGAATTTTTTTTAATTCTTCTAGGCTATCTCCATTAATAATTTTATTTTTGAAATCAGTTTTCATTTTTAAAAGATAATTAGACTCCAAATGGATTCTACGGTCAACCTGAGATTGAAATATTTAGACTCGATTTGTGTGGCTAAAATTTAAGATAACTAGATATTGTGTTTCTTAAGTTTTGATATTGGTGAGAACGTTTTTCTATGATGTTTGTTAACACCAAGCTTTTTTATTGCCTTTAAATGCTGGTTAGTTCCATAACCAAAATTTTGATCCCAATGATATCCTTTGTTCTTCTTTGCTAAAGTTTTTATAAAATTATCTCTTGTTACTTTAGCGATAATGGATGCTGCTGAAATGGAGGGTATTTTTTGGTCACCTTTTACTATTGCCCTTAAATTGTAATTTTTTAAATCTGGTATTTTATTTCCATCAATTAAAATTTGCGAAGGTTTTTTTTTGAGTTTTTTTATTGCTCTTTTCATGGCAAGCAAGCTCGCTTGAAGAATATTTATTTTATCTATTTCTTTAACAGATGCTCTACCAGTAGCCCAAATAGAATTTTTTTTGATGTAATTAAATAAAATTTCCCTTTTTTCCTTAGTTAGTGTCTTAGAGTCTTTGAGTATCTTATAATTAACTGATCTATTTAAAATAACAGCTGCCGCATAAACTGGTCCAATTAAACTGCCTCTGCCAACTTCGTCTACACCTGCGATTATTTTCATTAAACTTTTAAATTTAAGTCTTTTATCTTCAATCTTATTTTTTTTAAATCCTCCCATGAGTATTTCTTATTCTCTGGAAATCTTATTAAGTATGATGGATTGAAGGTTATCATCAAAGGATAGGTTCGACCATTTAGTATGACCTCTTTCCATTTTCCTCTTTCACTCGAAATTTTACCGTTAATTCCTGCAACAGCTTCCATTGCTGTACTCCCCATTAAAATGACAATTTTGGGATCTATTATTGATATATGTTCCTTTAAAAATACAGAGTATCTTTTGATCTCTACTGATGTTGGTTTTCTGTCTTCTGGAGGTCTGAAATTTATTGAATAACTACAATATATACTTTTTCGTTTAATATTGATCGCAAGCAGCATTTTATCAAGCAGCTCTCCAACTTCGCCCATAAAGGTGCTAGCATTACTGTCTTCTTCTAAACTTGGGGCTTCACCAATTAACATTATAGGACTGTTAATGTTTCCATCCCCAAGAATTAAATTCCTCGAATTTTCTCTCAATTTACAATTCTCAATTGAATTGATTTGCTTTTTTAGGTTTAGCAATAATTCAGTCTTGTTTTTTGATAAATTACCATCAAGTTTGACATCATTGTTGGCAAATCTGTTTATAGGTTTATTATTAAAAACAAAGTTTGGTTCAATTGTATTAATCAATTCTTCCCTAAATTTGTCATTTTGATTTATTACTTTTTTAGTCATACAATGTCTAAATGTTAAAAAAATTAATAAAGCTAGTATTTATTTTTGGGTTACTCTATCAGACACCCATATATTCTAAAAGTACTACTTTTAATGACTTTAATTCTAGGGATTTATCAAATTATTTTTCAGGAATTATTGCGTATGAAAATCAAAATAATTCTAAAGCATTAAAATTTTTTAATCTCTCAAAAGTTCTATTAAACAAACATGACTCATATTTAAAAAGGTATGTAAATTCTTTAGTTTTAGATAACAAAGTTCCACAAGCCATTAATGTGATCAAAAATAATGGCAATAAAGACAATGCAGATTTTTACGACGCTTATTTAATTTTAATTATTGATAGCTTAAAAAAAAATAATTTTGATGAAGCTGAAGAATATTTAACTCAAAGTTTAAAATTTCAAGATCAAAATAGAATAAACTTGGTAATTTTTGAGACTTTAAAACAATACATCTACACTTTTAAAAATAAAAAAATTTTAAATAATAAAAAAAATTTTGGAAATTTGTCTTTAATAGCAGAAACTTTTCAAAGATGTTATTTGAAGGATGAAAAGACTGGAGCTTTTTTTCTAAATTTAATTAATAACCAGCAAGGAGATTATTCTAGATACATCTTTTTTTATCTTAATTATTTAATTGATAAAAACAAAATAAACGAGGCAGAAAATGTTGTCAGTCAATTTGACTATATAAATTCAACTATTTTATTATCCCAAAGTAAAAGTTGGGTAGAGAATAAAAAATTTAAGGAGTTTAATAAAATTTTTTCATGTCAAAATCATAAAGATATTGTTTCTGAATTTTTATTTTTAGCATCAAATCTATATTCATCCCAAGATAATTTTGAGAAATCTAATTTTTATTTAAATTTATCAAATTATTTAAATCCAAAGTTTGAGTTTAATTTATCTTTAGTTGCAGAAAACTATTATTTAAATGAAGAATTTAATAAAGTTAGAAAAATCATTACAAAATTTAATAAAAAAGATGAGTTTTATTATTGGTTTAGATTAAAAAAAGAAGCTCAAATAATTGTTGAGGAACAAGATTATGACAATGCAATAAAGTTTATTACTGCAAAGTTTAATCAAATAGATAATCCAAACTTAAAAATGCAATTTGATATTGCAAATTTTTATAAAAATTCAAAAAATTATGAAAAAGCAATTGAGTATTATTCACAAATTATATTGTCATTAGATGATCAATCTGAGCTTAGAGCAGATTTATTTTACAGAAGAGGGGGAAGCTATGAGAGGTTAGGAGATTATAAAAAAGCAGACGAAGATTTACTTAATTCTTTAAACATAAATCCTGATGATGCTTATGTTTTAAATTATTTGGCATATTCGTGGTTAGAGCGTGATTATAAAATTGATCAAGCTATGGAAATGTTAAAAAGGGCATACGAGTCAAAAAGTAATGATCCTTACATTATCGACTCTATAGGATGGGCTTATTATCTTATAGATGATTACAATGAGGCAGAAAAATATCTTAAAAGAGCTGTAGAATTAATGCCCGAGGATCCTATAGTTAATGATCATTACGGAGATATATTATGGAAATTAAATCGTAAAATTCAGGCAAGATACTTTTGGAATAATGTTTTGAAATTTGATGATACAGAAGATGGCATGAGAAAAAAAATTAATATTAAAGTAATTGAAGGCCTAAAAAATTCCTAAATGAGGAATGGTCATCTCAAGTCCTACGCAAAAATCAATTTAGCACTTCATGTAACAGGAAAAAAAAAATTATTGCATAAAATTGAGAGTATTGTCTCATTTGTTAAGTTACATGATTTGATCTTTATCAAAAAAATAAATTCAAAAAATCATCAAGTTTTATTTAATGGAAAATTTTCTAAAAATATTAAAAAAAAAAATACAGTTCAGAAGTTACTAGAAATTCTTGATCAGTCTAATTTATTAAAAAATCAAAAATTTGAAATTAAAATAAAAAAAAATATACCAAAAGAAGCTGGACTTGGTGGTGGGTCTATGAACGCTGCTACTGTATTAAATTTTTTTATTAAAAGAAAAATTGTTAACCTAAATCAAATTCAGATTAAAAAACTTTGCAGTTTAATTGGATCAGATGTGATATTAGGAATAAAATTTTCTAATGCTATTTTAACTTCAAATAACAAAATTAAAAAATTCAGTAATTTACCTAAATATTATGTGTTGTTAGTTAAACCAAATTTTGGGTGTTCAACAAAAAAAATATATTCTGATGTTAAAAAGTTTACCAAACCAAAGTTCAATAATCCAAAAAAACAAATGTTCAGTCCGAATTATTTAGTTTGCCAAAATAATGCTCTTGAAAAGATAGCTTTTTTAAAATATCCGCGACTAAAAAACATTAAATTATTTTTACAAAACCTTAATACCCCTCTATTTGTTAGAATGACTGGATCTGGATCTTCAGTAATTGCTTATTATCAATACTCAAAAGACTGCAAGTTAGCAAAAGTTCAGTTTCAAAGAAAATTTAAAAATTATTGGTGCAATGTATCAAAAACTATATAAATTTTGTTTTTTTGTGCTATACGAAATTAATATTGGGGCGTAGCCAAGCGGTAAGGCACTGGTTTTTGGTACCGGCATCCTAGGTTCGAATCCTAGCGCCCCAGCCATTTATGGACAAATTATTAGATAAAATATTTTTCAGATCAAAAAATCTTGATTACATAAGTCAAAACATAAAAAAAATTACCCAAGAAACCTCAGCCTACAAAATATTTCAAGCTATAAATAATTTTAACGAAACTAGCGAAGTTAGATATGTTGGTGGATGTATTCGAAAGATTATAAAAAAAGAGCAAGTAGATGATATTGACCTTGCTACAAATTTAATACCTTCAGAAGTTTGTGATGCACTCAAAAAAAATAATATTAACTTTTATGAAACAGGAATAGATCATGGAACAATCACAGCAATTATAGGTGATCAAAAATACGAAATTACTTCTCTGAGAAAAGATGTTTCAACAGATGGTAGACATGCTAAAGTTCAATATTCATTAGATTGGAAGGAAGACTCAAATAGAAGAGATTTTTCTATTAATGCAATTTATTCTGATAAAGATGGAAATTTGTTTGATCCTCATTATGGTAAAAAAGACCTAGAAAGCGGAACTGTAAAATTTATAGGAAATCCAGAGGAAAGAATTCAAGAGGATTACTTAAGGATATTAAGATACCTACGTTTCTCTTTGAATTATTCTAATAACAAACATGAGCTAGAAATTTTTAGAACTATCAAAAGAAATATTGGAGGAATTTCAAAACTTTCTTCTGAAAGATTAATAGAAGAATTAAAAAAATTAACAAAATCAGATGGGTTTATTAAATTATTTAAGGATAAAGAAAGCCTTGAGTTAATAGAAATAATTTTCCCTCAATTAAAAAATCTTCAAAGTTTTAAAAAGTTAAATGCATACGCACAGAAAAATTTATCTAAAATTGATTTTATTTTATTGATTTCATTATTAATTATTGATGGAACTGATAACGCAGATTATTTTTTATATAAATTTAAAATTTCTAATAAAAATCAAAAAAGAATAAAATTTGTTGATAGTTTTTATAAGCAAAAAGTAAATATCAATTATTTTACTGAAAAAAATTTGAATAAAATTTTTTATTTTAATGGAAGGCAAGCTGTGACTGATATTATTAGTTTTAAGTTATTTATTTCAAAAAAATTAGAAAAAAAACTGGTAAAATTACTTGATTTTTATAATAGCAAAACTACGCCAACCTTGCCTGTTGGGGCAAATATTCTTATGTCAAAGTACAATATCCCTGAAGGCAAAGTTTTAGGAAACAAATTGAGGATGATAGAAGAAATTTGGGTTCAAAACGGTTTTCAAATTTCAGATAAACAAGTTCAAAAAATTGCTAAAAGTTAAATATATTTTACGTCTTTAATCTCAAAATTTTTCACTCCTGATGGAGTGGTAATTTCAACTAAATCACTTTTATTTTTCCCAATTAACCCTTTGCCGATTGGAGATTGAAAAAAAATTAATTTTTGTTTTAAATCAGCTTCATCTTTACCAACAATTTTGTAATTTATTTTTTCCCCTGTATCTAAATCTTCTAAATAAACTGTAGAACCAAAAATAACTTTTCCCTCATTATTTAATTTAGTTACATCAATTACATTTGCTCTAGCAATTATGTCGTTGATTTCTGTTATTCTCCCCTCACTGTGAGATTGCTCTTCCTTTGCAGCATGATATTCAGCATTTTCTTTTAAATCTCCATGAGACCGAGCCTCAGCAATTGCAGCTACTATTTGAGGTCTTTTTTTTTCTTTTAAATAAACTAATTCCTCTTTTAATTTATTAAGACCATTCAGTGTAATTGGTTCTTTATCCATTTCTTATTTCCATTTTACAATTGGAGGTAACGACATTAGTATCCCTTCAACATTCCCACCTGTTTGAAGACCAAATTTCGTCCCTCGATCATATAATAAGTTGAATTCTGCGTAACGACCTCTTTTAATATACTGTTTCTCTTTATCTTTTAAAGTCCATTTTTTTGAAACTTTTTTTCTTATAATATCATTAAATAACATCTGAAATGTTACCCCAACATCCCTTACAAATTTAAAATCATTTTCAAAGTTTTCATTTTTATAATCAAAGAAAATACCACCAATCCCTCTTGCTTCATGTCTATGGGGTAAATAAAAATATTCATCACACCATTTTTTATATTTGGAATAATAATTTTTATTATGTTGGTCACACATAAGCTTTAACGTTTTATGAAAATTATTTTTTTCATTTATATCTTTTATAGCTGGCGTAACATCCATTCCTCCACCAAACCAATTTTTTTGTGTACAAACATATCTTGTATTAAAATGCATAGCAGGGATATGAGGGTTTTGCATATGCATAACTACAGATATCCCTGAAGCCCAGAAACTTGGATTTTTCTCAGCACCTGGAATATTTTTTTGGAATTTCTTAGGAAATTTTCCATATACTCTTGAAAAATTGACGCCCACTTTTTCAAAAATTTTTCCATTTTTAAGAATTCTGTATTCTCCACCCCCTTCATCTTTTTTGGTATTTCTTTTCCAAGAGGTAGACTTGAATTTTAATTTATTCTTCTCAAGCTTGATGATGTCATCACAAATTGCATTCTGTAAAAGTTTGAACCAATTACTTGATAGATCTTTTTTAATATCTATATCCATTTTAAATCAATTTAATCTGCCTTAAACTTTCCGCTAAGACAATAGCAACAGAGGAAGCAATATTAAGTGATCTAGCATTATTATTCATTGGAATCTTTAATCTATCTTTGATTAGTTTATGAACCTTTTCAGGAACACCTGCGCTTTCTCGCCCAAATAATATTGTGTCATCTGATTTAAACTTAAACTTAGTATAAGATATGGATCCCTTGGTTGTCATTAAAACAATTCTCTGATTCTGTTTTTTCTCAAAAAATTTTTCAGAGCTTTGATAAAACTCGACTTGATCAAGATCCATGTAATCCATAACAACTCTTTTGAACCTTTTATCAGACAAAAGGAATCCACAGGGCTCTATAATTTCCAATTTCGCGCCCAAACAAGCGCAAGTTCTTATTATTGCTGCTGTATTTTGAGGAATATCTGGCTCATATAAAGCAATTCTAAGGCCCGAAATGGTTGAATTATGTGTCATTCTATCAGTAGTAAAAATAATATTTTATATTATATGAATTCGTATATTAAGTAATTTAAATCGAAAACAGACAATATAAACAGTTACTAATCGTGTCAGACAAAAAACCAAAAAGAAGAGATTTCTTATTTACAGCTTCATATGCTGTTGGAGCAGTTGGAGCAGCTGCAGTAGTTTGGCCGCTTGTAGACCAAATGAATCCTGATGCATCAGTAAAAGCATTGGCAAGTACAGAAGTCGATATTAGCTCTTTAACACCAGGCAATACAATAACTGTGCTTTGGAGAGGAAAACCAGTTTTTATAAGAAGACGAACTCAGGAAGAAATAGCTGAAGCAAGATCTGTTAAAATGGAGGATTTAATACACCCAGAAAAAGATGAAGATAGAGCAAAAAATCCTGAATGGTTAGTAATGTTAGGAGTATGTACTCACCTTGGATGTGTTCCTTTAAATGATAAAGGAGATTATAATGGATGGTTTTGTCCTTGTCATGGTTCACACTATGATACATCTGGAAGAATTAGAAAAGGTCCAGCACCATGGAACATGGAAATTCCAAAATATGAATTTGTTAACACTAACACAATTAAAATTGGATAAACTATATGAGTGATCACGAATACACACCTAAATCAAAAGCTGGAAAATGGTTTAATGATAGATTGCCATTATTAACTTTAGCAAATCATCTAACTGATTATCCGACTCCAAAAAATTTGAATTATTGGTGGACCTTTGGTGGAATATTAACTTTTTGCTTGATAACTCAAATTGTTACAGGATTAACTTTAGCAATGCACTATATCGCTCACGCAGATATGGCATTCGAAAGTGTGGAGCACATAATGAGAGACGTTAACTATGGTTGGTTAATTCGATATATTCACGCAAACGGTGCTTCTATGTTTTTCCTAGCAGTTTATATTCATATTTTTAGGTCATTGTTTTATGGGTCATACAAATCTCCTAGAGAGATCATATGGATAATTGGAATAATTATTTATTTATTGATGATGGCTGCAGCTTTCATGGGTTATGTTTTGCCTTGGGGTCAAATGAGTTTCTGGGGTGCAACTGTGATAACAAACTTATTTAGTGCAATCCCATTAGTTGGCGAAGGTATAGTGACTTGGTTGTGGGGAGGATATTCTGTAGACAATCCTACCTTAACAAGATTTTTTACGCTTCATTATTTGATACCTTTTTTAATACTGGGATTAGTGGTTTTACACATTTGGGCATTACATGTTCCTGGTAACAATAATCCTGTTGGTATAGATGTTAAAAAACCGTCAAAGGATACAGTTCCTTTTCATCCCTATATAGTAATTAAAGATGGATTTGCATTATTGATGTTTATGATTGTGTTTGCTTTTTTCGTATTCTATGCGCCTAATATTTTAGGACATGCAGATAATTATATAGAGGCCAATCCATTAGTAACCCCAGCACATATTGTACCTGAATGGTATCTCTTACCATTTTACGCAATTTTAAGATCAGTCCCGGATAAGTTACTTGGAGTAGTTGCTATGCTATCAGCAATTTTAATTTTAGCAGTTTTACCTTGGCTAGATACTTCAAAAATAAGATCAGCAGTATTTAGACCGCTCTATAAACAATTTTACTGGATACTAGTAGCTGATGTTTTAATCTTAGGTTACATGGGTGCAATGCCTGCTGAAGGGCTATATTTATTAATTGCAAGAGTTGCAACTGCTTATTATTTCCTTCATTTTTTAGTTATTTTACCAGTGCTAGGATTAAAAGAGCGAACCATTCCTTTACCATTAAGTATTACGGAACCTGTGCTTGGTGGGTCACCCAATATGGCTATGGCTAAAAAAAAGGAAAGTAAACTAGAATAGTGAAAAAAATTTTTAAACTTTTTTCAATAATAATACTGTTATCCCTAAATAGTTATTCAGCAATCTCTGCAGAAAAAGTTGAGTACTTAAAAACTGATTGGAGTTTTAAAGGATTATTTGGAAAGTTTGATAGGGCCTCACTTCAAAGAGGATATCAAGTTTATACGGAAGTTTGTGCAGCGTGCCACTCAATGAAGTACTTAAGCTATAGAAATTTATCAGAAAAAGGCGGACCCGAGTTTTCTGTGGCTCAAGCAAAAGCAATTGCTGCCTCATTTGAGGTAACTGATGGACCAAACTCAGATGGAGAAATGTTTACTCGGCCAGGAAAACTATCTGATAAATTTGTCATGCCATATGAAAATGTTAAAGCTGCTGAAGCTGCTAATGGAGGAGCATATCCCCCAGATATGTCAGTATTAGTTAAAGCTAGAGGAGGGGGAGTAGACTATATATATTCTTTATTACAAGGTTATGAGGAGGCTCCAAGTGGAATGACTTTAGACGATGGAGTTCATTACAATAAATATATGTACGGTAACAAAATTAAAATGTCGGCACCTTTGTCAGATGGAATTATTGAATATTCTGATGGTACAAACGCTTCTGTTGAGCAAATGTCAAAAGATGTAACAACATTTTTGATGTGGGCTGCTGAACCTAGTTTAGAAGCTAGACACCAAATGGGATTCAAGGCTATCGTGTATTTGATAATTTTAACAATACTGGTTTATTTCAGTATGAAGAGAATTTGGTCACGTGTTGAATCTGAAGTTTAAGACATCACCATCTTTTACAATATAATCCTTACCTTCTAATCTCATTTTACCGTTATTCTTAGAATTTACCCAACCATCATTAGCAACAAAATCTTCATAGGAAATTGTTTCAGCTCTTATAAATCCTTTTTCAAAATCTGTGTGAATTTCACCAGCAGCTTTTGGAGCTGTACAGTTTTTTTGGATTGTCCAAGCTCTTGTTTCTTCAGGACCAGAAGTAAAATATGTATCAAGTTCTAGAATTTTGTATCCTTTCTGGATCAACATACTCAATCCTGTATCTTTTAATCCAATGATATCCATATAATTTTTTTTTTCTTCATTTTCTAATTCATTAATTTGATTTTCAATATCAGCTGAAACTATTAAAGTGTTTTCTTCACCATATTTCTCAACGAAGGCATTTGTATAAATATTTCCCTCTTTCACACTCTGTTCATCAACATTACATACAAATATCTTAGGTTTTATGGATAACAATCCACTTTGGTTTAGTTGTTTAGTTTCAAACTGGGACTTAAGAATCGTTATATCTTTATCATTATTGATACAATCTAAAGCAATCTCTAAAATTTTGAGCTGCTCTTCCTCTATATTTTTTTTATTATTTTTTTCTAATCTTTTTTGAATAGACTCTAAATCTGCAAGCATCATTTCTGTTTCAATAATCTCTAAATCTCTTATGGGGTCTACTGTTGGATTAACATTCTGAATATCATCAGAGTCAAAGCATCTAGTCATATGAATTACAGCATCTACCTCTCTTATATGTGAAAGAAATTTATTCCCTAAACCCTCACCTTTTGAGGCACCTTTCACAAGTCCGGCAATATCAACAAATGAAATTGTCGTATTAATTGTTTTTTTTGAGTTAGAAACTTTGGATAATTTTTCAAGTCGCTCGTCAGGAACTGGAACGACTCCTACATTAGGGTCTATTGTACAAAAAGGGAAGTTTGCAGCCTGAGCCTTACTAGAATTTGTAAGTGCATTAAACAAAGTAGATTTACCAACATTGGGCAAACCAACAATTCCACACTTAAAACTCATTATTTATTATTTACTGTGCTTGAAAATAAATCTAATTTTTTATTGACCAATATTGAAATAGAGTCTGTGATGTCATTGGTTATTTTTTCCAACCCTGTCATTTCATCTTCATCAAAATTTTGTAAAACATAGTCACTTATTTCCATATTATCTTTTGGTTTTCCAATTCCCACTCTTACTCTAGAATAATCTTTGCCAATAAATTTATCTATTGAGGCAATACCATTGTGTCCTGCACTGGATCCCCCAAATTTTGCTTTGATTTTTCCAAATTCTACGTCCAAATCATCATGGAAAACGATTACGTCCTCAGCATCAATTTTAAAATATTCTATGAGTTCTCGAATACATATTCCAGAATTATTCATAAAAGTTAGGGGCTTAATGGCATAAATTTTTTGATCTGCAACATTACCAGTGGTGAGTAATCCTTTAAATTTTGGTTTCTGTTTTGATAAGCTAAATTTTTTATTTATTGAGTCGATTATTTTAAAACCAACATTATGTCTATTATTTTCACTATCTGGAGTTGGGTTACCTAAACCTACAAATAAAAGCATATAATGAATTCTAGTGGGAAGTAAATTTCAATTTTGATAACTTATTTTTTTTCTTCAGCAGGTTTTTTATCTTCACCTTCTTTTTTAGTACCTTCAGCAGCAGGTTTATCACCATCTGCTGGGGCTGCCTCTGCTCCTGCTCCTCCTTCTTCACCTTCAGCTGCCTCAGCCTCCGCAGGTTTCTCAGGTTCTTTCATTACGGTTGGAGCTGCTAAAGTTGCAATTACAAAGTCTCTTCCTTGAATTGTGGGTACTACCTCTTCATCTAAAGTTATAGATGAAATTTTAAAACTCTCTCCAATATCAATTCCATCTAAATCTATTACAAGATTTTCAGGAATTTTTTCACTTGGACATTTTAATTCTACTTTTCTTCTTACTATATTTAATACCCCACCTCTTTTAAGTCCTGGTGAACTTTCATGATTAATAAATTTTACTGGAACTTCAATTTTAATTTTAACACCTGGCACTACTCTTAAAAAATCTACATGAATAGGTTCATCAGTTATAATGTCGTATTTTATTTCTTTAGGAAGAACATTTTGTGTTTTTCCATCAACGTTTAAAGAAATTATGTTTGATAGAAAATTTTCTTTTTCAATTAATGATTTTAATAATTTTTTTGAGATTGCCACCTTTTCATTTTGAGCCTCTCCACCATAAATTATAGCAGGCACATTGCCATTATCTCTAAGGGAAGTTAGTTCACCTTTAGTTTTAGTTTCTCTTATATTGGCGTCTAATGAATTCATAAAAACAAGGGTTTTTAGCTCAAGATCTTTAATAACTCAAGGTAATTATTTAAATAAATCGGAAACGGAGGTTGAGTTTGATATTCTTTTAATAGCTTCTCCCATCAAGGCTGAAATAGATAGAACTTCTATGTTTTTTGCACTCTTCGTTTTGTCTTTATTGTCAATTGTATCTGTGATTACTAATTTTTTAATTACCGAATTTTTAATTTTTTTTACAGCCTCACCTGTTAAAACACCGTGGGTAATATAAACGTAAACTTCTTTTGCACCCCGATCCTTTAATGCTTTAGCCGCATTGACTATAGTTCCACCAGAGTCAATGATGTCGTCCACTATTACACAAGTTTTATCTTTTACTTCTCCGATTACATTCATCACTTGGGATTGACCAGGTTTTGGTCTTCTTTTATCAACGATTGCAAGACCAACATTCAAAATCTTTCCAAGTGCTCTTGCTCTTTCAGTACCTCCAACATCAGGTGCAATACATACAATATTTTTACTTTTGATGTTTTTTTTTACATGTCTTGCAAAAATGGGTGTAGAAAATAAGTTGTCTACCGGTATATCAAAAAACCCTTGAATTTGACCTGCATGCAAATCAACTGTTACAACTCTGTCTGCGCCAGCTTTTGTTATTAAATTTGATACAAGTTTTGCTGAGATAGATGTTCTTGGAACAACTTTTCTATCTTGTCTTGCATAACCAAAATATGGAATAACTGCTGTTATATTTTTAGCAGAGGATCTTTTTAAAGCATCTATGCACAACAAAAGTTCCATAAGGTTATCATTAGCAGGAGATGAGATAGACTGAATTATGAAAATACTATTTCCTCTTATATTTTCATTTAATTCAACATATATCTCACCATCTGCAAAATTCTTGATACTTGAATTAACTAGTTTAGATTTTAAAAACTTTGCAATGTCCTTGCTGAGAGGCTTATTGCTAGTTCCAGATAATAATTTCATTAGAAAAAACCTAATTAAGCATAATTATTGAAATATTTCTACCATAATCATCATGTTTTAAACTTAAAGCTCTTCTAGCACTAAAGAATTTATTTTTAACATCAAATGTATCGATTTTAATTTTTTCTATTTTTTTTATTTTATTCTTTAAAAGTATAGATTTTACGTACTTTGATAAGTCAAAATATAACTTTTTACGCTTTATTCTAAAAAAAATTTTGTTTCGTCTATCTTTTTTTAAAAATTTATTTTTAAATTCATTTTGAACTTCATAATTATCAATTGAGATAGAAGGGCCTATTACGGCAGTAATATTTTGGGGCTTAGATCCTTTCTTAATCATAAATTTGATCACTTTATCGACTATTCCCTTATATGCTCCTTTCCAGCCCGCATGGATTGCTCCAATTATTTTTTTTTGCTGATCACAAATCAAAATTGGCACACAGTCTGCTGTTAAAACAGCAATTGGTAAGTTTTTCTGATTAGTAATCACCGCATCTGCTTTTGGCTTTGATTTAAAATGATATTTTTCTTCAATATAAATGAATTTATTGCTGTGAATTTGGTTAAGTAAAAAAATATCCCCAGCTGAATGATTGATTTTTTTTCTTACTAATTCTAAATTTTTTCTTACATTACCTGGTTTATCTCTTGATCCTGGTCCACAGTTTAAACTTTTATAAATATTTTTAGATATACCACCCTTGCTATTAAAGAAGCCGTGTTTCAAATTCTTAATATTTGAAAGTTTTTTAGATTTAATCACTTTGAAATCCTGTTTGAAATTTATTATTTTTAGATTTTACAAGCATAACTTTAAACAATTCGCCCATCTGTTTTTCATCTATTAGTCTTCTTATTCTGTAAAATAAGTCTGTTTTTTTAGAAAAAGCTATATCCTTACTTATAATTTCAGCTCTTTGAAGAATTCCCATACTGGTTAAGAATTTTTTTTGAGTTGTAACTACTGTGTCCAAATTTTTAAATTGATCTATAAATTTTTGAAATAAATTAAAGTTGATGTTGTACGTAATATCAGAATCACCAATATTTTCTAAAATATTTGAATATTTATGATTATTAACTGCTTGAAGGGTATCTTGCATTTTAGAATTTAAATAACCATAGTCTATAACAAGTATTCCACCTTCACTTTTTTCAATTATATTGCCTATAATATTTAAATATTCTAAAGCATCAGGAGAATATTCAATTATATCTTGTCCTTTTGAAATCTCTAAATTTAATTTTTCCTCAATCAATTTAATATTTGTTTTGATTTCATTAAATTTTGCCTCTTCAGGATTTGAAAGATCTACAAATTTTTCATACCAGTCATCTTGTCTTTTAAAAAACTGTTTAATTGGCAAAGCATCAAAAAATTCATTTGCTAAAAAAATAGTAGGTTCTGAATAATTTTGTTTTAAATCTTGGATCCAAGTAATTTTCTCAGACTCAAGGTTCATTTTTTGTTGATCAATGAGATATTTACTTTTTTCGTATATCATAAAATTACAAGAGCTAAAGTGTTCTGGAAAGTTCTTTAATGTTTGATAAACCACCTTCATCATTTCACCATTTCCGGCACCTAGCTCAATTAAATTAAATTTGTTTGGGGAGCCCAAACTTTTAAGAAAAGTAACTAACCAAATAGTTATAATTTCTGAAAAAAGTCTTGTGATATTTGGAGCTGTAATAAAATCACCCTCCTTGCCAAAGGGATTTTGCTTCATGTAATAACCTGAGTCTTTATCGTAAAGTGCCCAATTAATAAATTGGTCTAAAGATAAGTTAGTTGATTTGTTTATCTTCATTTTTAAAATAAAATAGGACTAACCCGGCCAATGTTAGGATTACACTTAAAATTTGCCCCATAGTTAAATTAAATAATAAATAACCTAACTGCTCGTCTGGAACTCTTAAAAATTCAATAGAAAATCTAAATATTGAGTAAAAAATTAAAAATAGGCTTGATATTAAACCCGGCTTAAGCAAAAAATTTTTATTTTTAAAATTAATTAAAATTAGTATTAAAATTATTCCCTCTAGTAGAGCTTCGTATATTTGGGTAGGATGTCTTGGCAAGTTATCTACTTGAACAAAAGTTACTGACCAAGGCACATCAGTTACTTTTCCATATAACTCTGAATTTATAAAGTTTGATAGTCTTCCAAAAAAAATTCCAATTGGAGCAACTAATGCTACAACATCCATATATAAAAAAGGATTTTGATTATTTTTTTTTCCAAAAATTATACTCGCAATTATAATTCCGATTAATCCGCCATGAAAAGACATGCCGCCCTCCCAAATCTTAAAAATATCCGACAAATTATTTAAATAATATTCTAGATTATAGAATAATATGTAACCAATTCTTCCACCTAAAATAATTCCAATGATTAAATAAGTGATGTAATCGTCAAATTTTTTACTGATATCCTCATTTTTAATAAATATTTTTTTTGCAACAAACCATCCAAACAAAATACCAACAATATAAGCTAACGAATACCATCTGATTTCTAAGGAAAAAATTTCAATTGCAACTGGGTCAAAATTATTGATGAACATTTTAATTTATACTTATAATGTATATCTTAAATATGAAAAATTCTAAATTTATAATTGATAAGTTTGCAAAATTGATTGAGCAAGGGTTGGTTTCCTCAAAAGATTTGTCGGCTGAAATTCTAAATATTTTTAAATCTAAAAGAGACGAATTTGTTTTTAAAATGAAATTAACAAGCAAGGATGAATTTGATATTCTTTCAAAACGAGTTGAGAACTTAGAAATCAAAATTAAAAAGCTTGAAGGTAAAAAAAAAACAAAAACTAAACAGGTAAAAAAATCTTAACTCTCAAGCCATCCATTTTAGACTTTTCAAGTTTAATATTTCCCCCATGGGATTTAATAATATCCGATGCAATTGATAAACCAAGTCCAACGCTGGATTTAGAGTCAGATCTTCCTTTGTCTATTTTATAGAATGGTTTGAATACATTGTCGTGTTCACTTTTTGCGATACCGGGACCATCATCATCAATCATAATAAATAGATTTGTATTTTTTTTACTAACATTTACCTCAACTTTAGTGGCGTACTTTAAGGCGTTATCAATTAGATTATTTAGACATCTGTTGATTAAATTTTTTCTACCGTTAATATAAACCCTAGGTAACAAATTCTTTGAAATATTTTCATTATTATATTTTTTAATTACTTCTTCAATTAGTTCAGACAGATTAAACATTTCATCTTTTTCAACATACGATGAGCTTGTAAATTGAAGATATTCATTTAGCATTTTTTCCATTTCATTTATATCCTCAGTTAATTTTTCTACTGAGTCTTTGTCTTTAATAAATGCAAGTTGTAACTTCATCCTTGTTAAAGGTGTTCTTAAATCATGACTTATACCCGACAACATCTCTGTTCTTTGATTAAGATGTCTCTCAATTCTTTTTCTCATTTTATCAAATTCATGACCCGCCTGTCTTATTTCAAGAGCTCCAGAGGGTTTGTATTCCTCAATTTCCTCACCTTTACCAAATCTTTCTGCAGCGCGTGCAAGATTTGTAATAGGCCTTGTTTGATTTTTTAAAAATATTAAAGATATGATCACCATAATTATTGCAGGTACAGTTATCCATAGTGCAAATATTCTTGCAGATGAACTGGCAACACGATCTTTAGGAACTAAAAATTTAAAATATCCATCTTTATATTTAATTCTTAAATCAATTAACTCTTTATAGTTTGTTGAGTCAAACCAATAGTCTTCCACTGAAAATCTTGATTTTAATTCTCTTCTTAATGTTCGGTCAATTGGACTAAACCATCTTTCATTTTGTTGATCTTGTAATTCTTCGTTAAGTTCAAGTTGAATATTTAAATCTAAAAATAATGAAAATAAGTTATTTATTTCTTGTTTATCCTCCTCCTCACTTTCATATGCTTCAATAAACGCACTTATTTCATTTACTAATGTTCTTGTCATTCCTTTGTTAGTTTTAATCCACAAGCTATCAAAAAATACAATTGTGATGATTAGTTGAAGAACAATGACGGGGACTGCAACAATTAAAAGTGCTCTGTAGAACAATCTTTTAGGTAAAACTTTTCTTAATAAATTATTCAATCCAGAGAACATATCCTGCTCCTCTTATGGTTTGTAAAAATTTTGGATTTTTCGGATCAATTTCTATTTTCTTTCTTAAACGAGTTATAATCACATCAATTGACCTTTCTTTATCTAAATTAATCAATTGACCAATACTTTCTCTTGAAAATGTATTTCCTGGATTATTAATCATTTTTTCTAAAATTATCTTTTCAGTATTATTGATTTTAAATTCTTTTTTGTTTTTAATAATTAGCAATTTATTTAAATCAATTTTTACATTTTCAAATTCAATAATTCTTTTTTGATCTGTTTTAATAGTTTTGGTTAAAATATTTCTAATTCTTAAAATCAGTTCTTTTGGCTCAAAAGGCTTAGCTAAATAATCGTCTGCTCCTAATTCAAGTCCCTCAACTCTTTCACTCGCCTCACCCTTGGCTGTCAAAAGTATAATTGGTGTGTCCAAATCTTTTTTATGGTCATTAATAAAATCTAGACCACTTTTACCTGACATCATTATATCTAGGATAATTAAATCAAATTTGATTATTTTTACTTTCTCTGACGCATTTTCAGCACTATCTGCTGTCGTAACTAAAAAATTATTTTCATTTAAATATTTTTTTACCAAAGATCTAATTCCTTCATCATCATCGACTAGCAAAATATGAGCTTGAAATTTATCCATTTATAATTTTACTCAAAACATTATCAAAATTTATTACTTCCTCTGAACTTGAGTTTAGTAATGCGTTGTAAATTCTTTTTTTTTGCTGATCAAAAACCTCATTAAATATCTTTTCCCCTTTATCATTCAAAAATACATGCTTAATTCGGGTATCTTGCTCATCTTTTTTAAACGTAATAATGTCTAATTTTATTAAATCTTTTAAAACCCTATTAAGACTTTGCTTTGTGACTTTTAGTCTTTTTAATAGCTCAGATATCGAAATACCCTGATACATGGACAATAAATGGATTACTTTATGGTGTGCTAAACCAATAGAGTATTTATCTAATATCTTTTTAGAGTCAGAGAAAGTTTCTCTATAGCTCACAAAAAGTTTTTCTATCAAATCTTTAAGCTGATCATCTTTTAAATATAAAAGTTCTTTCATTATGGGTAAGTTATATTGACATATTAAAGATACAAAGATATTTTTCAGATATAATTAAATATTTTCAATCATGATACCTTACGACAAAAGATCTGGAAAAATATGGTACAACGATGAGCTTGTAGATTGGGGAGACGTCAAACTTCACGTTTTAAGCCATGGTTTACATTATGCGAGTTGTGTTTTTGAGGGAGAAAGAGTTTATGACGGATCAATTTTTAAGTTAGAAGAACACACTTCAAGATTCTTTCATTCTGCTAAGAGGATGGGTTTTGATATCCCTTATTCAGAAGAACAAATTAATATTGCTTCAAATAAAATTATTGCTTCACAAAACGTTGAAAATGGATACGTAAGACCAGTTGCATGGAGAGGTAGCGAGATGATGGCTATTTCTGCACAACAAACAAAAATTCATGTAGCAATTGCAACCTGGGAGTGGGGCTCATATTTTGATCCAAAATTAAAAGTCGAGGGTATAAAATTAAATATTTCAAACTGGAGAAGACCTGCGCCTAATACAATCCCTTGGGATACTAAAGCATCTGGTCTTTATATGATTTGCACACTGTCAAAACATGAAGCAGAAAAACAAGGTTATACAGACTCATTAATGTTAGATCATGAAGGAAATGTAGCTGAGGCAACTGGTGCCAATGTTTTTTTCAAAGATAAAAATGGTGAACTTCACACTCCAATCCCTGACTCTTTTTTAGATGGGATTACAAGAAGGACAGTAATTGGAATTGCAAAATCAAAAAATATTAAAGTTCACGAGAGAAAAATAAAACCAGAGGAGTTATCAAACTTTGTTGGATGTTTTTTAACAGGCACTGCCGCAGAAGTAACGCCAGTTTCATGCATTGCAGAAAATCAGTTTAAAGTTTGTGATACTATAATTGATTTAAATGAAAGTTATCAAACTTTAGTAAGAAAGAAAAAAGCAGCTTAATCTTTATTGTCTTCAGACATAGCGTGGTCAATTCCTTTACGCATATAATCATATCCAGTAAAAAGTGTTAATGCTGCAGATAGCCATAAAAGAATAATACCAATAGTTTGGGCATTATAATCTTGGAAGTTAATAATCTTATTTCCTGTATCTCCTGATAGAAGGAGAGCGATTGAAACCATCTGTAAAACTGTTTTTAATTTAGCAAGACTAGAAACAGGAAGTTTAATTTTCCCCTTTGCTAAAAATTCTCTAAGTCCTGAAATCAATATTTCTCTAGTAAGAATAATAATTGCAGCAATTACTTCATAATTTCTTATAGTACCATCCATTACTAAAAGAATTAAAGCTGTCGCAACGATTATCTTATCAGCTATTGGATCTAACAATTCTCCCAGTTTTGACTCTTCACCCATCATTCTTGCAAGCATTCCATCAAGAAAATCAGTAAATGACGCAACAACAAATAATATTAATGCAGTCAAATCTCCATAAAATCCAGGCAAGTAAAATGCCAATACAAAAAAAGGAACAATAATTATTCGTCCTATTGTTAATAAATTAGGAATTTTTTTAAGCATAATTATTCGTGAAAGAAGTTATATATCTTTTTTGCCACTTTTTCCTCAACACCTTCAACAGATTTTATTTCATCTAAACTTGCAGACTCTACTGATCTTGCTGATCCAAAATGGTTTAATAATGCCCTTTTTCTTATAGACCCAATCCCATCAATTTGGTCAAGTAGAGATTTGCTTATTCCTTTTTTTCTTTTTGCTCTATGAGCACTTATTGCAAATCGGTGCGATTCATCTCTTATTCTTTGAAGAAAAAATAATGTTGGATCATTTCTTAAAAACTTAAACTCTTTTCCATTATGAAAAAAGGTTTCGTTACCACTATTTCTCAGTTTACCTTTTGCAATCGCAACGATAGGAATGTCGTGAAGACCAAGTTCATTTAGGCTTTCTCTTGCAACTGAGTATTGACCTTTTCCACCATCAACTAAAACTAAGTCAGGAAAAGTTAAATAATTATCCTTTTCTTGAACCGCTCTTTTGAATCTTCTATTTAAAACCTCTCGCATCATACCATAATCATCTTGTTCATTTTTTTTGTGTTTAATATTAAATTTTCTATACCTTTTTTTGATAAAACCCTCGTCCCCATAGGCAATTAATGCTCCAACACTATTAGTACCCTGTATGTGACTGTTGTCATAAACCTCAATTAAATTAATGTTTGTTTCTAAATTGAATTTACTAGCAACAGCATCAAATAACTCTCTATTGTTTTGACTTTCATAAAGTTTTCTATTTAAACTATCTTTTGCATTTTTAATGGCTTGATTGATTACTTTTAATTTAGAACCTTGTTTTGCAACAGAAATAGTAATTTGTTTACCTTCCTTATTTGACAGAGTTTTTTCAATTAGAACTTTTTCTTTAATTTCTTCAGATAAAATTATCGATGAGGGAACACTTTTATTCTCATAAAATTGAGAAACGAATGAATTTATAATTTCTCCAAGTTTTTCATCTGGATCATGTTTTGGAAAGAAAGCTTGATTGCCCCAATTTTGTTTTGATCTATAAAAAAAAACTTGGATACAGGCTTTACCAGACTCTTTGTATCCAGCAACAACATCTGCTTCAACTAAGTTTGCTTCATTTATTCTTTGAGATGACTGAATTATATTTAATGCTTTTATTCTATCTCTTAGAATTACTGCTTTTTCAAAGTCAAGTTCTTCACTTGCTTTTTCCATTTGATTAGAAAGATTTTTTTGAATCCTTCTAGATTTTCCAGAGACAAATTCAATCGCATCATCAACAGTTTGTTGATAGTCCTCTTTGGTGACATAACCAACACATGGACCTGAACAACGTTTGATTTGATATAATATACAAGGCCTTTCTCTTTTTTTAAACACAGTGTCATCACAAACTCTTAAGTGGAAAATTTTTTGAATCATTTTGATTGTCCAATTGGCAGATCCAGCTGACGCAAACGGACCAAAATAAAAGCCCTCTTTAGTTTTTTTCCCCCTATGTCTTTTTATCTGAGGCCATTGATCTTGGTTGCCAATAAATATGAAAGGGAACGATTTATCATCTCTTAGAAGAATGTTAAATTTTGGTTTAAATTTTTTAATTAAATTTGCTTCAAGTAATAAGGCTTCACTTTCGTTAGAAGTAGTAGTTATCTCCAATTTTCTTGTTTGAGATAACATTCTTTCAGTTCTAATGATGTGATTTTTTTCAGAAACATAACTTTTCAATCTATTGGGTAAATTCTTTGCTTTTCCTACATAAAGAATTTCATCTTTAGAGTTCAGCATCCTATAGACACCAGGAAGCTTAGGAACTAAAGGGAGTTCTTTTTTAATTACTTCTTTACCTAGATCAGAGCTTATCATGACTTCTTTTTTTGGTAACTTGAATACCAACAGATGTGCAGTCTTTTAAAATTTCTAGTTTTTCGATTTGGAGCATAATTTTTCCAATTCTTTTATCTTTGAATAGAACATCAAAGACATCTTCAGCTAGTGTCTCTAGAAAATTATAATGTTTATTTTTTGTAAGTTTTTTTATTAGTTTAACTATTCTTCCATAATTAACTATTGATTTAATATCCTCATCACTTGTTGGTTTTTTATCCTCATAATCAACTTCGAGATTAAATTTAACTTTTTGTGAATTTTCTTTTTCAAAGTCGTAATAACCAAGTTTTAAATCTAAAATTAATTCTTTGATTAAAATTTTCTTTTCATAATTAAATAAAGTTTTATTTTTATCTATTTTAACGATGTTCAGATTATTTTTTTTCATTCTTTGCCCATTATATCAGGTGTTTGCCAGTTTAGATTCTGTCCACTATCAATTGCTAAAACTTGACCTGTAATAGATATATTTTTGATAAAAAAGTCAACTGCATTACAGATTTGTTCTACATTAACTTGTCTTTTTAGAGGGGTTGCTAAATATTGTTTCCTAAAATGTTTTTCAGATTGCCTTTGGTTTTTGATTGTTGGTCCTGGAGCAATTCCGTTAACTCTTATATTGGGTGCCAAACTCATAGCACTTGTTTTTGTGAGAGTATAAAGACCAGTTTTACTTATGGTATATGAAAAAAAGTATGGAGTTAGTTTAAAAACTCTCTGATCAATTATGTTTATTATGTTGTTGTTTTTTCCCTTAACATTTTTAGCAAATTCTTTTGATAATAGAGCAGGAGTTCTCAAATTAGTTTTTAAATGTTTATCCCAGCTGTCTGTTGTAAAACTTTCAAGTTTATCATTTTCAAACAATGAAGCATTGTTTATTAAACAATCAAAATATTTTAATTTTGATTTTGCATATTTAACAATTTTACTTACATCATTTTCTTTGCTCAAATCACCTTTGACAAGGTAAACTTTAGTACCATTTAACTCTAGATCTTTTTTGAGTTTTTCAGCTTTTGATTTTGATTTATTAAAGTGAATTAGTATTTCTTTATTAGTACCAGATAATTGTTTTGCAATTGCAGCACCAATTCTGGTAGCTCCACCCGTAATGATTATTTTCCGTGCTTCCATTTTTTATCTCTTTTTTTTGTGACCTTAGTTCCTGGCATACCCATTGTCGATCTACCTTTTGGATAAAGCTTATTTTTTACATCATACTGTCTAATTTTTGGGTTAAGAGTAATTTCAAGTTCAGTACTTTCCAATTTTCTAATTTCATCTCTTATTTTAGCAGCCTCTTCAAATTCAAGGTTTGCAGCAGACTCTTTCATTTTCTTATCTAGACCTTTTAAGTGTTTCTTTAAGTTACCACCAATATTTGATCCATCACTGATTTTAACATAATCCTTTTCATAAACACTCTCAAGAATATCACTAATTTCTTTCTTTACAGACTTCGCGTCAATTTTATGTTTTTTATTGTAGGCTAATTGAATCTGTCTTCTTCTATCAGTTTCTGCTATTGCTTTTTTTATACTTTTAGTTTCTTTGTCAGCATACAAAATTACTTTTCCATCAACATTTCTTGCGGCTCTTCCAATTGTTTGAATTAAGGAAGTTTCTGATCTAAGAAACCCTTCTTTATCAGCATCCAATATACCAACAAGTGCACACTCAGGGATATCCAAACCTTCTCTTAAAAGGTTAATTCCAACAAGAACGTCGAATACACCCATTCTCAAGTCACGCATAATTTCTATTCTTTCTAAAGTATCTATATCAGAGTGAAGGTATCTAACTTTAATTCCATTTTCGTGTAAATATTCAGTTAAATCCTCTGCCATTTTTTTAGTTAATGTCGTAACAAGTACTCTATGACCATTCTCAATAACTTTTCTACATTCATGCATTAAATCATCCACTTGAGTTTTGGCAGGTCTTATTTCTACAGGTGGATCAATCAAACCAGTTGGTCTTATTACTTGATCTATAAATTTACCTTTAGTTTGTTCTAATTCCCAAGGACCAGGAGTTGCAGATACAAATACAGTCTGAGTTCTCATCAAATCCCATTCTTCAAATTTTAATGGTCGATTATCCATGCAAGAGGGAAGTCTAAATCCATACTCAGCTAATGTACTTTTTCTTGATCTATCTCCTTTATACATTCCATTAAGTTGCGGAACAGTTACGTGGCACTCATCAACAAAAATAAGGGTATTATCGGGAAAATATTCAAAAAGAGTAGGAGGTGGTTCTCCTGGTTTTCTTCCTGATAAAAATCTAGAATAATTTTCAATCCCAGCACATGAGCCTGTTGCTTCAATCATCTCAAGATCAAATTTAGTTCTTTCCTCCAATCTTTGAGCTTCTAGCAACTTATTATCTGCTCTATGTTTTTTTAAAGTGATTTCTAATTCTTTTTTAATATTGATGACTGCTTGTTCTATTGTTGGTTTAGGGGTGATGTAATGACTGTTTGCATATACTTTAACTAAGCTTAGATCTCTTATTTGGTCTCCTGTTAAAGGATCAAACTCCTCAATTTGTTCAAGTTTGTCTCCAAATAAACTTAATCTCCAAGCTCTATCCTCAAGATGAGATGGAAAAATCTCTAAATATTCTCCTCGAGCTCTAAACGTGCCTCTAACAAAGTTTTGATCGTTTCGTTTATATTGAAGAGCGACCAAGGACTTAATCAGTTCCTCACGATTATAATCGTTATTCTTTTGAAGAGTTAAAGTCATTTTACTATAAGCTTCAACAGATCCCAATCCATAAATACAAGATACACTAGCAACTATAAGCACATCATCTCTTTCAAGAAGAGACCTGGTAGCTGAGTGCCTCATTCGGTCTATTTGTTCGTTAATTGATGCTTCTTTTTCAATGTAGGTGTCTGATCTTGGCACATAAGCTTCTGGGGTGTAATAATCGTAATAGGAGACAAAATATTCCACTGCATTGTCTGGAAAGAAAGTTTTCATTTCTCCATAAAGCTGAGCAGCAAGAGTTTTATTTGGAGCAAGAATTAGGGCTGGCCTGTTAGTCGCCTCAATAACTTTTGCCATTGTAAAAGTTTTACCTGAACCTGTAACACCAAGTAAAACTTGATTAAATTGGTCTTTGTTAGCACCATTGACTAATTTTTTTATAGCCTCAGGTTGGTCACCTGCAGGTTTGAAGTCAGATTTAATTTTAAATTTTTTTCCACCTTCAAGTTTTCCACCGATTTGAGGATTTTTGCTTTGTATATCTGTAATTAAATCTTGATATGTATTTTCCATATATTAAACAAGGTATTAGAATTTATTTATATTTCAATGAGCATAATATCAGACAGTTTAAAAAAGATTAAACCTTCGCCCACTATTGCTGTAACCCAAAAAGCTAGAGAATTAAAAGCAGCAGGAAAAGATGTTATCGGATTAGGAGCAGGTGAACCAGATTTTGATACACCAGAAAATATTAAGCAAGCAGCTATAAAAGCAATAAATGATGGAGATACTAAGTACACTGCTGTTGATGGAACTCCAGCTTTAAAAAAAGCAATAGTCGAAAAATTTAAAAAAGAAAATAATTTAGATTATACAGCTGATCAAATCACTGTTGGAGCAGGCGGAAAGCATGTGATTTATAATGCCATGATGGCCACATTAAATGAAGGTGATGAAGTTATAGTTCCAGCTCCTTATTGGGTCTCTTACCCAGATATCGTTTTACTAGCAGGGGGCAAACCAGTTGTAATGGAGTGTGATGAAAAACAAAGTTTTAAAATTAATCCATCAGATTTAGAAAAATTTATAACTCCAAAAACAAAATGGATTATTTTAAACTCTCCTTCTAATCCAACAGGAGCATGTTATTCAGAAAAAGATATCAGAGAAATCGCAAAAGTTCTGGAAAAACATCCTCACGTATATATTTTAAGTGATGATATCTATGAACATGTAACTTATGAAGGATTTAAATTTTTTACTATTGCTCAAATTGAAGGTTTAAAAGAAAGAGTTCTTACAATGAATGGTGTAAGCAAAGCTTACTCAATGACTGGTTGGAGAATAGGTTATGCGGCAGGTCCAAAAGAAATTATTAAAGCCATTGCAAAAATCCAGTCACAATCAACAACTAATCCTTCATCAATTAGTCAAGCCGCATCAGTTGAAGCATTAAGTGGAACGCAAGATTTTATTAAAAAAAGAGCAGACTCATTTCAAGAAAGAAGAGATTTTGTTGTTAAAGCTTTAAATGATATCGATGGCATCGAGTGCTTAAATCCTGATGGTGCTTTTTATGTTTTCCCTAGTTGTAAAGGTTTAATGGGAAAAAAAGATACCAATGGAAAAGAAATTAAATCAGACACAGATTTTGTTCAATCTCTTTTAGAGAATAGCGGTATCGCTGTTGTTCAGGGTTCTGCATTTGGACTTGAGGGATTTTTCAGAATTTCTTATGCAACTTCAATGGATAATCTAAAGAAAGCATTAGAAAAAATATCTTCTTTTTGTAAAAGTTTAAGTTAATGAAAACAGCCCTTGTTTTTGGTTCATCAGGGTTAATTGGTGGACATCTTCTTAATCAATTAATAAAAAATGACAATTACAATAAAATAAAGTTATTTGTACGCTCAGAACTAATCATTAATAAGCCCAAAGTTGAAATAATTAAAACTGATTTCAATAATTTAGATAACTATAAAGAAGATATTAAAGGAGATGATTGTTTTTTTTGTATTGGTACAACAAAACAAAATTCACCTGACAAAAATGAATATCAAAAAGTAGAGCTTGAAATACCAAAAAAAATAGCGGAAATTGCAAAAATCAATTCAGTAAATTCATTTATTTTTATCTCTTCAATATATGCCAATCCAAAAAGTTCAGGAGATTACGTAAAGTTCAAAGGTTTAGTTGAAGAAGAATTAAAAAAATTAAACTTCTCTAATTTAGGAATATTAAGACCTTCTTTTTTAATGGGAGATAGAAAAGAGAATAGAGTAGGAGAAAAAATGGGCATTCTGACTTTTGGATTATTGTCACCTTTATTATTTGGGCCACTTAAAAAAATGAGACCGATCAATTCAGAAAAAGTTGCAAAAGCTATGATAAAAATTGCAAACGAAAATTTAGAAAAAACTGTTTTTGAATCTGATGAAATAGTTCAATTAACTTCAGGCTATATTTAGTCTAATTACTGATTTAGCTGCATCAACAACTGCAATTTCAGATGCTATGAATTTCATTTGAAGAATGTCTTCTGCGTATGTTTGGTCTGTTTGCATTTTGAGACCTAGATCAGGGACCATATTCTTTGCACTTGTATCTACATAACTCAGAAGTTTAACCATGAAATTCGGCAATTCTCTTTTAGGAAGTTTTTTTGCATGACTTGGAATATTTTTGGCCATTATTTGTGATAATTCAAGAATACTTCTTACTTCAGATCCAACAATCAATCTTCTGCCTCCAGCTCTTTCATTAGTCAAAGATAGAACATGTGCTTTAGCAATATCTTTTACGTGAGATATCATTACTGAAAATTTTGGCGCAGCTGGAAATTTTCCCTGAAGCAATTGTTTTACATACTCCATTGAAGTACAAGTTTTTTCATTCAAAAAATCTCCCAATACAAAGCCGGGATTGATACAAGTAAGACTATTTTTAAGACCCTTACTTTCCATAAGATCCCACGCAGCTTTTTCAGCTCTAGTTTTTGATACAAAATAATCTGTAGTTTTATCCCAGTCTAAATCAGTCCAATCATTCTCACCAAATGTATAAGGATTTGATCTGTTTGGTTTTCTGAACATACATACTATTGAAGAAGTTTTAACAAAATGTTCCACTCCTGCATTAATTCCTGCATTCAAAACTCTTAAAGTTCCATCTTTTGCAGCTGGTGTAAGCGATTCCCTGTCATTCGAGACTTTTAGAGGAAAGGGAGAGGCTACATGAATGATATATTTACAGCCGTTTGCTGCTTCATTCCAACCTTCATCTTTTAATAAATCTAATTCTACAAAAGATAAATTATTAATTGCAACATTATTTTCTTCTAATGTTTTTTTTGTTTGTTCAATTGAATCTGAATTTCTAACAGTACCTAAAACTTTGTAACCTGAATTTAATAATTCAATAGCAACATGTTTTGCAACAAACCCGCTAATACCAGTAAGTAATACTTTTTCTGACATTTAATTTTTAAAATTTAAAATATTCTTTTATTTCTATTTGAAGTAATAGGTAAATACAAGAAATCTGTATTTTTTATAATAGAGTTTTCTGTACTGATAATTTCCAACCATTTATTAAATTGTTTCTAACTTTCTGTTTAATTTTAGGCTTAAAAATTTTATCCTTTTTCCATTTCCTCTTGATTTCATATAATGATTTAAATAATCCAAGTTGATATCCAGCTAGTAAAGCTACTCCTAAACCAGTTGTTTCTAATACCTTTGGTCTTTCTGTATTTATATTTATGATGTCAGATAAAAATTGCGAAAACCAATTGTTTTCTACCATTCCTCCATCAATCTTTAGTTTACTTGGTTTTAAACCATCTTTTTTCATTGCATTAAATAAATCATTACTTTGATAGGCAACTGACTCTAATACCGCTCTAACTATGGTTTTCCAATCACTATTTCTTGTTAGACCTGTTATTAACCCTCTTGCATCAGGCCTCCAATAAGGTGCTCCCATTCCACTGAAAGCAGGCACAACGTATACACCCTCATTATTTTTCTTTGATTGAGCAATTCTTTCCGTATCGAAAGCATTATTAATAAATTTTAATTTATCTCTTAACCATTGCACACCTGCACCTGCAATAAAAATAGATCCTTCAAGAGCATAAGTATTTTTTCCATTTAATCTGTAACAAATTGTTGTTAATAATTTATTTTTAGAATAAATTTTTTTTGAACCAGTATTCATTATAACAAAGGCACCTGTTCCATATGTGCTTTTTATTGAACCTCTTTCGAAGCAAGACTGTCCTACAGCAGCTGCTTGTTGGTCTCCTAGAACTGCTGATATTGGTATCTCGCTGCCAACAATTCTCTTACTTGTTGAACCAAAATTATCAGCTGAATTTTTAATTTCTGGCAAAATATTTTCAGAGATTTTAAGTTTTTTCAAGATTTCTTTATCCCATTTATTATTATTAATATTAAATAACATGGTCCTACAAGCATTAGTTGCTTCTGTTAAATGATGTTGCCCATTAGTGAGTTTCCAAATAAGGAAAGTATCAACAGTACCAAATAATAAATTATTTGATTTTAAAAGTTTCTTAACATTTTTTACGTTTTCTAATATCCATTTAATTTTAGTTGCAGAAAAATATGGGTCAATAAATAATCCAGTTTTTTTTCTAAAAATTTTTTCATAACTTTTCTTCTTTAACTCTTCACAATAATCTTGGGTTCTTCTATCTTGCCAAACAATTGCATTGTACACTGGTTTTCCTGTTTTCTTATTCCAAAGAATAGTTGTCTCTCTCTGGTTAGTTATTCCTATACTTAATATTTTTCCTCTTAATAGAGATGCTTTTTTTATTACTTTTTTCAATGCTTTTAGAGTTGTAAGCCAAATTTCGTTTGGATTATGCTCTACCCATCCAATTTTTGGAAAATATTGATTAAATTCAAACTGAGATGTGAATTTTATATTACCATCTAAATCAAAGAGAATTGCTCTAGTTGATGTTGTACCTTGGTCGATAGCAACAAGAAATTTTTTCACAATTCTAGTCTATACTTAAATTTTTTTTTCTAAATGTTAATAAATAATGAAATTATTAAAACTTGAATTTAAAAAATTTAAAATTTCTAAAATAGGTTGTATATTTTATAAACGATTCATAATTTAAATGTCTAAAGTATTCGATTTGTTCATAATAGGTGGCGGTATAAACGGTGCAGGTATTGCAAGGGATGCTGCAGGCAGAGGTTTATCAGTTTGTTTAGCTGACAAAGGTGAAATTGGAGGAGCAACCTCATCTTGGTCGACGAAATTAGTACATGGTGGTCTTCGTTATTTAGAAAATTATGAATTTAAATTAGTTAGAGAATCTTTGAAAGAAAGAGAAATTGTTTATAAAATTGCTAGACATATTTCTAAACCTATTCCTTTTATAATTCCTTATGCAGATAAAATTCGACCAGCTTGGTTAATTAAAATTGGTTTATTTTTGTATGACAATTTAGGTGGCAAAAGTAATATACCAAAATCAAAAACATTTGATTTAACAAAAAAATTTCCAAATATTCTTAAAGAAAAATACAAAACTGGTTTTCAATATTTTGACATACAAATTGACGATAAAAAATTAACTAAACTAAATGCTAAAGATGCAAAAAGAAATAATGCTAAAATACTAGAATATAACAAAGTTAAAAAAGCTGAAATTATTGGTAATGAATGGATTATTAGTCTTGAAAATGATGAAAAATTAAAGTCAAAAATTTTAATTAACGCATCTGGACCATGGATAAATGAAACCTTAATTAAAAATATAAAAATTAAATCTAAGAAAAAAATAAGATTGGTTAAAGGAAGTCATATTATTACAAAAAAATTGTACAAAGAAAACGTTGCATTCACGTTTCAAAATACTGATAAAAGAATAATATTTGTAATACCTTATAAGGGTAAGTTTTCTTTAATTGGAACTACAGAAGTGGAAGTTAAATCACCAGAAAATAAAGGAATATCAAAAAAAGAAATTAGATATTTAATTCAATCAGTAAATAATTACTTAAAAAAACAAATCAGAACAAAGGACATTGTAGATACTTATTCAGGGATAAGACCTCTAATTGAAGATTTTAATACAGCTTCAAAAGTAACAAGAGACTATGTTTTTGATTTAAAAATTATAAAAAAATTACCTTTATTGAATATATATGGAGGAAAACTTACCACCTACAGAAAATTGTCCGAAAAAGTCCTTATTGACCTCAGAAAGTTTTTACCTAAGACAAAAAAAGGTCCATGGACAGACAAAAAAGAAGCTTTTTTGAACCCTCTTTAACTATTATATAAATTGGCTTTCTGTTCTTATTAGTAATTACAAATTAATCGCGTTTATTTTTTAGTGTGATAAAAATTTTTCAGCTTCTAAAGCTGCCATACATCCCATTCCTGCAGCAGTCACGGCTTGCCTAAACGTTTTGTCTTTTACATCTCCAGCTGCATAAACACCTGGAACATTTGTTTCCGTTGAGTCAGATTTTGTAATTAGGTATCCTTCATTATCCATTTCTAATTGATCTTTAAAAAGTTGGGTTGCAGGGTCGTGACCAATCGCGATAAATACTCCATCAAGTTTTATTTCCTCAATATTATTTGTTTTAACATTTTTAATTTTAATTCCCTTTACATTTTTAGGTTCATTGTCTCCGATTACATCTTCAACAACGGAGTCCCAAATAATTTCTATTTTTTTATTTTCCATTAATTTTTTTTGAAGCATTTTTTCAGCTCTCAAGCTATCACGTCTGTGAATCAATTTAACTTTTGATGCAAATTTTGTAAGGAACATTGCTTCTTCCACTGCTGCATTACCGCCACCAACCACTGCAACTTCTTTATCTTTAAAAAAGAAACCATCACATGTTGCACATGCAGAGACACCATACCCCCTGAACTCTTGTTCTGATTTAATATTTAACCATCTTGCTTGAGCACCTGTCGATATAATTATGCTGTCTGCCGTATACTTTTGACCACTATCTCCTACAGCTTCAAAAGGTTGTGATTTTAAATTCACGGATGCAATATGATCCTCTATCATCTCAGTTCCAACTGCTTTCGCTTGTTCTTTCATTTGATCCATCAACCACGGTCCTTGAATTACATCTGCAAATCCTGGAAAATTTTCAACATCTGTTGTAGTTGTCAGTTGTCCGCCTGGTTCTGCACCGTAAACTAAAATAGGACTCAACATTGCCCTAGCAGCATAAACTGCAGCCGTGTATCCAGCTGGACCGGATCCAATTATTAACACTTTTGTGTGTTTAGTTGGATTTTGACTCATATGAAAGCTATATAGTGATAAATGTCTAAATTAAAAGGTTTATTATTAACTCAGGGCATGCATGGAATGATTAGTCAAGTAGAGGGCTTAGCAAAAGCTCTCGATATTGACTTCATACACTACAAGGTTGAAACAAATAATATTTGGAAGATCGTTCCTCCAAGACTCTCTCCAATTTCACAAAGTGTTTATAAAAAAATAAATCAAACAGATTTTGATATAATAATTTCATGTGGAAGAAAAAGTGTTATTCCGTCAATTCACTTAAAAAGTATTTCTAATAAAAAAATATTTAATATTCATATTCAAGATCCAAAAGTAGATTATAAGCATTTTGATTTTATTGTTGCACCTGAGCACGATGCTATAGAAGGAGAGAACGTCATCAGTACAAAGGGTGCTATTCATTACTTAACTGAGCAAGAAATTTTTGAAAATAAAGAATATTTAAAATCTTTTATAAAAAAAGATAATAGAAAAATATGGGCTTTAATTATGGGAGGACCCACAAAATATTATGATTATTCTACAAAAAACATGAAACATATTTTTTCAATGTTTTATAAATTAATGAAAAAACATGATTTCCAACTTGTAGTTATTCCATCAATGAGAACGCCACTTAATACAATTCATTATGCTAAGGAATTTTTTGGAGAAAATCATACAATAATAATGGATGTAGATAAAAAAGCATACTTATCTGCACTTGCAATGTCAGAAAATATAGTAGTCACATGTGACTCAAGTTCAATGATTTCAGAGGCTGCATTAACTGGAAAACCTATTTATGTTGCAAATATTCTTCCAAAAAAAAATGATAAAAGATTTCAAAGATTTCGAAACTTATTTAGAGAATTGAATATTACAAGAAACCTAGGAGAGGAAGTTGAAAATTGGAACTATGAAAAACTGGATGAAACGAATAGAGTGGCAAAACTTATAAAACAGAAAATTCAATTTTAATGTCATTTTTAAATTCAATAAAAAATAATTCAACAAAACATAAAATTCCTTTTGATCATTGGGAGTATAGGGATGCACTAAGTGAAGGCTCAATTGAAGAAATAATCAAAGCAGATATTCCAGATTTAAGTAAACTTAATCTTTCGTATGATGGAACAAGGGCAATTGATGGTGGTAGCGCAGAATTTAGAGAAGGTATTGCATCGGGAGGTAAAGCAATAAAATTCAGATGTTTTGTATCTAAAGAAAATGCCACACAGTTTCCACATTTAGTTAAATTTATTAATGAATTACAATCTAAAGAAACATATAAAACTATTTCTGAAATGATTGGTAGGGACTTATCAAATTCATATGTACGAGTTGAAGTTATTTGTGATAGAGAGGGATTTTGGTTAAAACCTCATTGTGATATTAAAGAAAAATTAATGTCTGGATTGATATTCGTCAATAATACCAATGAGTCCGAGGATTTAGGTACAGATTTTTATAACGATAAGTTAGAAAAAGTTAAAACTTTACCTTATAGAAATAATTATGGTTATCTTTTTACGAGTGGGCCAAACACTTGGCATGGAATGGAAAAAAAGAAAATTCTAAAAGAGAGACGATGTTTGCAAGTCAATTATGTGACTTTTGAAACGGATTGGAAAGTTGAGTAATTTTATTTTTCCCAATCAAATCTTGGAAAAGAATCAAAAACTTTAAAAATTCCCTCTGACCATTGATTACAAACCTTTGCGTAATTGTCATCTGAAACATTCAAACACTCTAGCGTAGAAAGTTTATCAGCATCTTTTTTAAGAACTGCAAAATCTATTGGAGGTCCAACAGTAAGGTCACTTTTTAATGTGGAGTCCATTGAAATTAGTGCACAGCGTGATGCATCACCAATTGAAACAGTTGGCTTTATAACTCTATCAAGAATTGGTTTCCCATATTTTACCTCTCCAATTACAAGGTATGGTTTACTATCTGCTGGTCTTATGTAATTACCTTGAGGATAAACTAAATATAATTCATGATGCTGTCCTTTGATTTGTCCACCAACAATGAAAGTAGAACCTAACAAAACGTTGTCAGTATTTATACCTTGCGGTGCTGAGTGCTCAATATTTAGTGATCCAACATAAGATGCTATTTGTTCAAAATCACTACAAGTATTTAAATTCATTATACCTGATGAACTTTTTAAATCTTTTTCAATTGATTTAAAAACTGCTTGAGAAGTTCCTAAATTTCCTGATGTCACAATTACAATGGTTCGATCACCCACATCGTGAGTCATCATTTTAGAATAAATATTTACATTATCTAAACCAGCGTTAGTTCTTGAGTCTGAAGCAAAAACAAGACCTTCATTCGTTTTAATGCCTATGCAGTAAGTCATCTCGTTTAAATAATTAGTAAATTATAACATTTTTTCATAATCAATTAAAAGCATAACAGATATATCCAATACGCATTTGCTTATTTTATTTAAGTAATAAACACTAATAAGTTATGGTTTCTAAGCTTTGGAAAAACTATAATTCGACTCATGCTTATGATGGTTATTTTACCAAGGATAATAAACTACGAAAGCATGCTACCATCATTTCATCAATCTTAGAGAGATATGGAAAAAAAAAGCTTCAAGAAATTGAGAAGAATTGCCAAAGCACAATAAGCGCGAGAGGAATAAATTTTAGAGTATATGCTGCGAATAATAGAGCGGAAGAAAAAAAATGGCCTCTTGATATTATTCCACGAATTATTCCAAAAACACAATGGAATAAAGTTTCAAAAGGTTTAAAGCAACGTGTAAAAGCTTTAAATTTGTTTATTGATGATGCTTATAATCAAAAAAAAATATTCAAAGATAAAGTTGTTCCAAAAGAAATAATTTTTAACTCTCCCTATTATATAAAAGAATGTGAAGGGTTTTCTCCTAAACACAAAGCTTGGTCAAATATTTCAGGAGTAGATTTAATAAGAAATACAAATGGTGATTATTTAGTTTTAGAGGATAATTTAAGAGTTCCGTCTGGAGTTTCTTATATGCTTGAAAATAGAATGGTCATGAGAGATGTGTTTCCTGAACTGTTTACGAGGTATAAAGTTGCATCAATTCACCAGTACACAAATAAATTATTCAATTGTATGGTTGAGTGTATTCCAAAAAAAACTGCAAATCCTCATATGGTAGTTTTAACACCTGGTATATATAACTCTGCATACTTTGAGCATTCTTTCTTGGCAGATCAGATGGGTATTGCTTTAGTAGAAGGAAAAGATTTGTTTGTTGAAAATGATGTTGTTTACATGAAGACTGTAAAGGGTCCTCTAAAAGTTGATTGCATATACAGACGTCTTGATGATAATTTTTTAGATCCCAAGGTATTTAATAAAGAGTCAGTTATAGGTGTTCCAGGGTTATTTAAAAGTTGGCGTAAAGGGAATGTTGGCATTATAAATGCTATAGGCACAGGGATCGCTGATGACAAAGTAGTTTACTCTTATGTTAATAAAATGATTGTTTATTATCTTGGTGAACAACCTATTTTAAATCAGGTAGAAACCTATTTGTGTCACAATAAAAATGAAAGAAACTATGTCATTGAAAACATTTCTAAGTTAGTTGTGAAGCCTGCTAATGCCTCAGGTGGTTATGGAATAATGATAGGTCCAAAAGCAGATAAAAAAGAAAGAGATGATGTGATTGCCAAAATTAAGAAAAATCCTAGAGAGTACATTGCTCAACCGCTTGAAATTCTTTCAACCGCACCCACAATTACTGAAAATGATATTGAGCCTAGGCATCTTGATTTAAGACCATTTGTGCTAAGTGGAAAAACTACTTATGTAAGCACAGGAGGATTGACAAGAGTTGCTCTAAGAAAAGGGAGTACTATTGTTAATAGTTCTCAAGGTGGTGGATCTAAAGATACACTAATCGTTGATGTTTAAATCTTTATATATCTTGAAGAGAATTAACTTCTAATTTTTTTGTTTTAAGTGACTTGATTGCTTCTAAACATGCTAGTGCTGTTGACATATTGGTGCAATAAGGAACTTTATTTTTAAGCGTTCCTCTTCTTAGTGCTATTGCATCATTTAATCTGTGTTCAGTATTTCCGCCACCAGTATTAATAACTAGACCAATTTTTTTAGAGTCTAATACATCTACTATATGAGGTGAGCCACTACTGACTTTATTAATAATTCTACATCTCATCCCATGTTTTCTAATATATTCCGCCGTTCCACGTGTTGCACAAAGCGTAAATTTTAATTTAATTAATTCTTTAGCAAGGCCTATTCCTTCATCTTTGTGACTATCTTTTAAAGAGATAAACGCTAATCCATCTTTAGGTAAAGAGTTAGCAGAGGCTATTTGGCTTTTTGCAAAAGCCATTCCAAAGTTTTTATCAAATCCCATTACTTCACCTGTTGATTTCAT
>CACHUY010000003.1 GCA_902583295.1 uncultured Pelagibacteraceae bacterium | reverse complement strand
AGGACTTCAATTTAATTTTTTTTTCTATTAGCAAAAATCATAATACTGTTAAATACATAATTAATTAAAAAAGATTTATAATAATTAGTATTAGTTCCATTTCTCAATAGCTTACTACTCAACCCAAGATTTCCATGGGCACTTACTTGACGACCATAAACTTTCTAAATATTCTTTATCTCTAATTGTGTCCATTGCATACCAAAAACCATCGTGTTTTTTTGCACACAATTGTTTTTTTTTTGAAAGCTCTTCTAAAGGTTGTTTTTCCCAAACTAAATTTTTTTTATTCAAGTATTTAAAGATTTTTTTATTAAGCACAAAAAAACCACCATTAACCCATCCATTATCACCTATTGGTTTTTCCAAAAAATTTTCTACATAATTATTTTTCATTTTGAGTGCTCCAAACCTTCCTAATGGTTTAACTGCAAGTACAGTAGCAATTTTTTTTTGAGCTTTGTGGAATTTTATCAATTGTTTAATGTTTACTGAAGATAATCCATCTCCATATGTAAGGCAAAAATTATCGTTTTTAATAAATCTTTGAATTCTTTTAATTCTTTCTCCTGTGTTTGAAAAATCACCAGTGTCGACTAATGTGACATTCCACTTTTCAGTTTTTTTTTTTAAAATTTCTATATAGTTTTTATGCAAATCAACTTTGATATCCGTTGTATGCAAAGAGTAATTAGCAAAATATTCCTTTATTAAATATCCTTTATAACCACAGCATATAATAAAGTCATTAAAACCATAATGAGAATAAATCTTCATTATGTGCCATATTATTGGTTTTGAGCCAATTTCTATTAATGGCTTTGGTTTTATTAAACTTTCCTCTGAGATTCTTGTTCCTAAACCACCAGCTAATATAACTACTTGCATTAAAAATATATAATTATGATTTACAATAGATTGTTACTTTATAAAAGTAAATCTTAATTGTGAAAATAAAACAAATTAAAAATGAAATCTATAGGCTATCTTGTAACTGTTTTTAACGAACATAAAACTGTAGAAGAAGCTATACAGCAAGTTATTAATATAAATTATACAAATAAAAAAATTTTAGTTATTGATAATGGATCAACAGATGGCTCTAAAGAAATAATTAAAAAATTTAATCAAAAATATATTAAATTTATATTAAGAGATAAAAATGAAGGTTTTGGTAAGTCCATTCAAGAAGGTATAAAATTTCTAGACACTGATTACATCTATATTCAATATTCTGATTTAGAATATGACCACCTCAGAAGCTTAGATATGATGGAATACGCAATAAAAAATGAACTTGATGCTGTTTTGGGATCAAGGTTATTAGCCAATCATATGATGAATATGCCATTAATTGAAAAAATAAAACTTAAGCCAGCTTATATTGCAACTATAGTCTGCACTTATTTAATAAATAAGTTTTATAAAAAAGATTTTACAGACATTATTGGAGGGAAACTTTATAAGAGATCATCTGTTATTAAAATTCCAATAAATTCTTTTTCTGCTGGATTTGATTTTGAATTTATAAGTAGAATAATTAAATCAAAACTTAAGGTTGGAGAAATTTCTATAGATTATAAACCGCGCGCAAACCATAATGAAAAAAAAATTAAACCTTATCACATGATAAACGCTTTATATGAAATTTTTAAAGTAAAAATTTTTAATTAAGTGTAACAGTTTAATAAGATACACAATATTGTTTTTGGCACCATGATATATCTTGCAACATCAATAATGCCTTGCAAATATGTATTAAGAGTAGATGATGATCTACCTATATTATAAATACTACTCTGCAACTTGCTTCATAGAAAGTTTAACTTTACCTCTATCGAAACCAATTACTTTGACTTTTACTTCGTCACCTTCTTTGACAACATCAGTAACTTTAGCAACTCTTTTATCTGCTAATTCTGAAATATGAACAAGTCCATCTTGTTTTCCTAAGAAATTTACAAATGCACCAAATTCCATAATCTTCATGACTTTACCTGAATAAATTTTATTCATTTCAGCTTTTGCAGTAATGTCTTTGATCATTTGCATAGCAATGTTTCTTGATTCTTCGTCTGGAGCAGCAACTGTTACAACACCTTCATCATTTACATCAACTTTTGCACCTGATTTTTCAACAATTTCTCTGATAGTAGCTCCACCTTTTCCAATTACAGCAGCAATGTCCTTTTTATCAACTGTTACTTGTTCCATTTTTGGAGTGTGCTTTCCAACATCAGATCTGGATTCCCCTAAAGCTTTATTCATTTCACCTAAAATATGAATTCTACCATCTTTAGCTTGACTTAATGCCTGCTCCATGATTTCAAAAGTAATACCAGTAATTTTGATATCCATTTGAAGTGAAGTAATTCCATCTTTTGTTCCCGCAACTTTAAAGTCCATATCCCCTAAGTGATCTTCATCACCTAAAATGTCAGATAAAACACTAAAATCATCACCTTCTTTAATTAAGCCCATTGCAATACCTGCAACTGGTTCTTTTATCGGAACACCTGCATCCATTAATGCTAAAGATGCTCCACATACAGTGGCCATAGAAGAGGAACCATTAGACTCTGTAATCTCTGATACTATTCTAAAAGTGTATGGAAACGCTTCTTTTGAAGGTAATGAAGAGTTGATTGCTCTCCAAGCAAGCTTACCATGACCAATTTCACGTCTTCCAGTTCCAATTCTTCCAGTTTCACCAACTGAAAAAGGAGGGAAATTATAGTGTAGCATAAATCGTTCTCTTTGAAGTCCATCTAAACTTTCAATCCTTTGTTCATCATCAGATGTACCTAAAGTAGTTACAACAATTGCTTGTGTTTCTCCTCTAGTAAATAAAGCGGAACCATGTGTTCTTGGTAATACACCAACTTCGCATGAGATAGGTCTTACATCAGATAATCCTCTACCATCAATTCTATTTTTATTTTTAAGAATATCAGTTCTAACAATTTTCTTCTCTAGATTTTTAAGTTGTGAGCTAACATCAAGATCAGAATATTTTTCATTCTCTTCAAAAAGCTTTTTAGCTTTATCAGTAATTTCTGAAATTTGATTTGATCTATCTTGTTTATCTCTTGTTGCAAAAGCTTTTATTAAATCTTCTTTAAAAGCTTCCTCAAGTTTTTGTTTAACTTCAGATAAATCTTTTTTCTCAACAGTCCACTCGGGTTTTCTGCATTCTTTTGCAAGTTCTTCGATCATTTCGATTACTGGAACAAATCCCTCATGACCAAATTTAACTGCTGCTAACATTACTTCTTCAGATAAGCCTGATGTTTCAGATTCAACCATAAGCACTGCATCTTTAGTACCTGCTACAACTAAATCTAAACTTGAGTTTTCTAACTCTTCCTTTGAAGGGTTAAGTATATACTTACCATCAACATAACCTACTCTAGAGGCTCCAACAGGACCCAAAAATGGCATTCCTGAGATAGCTAACGCTGCTGATGAAGCAGTGATTGCTAAAATATCTGGTTGATTTTCTTTATCATAAGAAATTACTGTTGGTAACAACTGTACTTCATTTTTAAATTCATCAGGAAACAAAGGTCTGATTGGTCTATCTATTAATCTAGAGATTAATGTTTCACTTTCAGTTGGTCTTGCTTCTCTTTTAAAATATCCACCAGGGATTTTTCCACCTGCATAGTATTTTTCTTGGTAGTTAACTGATAAAGGAAAATAATCCATATCTGGATTTACTTTCTTTGCGCCCACGACTGTTGCTAGAATAACCGTTTCATCACATGTTGCGATAATTGCTCCGTCAGCTTGTCTTGCTACTTTACCTGTTTCTAAAGTTATTTTTTTTCCTGCTACTTCTATTTCCTTCTTGTATACTTTAAACATTTCATTTCCATTTCGTTTCGTTCGTTTCGTTCCATTCCGTTCTATCTATCTTGATTTCTATTTTCTTAAATTCAACTTCGACAGTACATTCTTGTAAGAGTCCATTTTTGTTTTTTTTAGGTATTCCAACAATTTCTTTCTTCTATTCACTGCTCTCAACAATCCAACAGACGAGTGTTTGTCTTTTTTGAATTGCTTAATATGTTTAGAGAGAGTTTCAATTTTTTCTGTTAATAAAGCAATCTGTATCTCAGAAGATCCAGTATCTTTATCATGCATTGCTAATTCTTGTAACTTTTTATTCATGCCTTATTTTTCCTATTTATTTGTTTGTTTTATTAAATTTTCTATTTTTTCCGCATACTCAAAAGACTCGTCTTTTCTAAAAAGTAATTTTGGTAAAAATTTCATAACCACTTTTTGTGATAAAATTTTTCTTATTAAAAATGAGTACTCTTTTAATGTATTTATTGTCTCCTCAGCATCTTTTCCTCCTAATGGAAGTACATATGCCTTAGCTATTTTTAAATCTGGACTCATTCTAACCTCAGTAACCGTTATTGTTTTTGTTTCTAAATTCGGGACCTTAGCCTCATTTCTTATAAAAATCATGCTTAAAGACTGTTTGATCATTTCTCCAACTCTAAGCTGTCTTTGTGAAATTGGTTTTCCTATTTTATCTGCCATTAAATTGACCTCTCTGTAGATTTAACACTAAAAGCTTCTATTGTGTCATTTTTTTGGAAATCCATATAATCTTTAACTGTTATTCCACATTCTTGTCCATCACTAACCTGTTTTACTTGGTTTTTTTCTCTAAATATAGTCCCAACTTTTCCAATATAAATAATAGCTCCATCTCTAATTATTCTAACATCTGAGGTACTAGTAATTTCTCCCTCTATAATTTTTGAACCTGCGACTTTACCAGCTCCAGAGACTTTAAAAATTTGTAAGATTTGCGCTGATCCGATTATAGTTTCCTGGACATCAGGCGTCAGTAGTCCCGACATTTTTTGTTTAATATAATCTAATACTTCATAGATAATATTGTATGAAGAAATTTTTATTTTTTCATTTTCAGCAAGTTTTTTTGCTTCTTTACTTGGCTTAACGTTAAAAGCAATTAACACAGCATTAGATGCTTTTGCTAAAGTTACATCAGTTTCAGTAACCATTCCAATGTCTGCTAAAATAATTTTAGGTTTAACTTCATCATGTTTAATTTGACTAATCGCATTTTTAATTGCTTCGGAAGATCCATGTACATCAGATTTAATAATTAAATTTAATTCCTCTGAAGATTTGTCTGAGAATGCAGATTCTTTTGTAGCAAATGTTAAAGGATTTTTTCCATCCTTTGTCTCCTCTGCTCTATTTTCGCTTAAAGTTTTAGCTTCTTTTTCATTCTCAAGAACAATGAAATCATCTCCTGCTTTTGCTGCACCATTAATGCCTAAAATCTCAACTGGAGTAGATGGTGAGGCTTCATTAATATTTTGACCTTTGTCATTTATTACTGCTCTAACTTTCCCCCACTTCAATCCACTAACAAAAAAATCTCCTTTTTTAAGAGTTCCTGTGGTTACAATAATTGTTGCAACTGGTCCGCGACCTACATCAATTTTGGACTCTAACACTATTCCTGTAGCTTTGGACTCATAATCAGTTTTCAAGTCCAAAATTTCAGCTTGAAGAATTATAGACTCAACTAATTTGTCTAAATTTAATTTTGTCTTTGCTGAAATCTCTACCATTAAAGTATCACCTGATAGATCTTCAGCAACCAACTCGTGTTCTAATAGTTGATTTTTAATTTTTTGTGGATCTGCCTCTGGAAGATCACATTTATTAATCGCAACAACAATTGGAACATTTGCTGCTTTTGCATGTTTAATTGACTCGATTGTTTGTGGCTTCACACCATCATCTGCAGCAACTACTAATACAACTAGGTCGGTTAATTTTGAACCTCTTGCTCTCATTTCTGTAAAAGCTGCGTGGCCTGGGGTATCAATAAAAGTTAGTTTGTTATTTTGGCTTTCAATTTGATAGGCTCCTATGTGTTGAGTTATTCCACCAAATTCTCCTGATACGACATTTGCACTTCTCAAAACATCAAGAACAGATGTTTTGCCATGATCAACGTGTCCCATCACTGTAACAATTGCTGGTCTATTTTTTAAATTTTCTACTCTTGTTGCTTTTATTTTCTTAATTATTTCTTCTGCTTTTTCTTCTCTAATAGGATTGTGTCCAAACTCTTTAACTAAAAACTCAGCTGTATCTGCTGCAAGAGTTTGATTTATTGTAACTGTTACCCCCATACCAAATAAATATTTAATCACATTGCTGGATTGCTCAGCCATTCTATTAGCTAACTCTCTAACTGTGATAGATTCTGGAATATTGATATCTCTTTTAACTGGTTTAAGACTTTCCTGATTTTGATCTTTAGATAAATTTTTATTCTCCTTTTGCCTTGCTCTTTTTACTGAAGCCAAACTTCTTTCTCTTGCCTCTATTTCATCACTTAGGGCTCTTGAAACTGTTAATTTTAATTCTCTTTTTTTCGTTCCAGACTTTAAAGTTTTTTTATCTTTTCCCTCAACATCACCTTTAAGTCTCTTTGTTGCTCTTTGCTCTGCAAGCTTACGTCTTTCAAAATCGTTTGTTATAGTGGGTGATTTTGGGGCAAAGGATGGTTTAATTCCAGTGCCTCTGGTAAAAGAAGAGGTTTGTTTTGGTTTGCCTTGGTTAGGTCTTAAAGATCCTGCTCTATTTGGAAATTTTCCAGTTTGTTTTTCTATAACAACTGCGTTTTTGCTTTGAGTCTTAGCAATCTCAATATTCTTGATCGATTTTTTGGCTGAGCCTGATATTGTTAATTTTGTTTTTTTTTCCATAGCTCATCACTCAATATTTGTAAACAATGTTTCTAGCAGACATAATTAGTTCATCAGCCTCTTCTTTTGATAAAGCAAAATCTTCTAAGTATCCCTGAATTTTTACTCTCTCACCTTTCACAACATCAAAACCACCAGTTAATTCATCAGATGCTAGATCTGCAAACTCTTCTAATTTTAAAATTTTTTGTTCTCCTAATGTGACCAACATTCCTGGGGTAAGACCTTTTAAATTAATTAAAGTATCCTCAAGTCCCAATTCTTTAATTCTTGTCGATATATCTTCTTGATCTTTTTGATGAAATTCTTGAGCTCTTTCTATAAGCGCTTTTGCTGTATCCTCTTCTATACCCTCTATCTTCATTAAATTTTCTGCTGAACTATCTTTAATATCATCAATTGTTGAAAAGCCCTCTGCTACCAATAATTGGCCAAGCGTCTCGTCTAATTCTAAATTTTTTACAAAGTTTTCTGTTTTTTCTTTAAATTCTAACTGTCGTCTCTCAGAGTCCTCAGCATCTGTCATTATATTAATTTCATAATTTAATAACTTCGTTGCAAGTCTTACGTTTTGACCTCTTCTACCAATTGCTTTACTTAAATTTTCTTCTGTAAGTATTACATCGAGTTTTTTTCTTTCTGCATCAACATTTACTCTTTGAACTTCAGCTGGAGATAAAGCGTTTGATACTAAAATAGCTGGATCTTCAGACCAATTTACAATATCAATTTTTTCACCTTGTAATTCATTCACAACTGCCTGAACTCTTGATCCTCTCATCCCTACACAAGCTCCTACTGGATCTAAAGATGTATCAACAGCTTTGACACATATTTTTGCTCTACTTCCTGGATCTCTTGAAGATGATTTAATTTCTATTAATCCATCATAAATTTCAGGCACTTCTTGAACAAAAAGTTTTTCCATAAATTTTGGGTGGGCCCTTGATAAAAAGATTTGTTGGCCTCTTGGTTCTCTCCTTACATCGTAACAGTAAGCTTTAATACGATCTCCAGCCTTTATATTCTCTCTTGGAATTAATTCATTTTTTTGAATAATTGCTTCAGTTCTTCCTAAATCAGCAATCACATTTCCAAATTCTAATCGTTTTACGATTCCACTTAAAATTGAATCTTTCTTATCTATAAAATCGTTGAATTGTCTTTCTCTTTCAGCCTCTCTCACATTGAAGCTGATAACTTGTTTTGCAGTTTGTGCTGCTATTCTTCCAAAATCAAAAGATGGTAAAGGCTGAAGAACCTCATCACCAACGGTTTTATCTTTATTAATTTCATTTAAATTAATTGCATCCTCTAATTTTATTTCTGTATTTGCATTTTCAGGATTTTCAGCAATTACTAATTTTCTAAAAAGCTCAATATCTCCACTATCTCGATTGATCAATACTTTAATTTCATTTTCTTGACCAAATTTTGATTTAGCTGCTTTGGCAATACCTGTTTCCATTGAACTAATAATTAGCTCTTTATCAATTGATTTCTCTAAGGCTACAGCTTCTGCAATTCTTAGTAATTCTAGTTTATCTGCTCTTTTGTTTAACATTTTTTTATTTATTCCAAAAAAAAATGGGCAAAAGCCCATTTTGTAACTTCAATAATGTAAGGGCAATATAGTAAAGTTTCTGTTTAATTCAACAGAAACTATTTTAAAAAAGCTTTTATTTTATTTGTTTTTTCCCAAGAAAAAGACCCATTTTCTTCTGGGCTTCTTCCAAAATGACCATAAGCAGCTGTTTTTTCATATATGGGTTTATTTAGATCTAACATTTCTCTAATTCCTCTTGGACTTAAATCAAAATTATCATTAATTTTTTCTATAACAAATTTATTTTTTTCAACATCGTTATCGAATAAATCAACATAAATTGATAACGGTTTTGATACACCTATCGCATAGGCTAATTGAATTAAGCATTTGTCAGCAATTTTTGAGGCAACTACATTTTTTGCAATATATCTTGCTGCATAAGCTGCTGACCTATCAACTTTAGTTGGATCCTTTCCTGAAAATGCGCCGCCACCATGAGGTGCTGCACCTCCGTAAGTATCAACTATAATTTTTCTTCCTGTTAAACCACAATCACCATCAGGGCCTCCAATTACAAAATTACCTGTTGGATTTACATAAAACTCTTCTTCATCAAAGCCATCCAAAAATTTTTCTGGTATGGAGTTTATCATATAAGGTCTCAACAAATCTCTTACTTGAGTTTGGTTTACATCAGCAGAATGTTGTGATGAAATAACTACAGATTTAACTTTTGTTGGTTTTCCATCGACATACTCAAAAGTAACTTGGCTTTTTGAGTCTGGTTCAATATTTTTAAGTTTACCAGACTTTCTGTCCTGTGCCATTAGTCTTAAAATTTTATGTGAGTATTGAATAGGTGCTGGCATTAACTCTTCTGTTTCATCACAAGCGAAGCCAAACATTATGCCTTGATCGCCAGCTCCTTCATCTTTATTACCTGAAGAATCTACACCCATTGCAATGTCAGCAGATTGGGAATGAAGATGACTTTCTACTTTCGTAGCTTCTTTCCAAGTGAAACCATCTTGGTCATAACCAATATCTTTTATGCAGTGTCTTACTTTTTCAATTAAGTCATTTTCTTTAATTTCTGGACCTCTTACTTCGCCAGCCAAAACGACTTTATTTGTTGTTGTAAGTGTTTCACAAGCTACTCTTGAAAATGGATCTCCTGAAATATAACTATCAACTACCATATCAGAAATTCTATCTGAAACTTTATCTGGGTGTCCTTCTGATACAGACTCACTTGTGAAAAGAAAGTTTTTTAAATTACTCATTGCTAATTCTATTAAATGAAAAAAATAAAAAAATATACAATAAAATTAATAAACCAAAAATTTTATTTCCATATTTAGAAAATACTGTTGGTTTAATTTTTTTAAATTGACTAAAGTCAATATAGCCTGTTTCATTAAAGCTAACTTCTTGTTCAATATCACCAATTGAATTTATTATAGCAGATATTCCATTATTTGATGAACGCAATACGTATTTACCACTCTCAATAGCTCTATATATACTGTGAATAAAATGTTGTTTTGGTCCAATAGATTGACCAAACCACCCATCCTCTGAAATGTTAATTATAAAATCAAAATCTGGATTATTAAAAATTCTTCCAGAATAAATTATTTCATAGCAAATTAGGGGTAAAAACTTTAAAGAGAAATTTTTTTCTTTAATTTTTATTATATTTCTTTCGCTCCCTTTTGAATAAGACTTGTAATCATTAGTTAAAGTTTTTAAACCAATATTTTTAAGTATATGCTCAAGTGGTAAGAATTCCCCAAATGGCACAAGATTATTTTTATTATATGAATTTAATAAATATAAACTGTGATTATACACTGAGAGAGAGTTAAAATATTTAATAACACCTTTCTCAACAGATTTACTATTTATACCAATGACTAATAAATGATTTTCATTAAAATGATTTTCAAATAACCATTTGTAATCAACTAATTTTTCTTGAGATATACCTGGCAAAATTCCCTCTGGCCATACAAAAATAATTTTTTCATTTTTATCAGGTTCACTAAGCTCAATTAAATCCTCTATAGCTGTTATTGGATCAACGTTAGAATAAAATCTATCTAATTTAATGTTTGAACCAATAACTCTAATCTTATGATCAATAGAATTAATTTTAGCTTCATTAAAATCCTTTTTAGACTGAGCACCATAAAAATAAAAAATAATTGTTATTAATAAGAAAAATATACACACTCCTATATCAGCTCTTGTTTCTCTTAAAATAAATACTGCTGGACTTATAAATAGTGAAATGCAAAATAAATTAAATCCATAGGTACCAATAACAGACGTAATATTTAAAATTTCTAGATGATTTGAAAAGCTATAAGCAATTAAATTCCATGGAAATCCTGTTAAGATAGAACCTCTAACATACTCTGTTAAACCAAAAATTAAAGAAAACAGAAAGAAAGATGAAATTACTTTTTTAGTTTTAAAAATAAAAAATAAAAAAGAAATAAGTCCATAAAATAAGGCTAAAAAAGCTGGAATAAGAATTAATGTTACTGGGATCAAAAACTTAAAACTTTCATCAAAAGTTAATGAAATTGATATCCAATAAAGATTTGTGATGAAATAACCAAAACCAAAAAGCCATCCGTAAAAGAAAAATATTTTTTTGTTTGTGGTTTCTTTTGACCTTTTTATTAAAAAAGCAAATAATAAACTCAAGGTTATAAAGTTAATAATTATATAATTAAAAGGTGGTAGACTTAGGGATGTTGCGCCCCCTAAAATTATTAAAAATATAAATTCAATATATGATTTTTTAGTCAATTTATTTTGTTTTAGAAATTACGGACTTGTATATTTGCCCCTCTTCTTTTAGCATTTTAATATAATCTTTATTTTTTTTATGATCAAAACCTAATAAATGGAGGAAACCATGAATAAATATTTTGATCACTTTCTCCTTAAAAAGCTTCGTATTTAATGATTTAGGTTTATTTATAAAATTATAACTGATTATTATATCTCCTAAATAAGTTTGTTTAGAAATTCTAACTTTTTTAGCTAATGGAAAAGACAAAATGTCTGTGGGCTTATTTTTTTTTCTAAAAAGTTTATTTAATTTTTGAATATTTTTATTATTAGAGAGCAACAAAGTAAAACTCACTTTTCTATTTAAAAACTTATATTTTTTTGGGAAAGCATTACAGATTTTTTGAAAAAAAAGATCTTTATTTCTGAGCCTTTTTGACCAAGCCTTCTCTTCAGAGAAGACATTTATATTAATCATTCTTTGAATAAGCTTTTACAATTTTAGAAACCAGTGGATGCCTTACAACATCAGAGTGATCAAAATCAACAACTGATATCTCATTCAAATGTCCTAACAATTGTTTTGAACGCACTAATCCTGACATACCTTTGTTTGGTAAATCTATTTGAGTAGGATCACCATTAACTACAATTTTAGAATTTTCTCCAATACGTGTTAAAAACATTTTGATTTGAGTGTCAGTTGCATTTTGGGCTTCATCCAAAATTGCAAAGGAGTTTTTAAGTGTTCGTCCTCTCATAAAAGCTAATGGAGCAATTTCTATATCACCTATTTCAATCATCCTTTGAATTTTTTCAAAATCAAAAAGATCATAAAGAGAGTCGTATAAGGGCCTCAAATATGGATCTACTTTCTCTCTCATGTCTCCAGGTAAAAATCCTAAACGCTCACCTGCCTCAACAGCTGGTCTTGATAAAATAATTCTCTCAATTTTTTTTTCTAACAACATTGTCAGTCCTACAGCGACTGCTAAAAAAGTTTTTCCTGTCCCTGCAGGGCCAGCTGAAATTACAATATCACTTTGTCTTAGTGCCCTTACATAATCCTTTTGTTTTTCAGATCTTGGAATTATAGATTTTTTTGGAGTTTTAATTATATCAGTTACATTGTTATTTTTTACTTTTTCATTAATCATAAATTTGTCCACTGAAGAAACTATATCTTTGCTCTCGATGCTTCCGTTGTTAATGAACTGATTGGCTAAAAACTGAATAGCATTTTTTAATAATTCATTCTTTTCTGGATTTGATTTAATTAATATGGAGTTTCCTCTGGAGTACAAACTACAGTTTGTTATTTTCTCTAACTCTTGTAAATTTTTATTAAATTCACCCACAACACCCATCAACAAATCATTATCATGAAATATGACACTTAAAGAATTGTTGTCTGAGTAAACAAACTTCAAGGATGGATCGATATTTTTATTTGTAATGCTGTTCAATTATTATGCTACCTTTTTTTCCAAATCCTCAACAATTTCACCAAATAAGGTGGTTCTATTATATTTTTTAATTTTTACTGGAACAATTTTTCCAATATGTTCTTTATTACCATTGAATACTACTGAAGTCATATACTCGGATCTACCAAAAGTTTGGGTTTTGTCATCAGTTAAATTTTCAACCAAAACGTTGATTGTTTTGTTTTTAAATAGTTTATTTCTACTCATTTGATTTTCATACAATTTATTCTGGATAATTTCTAATCTTTGTATTGAAGTTTTTTTGTCAGTAAGCTCTAAATCAAAAGCAACTGTTCCTGGTCTGGCACTAAAAATAAAAGAATATGAATTAATAAAATTAACTTTTTCAATTAAACTTAATGTATTTTTAAAATCTTCCTCTTTTTCTCCTGGATAACCAATGATGAAATCACTTGAAAATTCTATTTTAGTATTAATGTTTTTTAATTTTTCAAAAATATACAAATAGTCTTTAATAGTGTGTTTTCTATTCATTGATTCTAAAATTTTATCAGATCCACTTTGTACTGGAAGATGAACGAGCGGCATTAATTTTTGAGAATTTTTATAAACATCAATCAAATCTTCAGTCATATCTTTTGGATGAGACGTGGTATATCTAATTCTTTTAATATCTTGTATTTTTTCTAATTCCATAATTAAGTTGGACAATCTATTTTTCCCATCATTATATGCATTAACATTTTGACCAAGGAGTACTATCTCTTTGGTCCCTTTTTCAGATAAGTATTTGGCCTCATCTATAATTTGTTGAAAAGGTCTTGAGTATTCAGGTCCTCTCGTGTAAGGCACTACACAAAAATGACAAAATTTGTCACAACCTTCTTGAATAGTTAAGAATGAAGATACTTTTCCAGCCTCATTTTTTATTTTATTGAAATATTTAAACTTGGAGACAGCATCGAACTCTGTTTCTTCTATTTTCTTCTTTTTTTTAACATGGTTCAATATGGTATTGTTAATTTTGTGATAAGATTGAGGACCAACTACTAAATCAATGTAAGGCTCACGTCTTAACATTTCTTGATTTTCAGCTTGAGCAACGCAGCCAGCAATAATTACTAATGGCTTTTGTTTTGATCTAAAAATTTTTTTAATTCTACCTATTTCATGATAAACTTTTTCTTTAGCCTTATCCCTTATGTGGCAGGTATTTAGAAGATAACAATTTGCGTCCTCATAATTATCTGTTTTTTTGAAACCTATTTTTTTAACTGAGTCGTATATTCTATTTGAATCATACTCATTCATTTGACAACCGAAAGTTTTGATAAATATTTTTTGTGACATTTTGCTAGGATTTTTTTTTAACCCCGTAAAGTTCTAATTTATGATCTACCAAGGTATATCCATACTTTTCTGCAACTTTTTTTTGAAGTTTCTCAATTTCCTCATCCACAAACTCTATAATCTCTCCAGACTTTACATCAATTAAATGATCGTGATGTCCTTCATTTAACTCTTCATATCTAGCTTTTCCACCTTTAAACTCATGCTTTGTTAAAATTCCAGACTCTTCAAATAATTTTACTGTTCTGTAAACTGTGGCGATACTAATTTTTGGATCAATTTTAGAAACTCGGTTATATAGTTCATCAACATCTGGGTGATCTGAAGATTGGGACATCACTTGCGCAATTATTCTTCTTTGATCAGTTAATTTAACCCCTTTAGATAAGCATTTTTGCTCAATTGTTTCTGACATAATTCAATTCTAACTTAAATAAATAGGTTTAATCAAATTTTTTTTAATTTTAAATTTGTCACACAAATTGGGTATATCCTCGTATTTTACATCTTTTTGGTCTTTGAAATCCTCAAGACTATAGCAATAATAATCAACTTTTCTTGCAACATTGATTGCTTTAACTATTGATAAAGAGTTTCTTATGCCCGCAAAGCTCCCTGGGCCTCTGTTAATATATATTTTTTGAATATCTTCTAACTTCAGCCTATTCGAATTTAAAAAATCTTTAATAATTAAAGTTAATTTCTCATAATTAATTTTAGTATTCTCTTTAGTAATATTATAAATATCATCTTTAGTTATGATCATTAAAAATATTTTTTCATTTGCAACGTCTATTACTAGCTTATTCATAATTAATCTTTTTTTTAATATCGTTTCTAAAGCAGATGAAAATAATATCAAATACTATTCTAAAGATGAAGGAATTCTATCAATTATGTATCATCGTTTTAATGAATCTGAATATCCATCAACAAATATTCAAATGGACATTTTCAAAGAACATATTCAGATAATTAAAAGCTCAGGTTTTAACTTTCATAATCCTAATAGATTTAAAGAGCAATTTAGCAACATTAAGTTAAAAAAAGAGATCCTCATTACTATTGATGATGGATTTAAGTCATTTTATTTTGAAGCTTGGCCATACCTTAAAAAAAATAAAATTCCTTTCATCTTATTTGTTTCAACTGAACCGGTAGGTAAAAATGGATATATGACCTGGGATCAAATAAGAGAAGTTGAAAGAGAGTCTTTTACTTTAATTGGACATCACTCACATAGCCATGATTATCTCATTGATGAAGCCACTGATAAATTTATATCAGATATTGAAAAGGCAAATGAGATTTTTTTAGAAGAAGTAGGCTATGTTCCAAATTTATTTTCTTATCCATTTGGTGAATATTCCAAATTTATGAGAGATTATATTTCTAAAAATTTTGAATTTGCTTTTGGTCAGCACTCTGGAGTTATTGATGTTAACAAGGATAAATTTGAATTACCAAGATTTCCAATTAATGAAAAATATGGTGAATTAAAAAGATTTAGCTCAATCATAAATTATTTTCCACTAGAATATAAAAAATTATTACCTTTAGAAAAACAATTAATAAAATCTACAAATCCTCCTAAATTCATGGTTGAGTTTTTTAAAGAACAAAAAAATTTAAATAATATTAATTGTTATTCGAATGAAGCAAACAAATGGGAAAAGTCAAATACCATTCTTTCAGGTACTGTGCTGTCAATTGAATTTAGAGCACCATTTGAGCCAAGAAGGGGAAGGGTAAATTGTTCTCTTAATGATGACGGTAAATGGAGATGGTTCGGAGTTCAATTTCCAATTAAAACAAATTAAATTAAACTTTCTAAATCTTTACTAGATGGTAGCAATCGTGCTTCATCAAAATCTTTTAAATTATTCTGTTTTATTATTTTCTGAAGTACCTCTATATATTCATTTCCTGTTTCGGCATACTTATCAAGATGTTTTGATAAAATTAAACTATCCAATGATTTATTTCTATTTCTAAGCTTTGTTCTTGCCTTTCTTAAATTCTTATAAGATGAGTGAGTATTAAGATTTCTTAAATAAGCCCTAACTGAAAGCTGTAAACTGTGGAATTTCATCACTTTATGCTCCTCACCTTTTTCAGCATTTTTAGGTTTCAATCCTTCACCAGACCATGTCCATTGTCCAAATAAAGCATTACCTTTTAATGCAAATCTTGAAGTTCCCCATCCTGTTTCTTTAGCTGCTTGCGCTATTGCTAATGAAACTGGAATTTCATCCATTCTAATTTTTAAAGTTGAAAGATCTTTTTGTCTTACACCATACTGTTTATATTTTTTTTCTAACCACTTCTTTTCAATTTCTGTATTGCTATTTTTACTTAGAATCGTAAAAAGTCTTTTTCTATCTATTCTGATTTTATTATTTTCTTTAACAATTAGAGGTAAAACTATTTTTATAAACATTTCTTTTCTTTTTTTTGTATTGCTTATGTTTTTAATTTCATTAGGAAGTAAACCAATATCAATGGGTTTAACTAACTTTGTATCTCTTACTTCTTCCAAGTCATATTTTACTTCCTTAAATAGAGAGCTGATCTCTGAGGTAGTATATCTTACGAGATTTATTTCTGAGTTATTTTCTTCTAAAATATCGTAGAGAAGATCCATCTCATTACTTTGCCCCCATGAATCATCCTCTTCAAATGTTTTGCCTTTGTTCAAGGTTTTATTTAAAATATTTTTAGAGTTATTTGTAAATTCTTTATTATTAAAATTTTTGTGTGCGAAATTTATAAAAATTGGTGCAGTGTAAAAAAACAATGTAACAACTAAAGCACTTAAAGAAAATCTTGCAAAAATGTTTAATATTTTATTTTTTACTCTTTTGTGGCTTATTTTTATATTCTTATTCATAATTTAAATAGCAATTACCTCTTTAACTTCAGGTAGATAATGACACAATAGATTTTTAACTCCCTGTTTTAAAGTCATTGTAGAACTAGGACACCCTGAGCAACTACCTTGTAATTGTACTTTAACAACACCATCTTTATATTCTTTAAACTTAATATCTCCACCATCTCTAGCAACAGCTGGTCTTATTTTTTGATCTAAGATTTTTACTATTTTTTGCTCGATTTCATCTAGGTCAGACTGCTCTTCTTTTTCTTTAATATTTTCATCAATAACAAACTCTTTCCCATTAGAATAAAAATCATTAATAAAAGAAGTCACAATATGTTTTATTTCATCCCATTTAATTTGTTCACTTTTGTTGACTGATATAAAGTCTTTTCCTAAGAAAACACCTTCAACTCCATTAACAGATAAAATATTTCTAACTAATTCATTATTAATTTGATCTTTATTAGTAATTTCATAAGGACCACTGTTTGAAACATTCTTCCCAGGTAGAAATTTCAATGAATTTGGATTTGGTGTAACTTCAGTCTGTACAAACATAAATTATATATAGTTTATATTTTGAAAATTAAAACGTGATATTAATTATTTGTTAAAAACCTACAATTTCTTTTATATTTTTGATCTTTTTTGAAGCAATTTTGTTAGCCTTTTCAACTCCATCTAGAAGGATAGAATCGAGATATGACTGGTCTTGAAGTAATTTTTTTATCTCCTCAGATATTGGAATTATTTTATTAACTAATAATTCAGATAGCTCTTGTTTAAACTCTGAAAAATTCTTACCAGCAAATTTTTCTACAGAAATTTCTAAAGTTGAATTACTCAAACTAGCGAAAATTCCTAAAAGATTTTGTGCCTCTGGCCTCCCCCCAAGTTCTTTTAAATCTTTTGGCATTGGTAAAGTATCTGTTTTAGCTTTTTTAATTTTATTGATTATTTGATCTTTATCATCAGTTAAGTTTATTCTGCTTAAATCTGAAAACTCAGATTTACTCATTTTTTTTGATCCATCCTTTAAACTCATTATTCTAGAAAATTCTTTTTGAATTAAAGGCTCAGGAACTTTTAAAAAATCCTCTACACCAAAATCATTATTAAATTTTTGAGCTATATCTCTGCACAACTCAAGATGTTGCTTTTGATCATCTCCTACAGGAACGTGGGTAGCATCATATAATAAGATATCAGCTGCCATAAGAACAGGATAGGAATATAATCCGACGCTGGCTTTTTCCTTATCCTTTCCAGCTTTTTCTTTAAATTGCGTCATTCTATTTAGCCATCCCATACGAGCTACACAACTTAAAATCCAGGCACCTTCGGAATGGGCTGCAACACCCGACTGATTAAATATTATACTTTTCTTTGAATCTATCCCGCTTGCAATAAATGTTGCTACAGTTTCTCTAATATTTTTTTTTAATTCTTTTGGGTCTTGTTTGACTGTTATGGCATGTAAATCTACAACACAAAAAATACATTCATTTGTATTGTCGTTGTTTAGTTTAACAAAATTTTTTATTGCTCCTAAATAATTACCTAGATGAAGATTGCCTGTAGGTTGCACACCAGAGAATATTTTTTTATCCATGAAATTAATACTTTAGTTGAATATCACTTATTTTAAAAGCTTTGATGAAATACGAAATAATAAGGTAAGACGCTAGACCCAATAATGCTGATAATACCAAATAAAGAGATTTATATGTTTGCTCAAATGCAAGTTCATCTTGAAATAAGTTTAATAAAAGTTGAAAAACAAAACCCATCAAAATTGAAGCAATAACTATTTTGAAAAACTTTATTATAAATATTTGATTAAATGAAAAAAAATTTCCATTTTTTAAAAAGACAAATAACAATATACCATTGAACCAGGATGATATTGTTGTTGCAATAGGGATTATTATAAATCCAATTTCATTAAAATAATAAACACTTATTATGATATTTAAAATTACAGAAATTAAAGAAATATAAAAAGGTGTTTTAGTATTATGGTTGGCAAAAAAGAAACTAGAAAACACTTTGATTAAAGCGAACGCAGGTAAACCCAAAGCAAAATAGTATAGAGCTAGACTTGAATTTAAAACTGAATTTTGATCAAATGATCCATAACCAAAAAGTGCTGAAATTATTTGTTCAGACCCAAGGATTAATGCAATAGATGCTGGCAAGCTCAGAAATAAACTCAGCTCCAACGCTTTATTTTGGATTAACAAAATCTTATCTTTTTTTTTAGATTGAACGTGTTTTGATAACTGAGGAAGAACTACAACTCCAATTGCAATTCCAGCTATTGCTAAATTAATTTGATATATTCTATCTGCATAATATAGGTATGAAACTGCACTTGCTTGAAATGAAGCAATAATGGTTCCAACTAATATGTTTATTTGGGTAACACCTGAGGAAAAAATACTTGGTAATAATTTTTTAAAAAACATCTTAACTTTGTGGGATATTTTAATTTTAAAATTAATTTTAAGTGAGTAATGTTTTCTTACAAATTTATACAAAAATAATAATTGTAAAAATCCTGCTAAAGATACACCATAAGATATATAATATACTAGGTAATCCCCTAAATAACCCGAAAATAATAAAACTAAAACTAATACAATATTTAATATTATCGGTGCTCCTGATGCAGCTGCAAATTTATTATGTGAGTTTAATATTGCTGCAAAAAAAGATGCTAAACAAATAAATAATAGGAATGGAAAAGTGATACGGGTCAAAGTTATCGCTATTGTCATTTTCTCAATGTCCCCAACAAAGCCTGGAGCAATAATGGATACAAAAACAGGCATAAATAATTGAACAATCAATGTTATTAATAGCAAACTTAAAAACAAAAGACTAAAAATGTCATTTGCAAATTTGTTGGATTGCTTTTTACCCCTAAGCATTTCTGATGCATAGGTTGGAACGAAAGCAGCATTAAAAGTTCCCTCTGAAAATAGTCTTCTAAATGTGTTTGGAATTCTAAATGCTACAAAGAAAGCATCTGCTAACAAACCTGTTCCTAAAAATATTGCAATTAAAATATCTCTTATATATCCAAGGATTCTGCTTAAGATCGTATAAAAACCAAATGTGCCTGTTGACTTAAGTAAGTTCATAAATCATATTAGTCTTATATTTACCCCAATTGTACACAAATTATAACAAATGAAAAAAACAAAGATTGATCATTACACTGATAAAGAAGCTTTAGATTTTCATAAAGAGAAAAAACCTGGCAAGATCGAGATTATTTCTTCAAAAAATATGATTACTAAAAGAGATCTTGCCCTTGCATATTCTCCAGGTGTTGCGGCCCCAGTAAAAGAGATCAGTGAAAATCCAGAAGCAGTTTATGATTATACAAGTAAAGGAAATTTGGTTGCAGTTATCAGTAATGGTTCAGCTATTTTGGGGATGGGGAATTTAGGGGCATTAGCCTCTAAACCAGTGATGGAGGGAAAGGCAGTCTTATTCAAAAGGTTTGCCGACATTGACTCTATAGATCTTGAAATAGACTCCAAAGATACCAACGAAATTATTAATTCTATTAAAAATTTTGCTCCAAGCTTTGGAGGAATTAATTTAGAGGATATAGCAGCTCCAGATTGCTTTATAATTGAACAAAAATTAAGAGAAATTTTGGATATTCCAGTTTTTCATGATGATCAGCATGGTACTGCAATAATTACAACAGCCGCACTAATAAATGCTCTAGATATAAGTGGAAAATCAATTAAAGAAATCAAAGTTGTGGTTAATGGTGCTGGAGCATCTGCCCAAGCTTGCACTGAATTATTTAAAAATTCAGGGGTGCCTACAGAAAATATAATCATGCTTGATAGAAAAGGTGTAATTTATAAAGGAAGAACCGAGGGTATAGATCAGTGGAAATCAAAATATGCAGTTGACACTAAACTAAGAACTCTTGAGGACGCAATGAAAGGTGCTGATGTATTTTTAGGATTATCAGCAAAAGGTGTTCTTAAAAAAGAAATGGTTAAGAGTATGGCAAAAAATCCAATTATTTTTGCTTGTGCTAATCCAGACCCTGAAATTTTACCGGAAGAAATAAATGAAGTAAGAAATGACGCAATTATAGCAACTGGAAGATCGGATTATCCTAATCAAGTAAATAATCTAATTGGTTTCCCATATATTTTTAGAGGGGCTTTAGATGTGAGGTCTAAAACTATTAATGAAGAAATGAAAGTTGCTGCATCTCAAGCAATAGCTAAACTTGCAAGGGAAGATGTTCCAGATGAAGTGGTGGCTGCAATGGGTGGTGAAAGACCACATTATGGAAAAGATTATATTATTCCATCTACATTTGATCCAAGATTAATAAGTGTTATTCCGGCTGCTGTGGCGAAAGCTGCAATGAAAAGTGGAGTAGCTAGAAAAAATATTGAAGATTTTGAAATTTATAAAGAACAACTTAAACAAAGATTGGATCCAACGGTTACTATAATGCAAGGTATAAACTCATTTATAAAAAATAATCAAAAAAAAATTGTATTTGCTGATGGAGAAGATGAAAATACTTTAAAAGCAGCAATTGCATTTAAAAATTCTAAGTTAGGAATTCCTATTTTAGTTGGCAAAGAAAGTAAAATTAAAGAACAAATTAAAAATATTGGATACAATGAGAACTTTGATATCGAAATAATAAATTCAAAGGATGAAGAGAAAAGAAATAAGTACGCCAAACATATATTTAAAAAGTTACAAAGAGAACAAGGTTTACTCGAACGTGATTGTGATAGATTAGTAAGGAATGATAGAGTTATATGGGCTACAAGTATGGTTGCATGTGGAGACGCTGATGGCGCCGTAACTGGCAATACAAGACGTTTTGGTGCCTCTTTGGAAAAGATTAAGCAAGTTGTAGATGTTCGAAAAGGTGAGATCATGTTTGGGTTAAATATGGTTGTCCACAAAGGAAAAACTATATTTATAGGTGACACTAGTGTTCATGAATATCCAACATCAGAGCAAATGGCAGAAATTGCAATATCAACAGCAAGAGTGGTTAGACTGTTTGGATTTGAACCTAAAGTTGCATTTGTCTCTCATTCAACTTTCGGCCAGCCTTTAACAAGTCGAACCAAACACATAAGAGATGCTGTTGAAATTTTAAAAGATAAAAAAGTAGATTTTGAATTTGATGGAGACATGCAGCCTGATGTTGCATTAAACTCTGAGTACAAAGAATTATATCCTTTTGCAAAAATAGTTGGTAAAGCAAATATTCTGATTATGCCTGGTCAGCACAGTGCAGCCATATCATATAAGCTAATGAAAACATTCGGAGACACAAAAGTCATTGGACCTTTGCTAATTGGGCTTGGGCTTCCAATTGAGATTGCACCCCTAAGATCTTCAACTTCAGAAATAATTAATTTAGCATCTATAGCTGCCTACTCCTCTGAGGTTATAGATTATAAAAAATAATTAATCTTTTTGAATTCTTAGATCTTCAACAAGTATTATACTTGCAATTACATTCTCGACATCTAAGATTTCTTTAGCTTCACTAATAACTAAATCTTTTTCCTCAGATGTTTGAGCAATTCCATATACATATATTTTTTTTTTGTATGTATCTATTTGATAATTAGTAGCTTTAATATTTTTGTTAACTATTAAAGCTGTTCTAAGCTGAGTAGTAATTAAAATATCTTTAGCAGATTGTTTAAAATTAAATTCTTCTTTTATTTTAATATCGTTCCGAACTGATCTAGTACCTTTTGTCTCCCAAGCAATTTTTGTTATTTGTAATTTCTCCTCAGGTCTATCGACTTTTCCTGTCAAAAAAATTCTTCCATCGAGTACTTTAGATTTTACTGATAGGAAGTACTTTTTATCTTTAGCTAAAATTCTAGCGGTTAAACTCTTTTGCATAATGGAGTCGTCAATCTGTGTTCCTAATGTTCTTGGATCTAATGCGACTGAAACACCTGTGCCAAATAATCCTTTAGAACCAACACCAACACACCCTGACAAAATAAATCCAACAAATATAAGTAATAGTAACTTATTTTTCATTTTTTAACTTTAAACAATAATTATATACTAGCTTTTTTGAAACTTTACTGTTTTGACAAATTAATTCAGTAATTTCTTTTATTGTAAGTTTATTAATCATTTTATTAATTATATTAATATCAGATTCATTCAGATTTTTAGAATTATTTTCATCAGTCTTTCTTTCTGAAATAACAACTGTTAATTCGCCTTTCGGTTCTTTTTGAAATTCTTCTAATTCATCTACATTTGATCTTAAAAACTCTTCGTATAACTTAGTAATCTCTCTACAAATCACAATTTTTCTCTCACTAAAATATTTTTTAATTTCGGGTATAATTTTATTAATTTTTTTAGGAGATATAAAAAAAACTAAAGTTGAGTTAAATTCAGATATTTTTTTTAGCTCATCAGTTATTTGCTGTTTTTTATCCGGTAGGAAACCATAAAAGAAAAATTGATCTGAAAATCCACTAATAGATATGGCAGTCACCACTGCTGATGGACCAGGAATTGGTACAATCTTAATATTACTTTTAACACACTCATTAATTAAAACTGAGCCTGGATCAGAAATAACAGGGGTCCCAGCATCTGAAATTAGAGATATTAATTTTCCAGATTTTAAATATTCAATTATTTTTATAGTATTTTTTTTTTCATTAAATTTATGATTTGAAATTAATTTTGATTTGATTTCATATTTATTCAATAAATTTTTTGAAATTCGAGTGTCTTCACATAAAATGAAATCTGATTGTTTTAATACTTCTACTGCTCTTATAGTAATATCTTTCAAATTTCCTATTGGTGTTGAGACTATATAAAGACCATTTTCATTATCTTTTATTTTAGATTGTGGTTTAATGATCATAATTTAGCTAAAAAAAATATTATAATACCATTAAAATGATTAAATTATTTAAAATTCTTTTTATCCTTAAATGTGGAGTATTTTTATTATTTTTTCAAACAGTCAGCGCTAGTGAAAAAATTAAAATCGGTTTGTTAATACCAATGACTGGATCAAATAAAGAAATTGGTCAATCAATTATTAAAGCTGTAAGTTTAGCTGTAAAAGATATTGATAATAGTTCAATTGAAATTTACCCTAAAGATACAGCTTCTCGAGCTAATCAAACTCTTAAATCAGCATTTGAATTAAAACAAATGGGCATAACAGTAATTATAGGCCCAGTCTTCTATGAAAGTTTAACTTATCTGGATGAAATGAAAGATTTAACATTTTTATCTTTAACAAACAAAACCCTAGATCTTCCAAAAAATGTTATTTCAGCGGGTATAAATTCCACCTCCCAATTCAATACTATTAAAAAATTTTTAGAAATGAATGCTATTGAAAGAACTATTTTTTTAACACCAATTCGAGAATATGAGTTTGAAATCAAAAAGGGAATGAAAGACTCAAAAATAAAAACTTATAAAGAGTATGATTATAATACTGATCCAACAAAACTTACCAAACAAATAGAAGAAATCACAAAATATAAAATAAGAAAACAAAATCTAGAAGATGAGATTACAAGAGTTAAAAATTCAAACGAGCCTAATAAAGAAAAGAAAATAAAAAGATTAGAAAAAAGATATACTATTGGAAATTTAAACTTTGATGCTGTTGTTATCTCTGACTTTGATGAAAGCTTAAAGAGTGTGACTACATCCCTTTTATACACGGATGTTAAGCCAGAGAAAAAATATTTTATAACCCTCAATCAATGGTTTGATGAAAGTTTATTAAAAGAAACAGATGTTCAGCCAATATATTATCCTTCAATTAATAAAGAGAATTTTGACGATTATAAAATCAAATATTTTAATGCTTTTAATGAGGATCCCTCGCATTTGTCACTATTAAGTTATGATTTAGTAGGTCTCATTTATTATTTATCATTCAAGTCAGATCTTACCAATTTAAATAAATTATTTAAAAAGCAAAACTCATTTAAAGGAAAAATAGGAATATTTGACGTAAAAAATAATAAGATTAATCATAGATTAAACTTTTACAAAGTTGAAGACAAGGAAATCACAAAAATTTTCTGAGTTTTTTAAAAGCAAAATACCTATGGTCTATTTTATATTTTCTTTCAGGCTTTATTTCTCCAAATGTTTTTTTTTTTCCTTTAGGAACAAAGATAGGATCATAGCCAAATCCATTTTTCCCTTTAGGTTCATTTGAAATATACCCTTCAATTTTACCTTGAACACAAGCAATTTTTTTATCTAAACATGAAATAGATAACGCACATACAAACCTTGCTCTAATTTTTTTATATTTCCAATTTTTATCTTTTTTACTTAGTTCCCTATAAACTTTTTTAATAGCCTTATTGAAATCTCCATGCCTTCCACCCCATCTTGCAGAGTAAATTCCAGGATTTTTACCCAAAAGGTATATTTCTAAACCAGAGTCATCTGCTAAACATATAAGGCCTGTTTTTTTTGAAAAATATTTAGATTTTATTAGGGAGTTTTCTTTAAATGTTTTTCCATTTTCTATTGGACTTTTAAGATTAAATTCAGATGTGGAGTGAATTTCAATGTTTTTTGGCAGTAAACTCCTAATTTCACGTAATTTACCTCTGTTGTTTGTCCCAATAAGTAATTTGTTTATTTTATGTGTAGGCATCTAGAAATTATCAAAATCCTTACCATATAAGGGTTTATGGAAAAAGAAGAAAACCAAAATACTGCTGCTAAAAATCATCAGGAGCCAGAAAAAGAAACAGCTAAACCTGAGGAAAATTTAGATAGTGAAAATAAAGAAGAAGCAGCTCAAGAGGCTAAAGAAGAAATTAAAGAGCCTACTCCAGAGGAAAAAATTGCTGAACTGGAAGACAAAGTAGCAAGAACTTTTGCTGAAATGGAAAATCAAAGAAGAAGGTTTGAAAAAGAAAAAGAAGAAGCATTTGAATACGGTGGGTATAGTTTTGCTAAAGAAGCATTAAATTTAATTGATAACTTAGAACGGTCAAAACAAATTTTAGAAACTGATGACAAATTAAAAGGAACTGAGGCTCTTAATAAATCTTTAGAACATTTAGATATAATTAAAAAGGATACCATTTCAATTTTTGAAAAAAATTCTATTAAACAGATAGAAAGTTTGAATAAAAAATTAGACCCCAACTTTCATCAAGCAATGATGGAAATAGAAGACGACACAAAAGAACCTGGAACAATTATTCAAGAAATTCAAAAAGGATTTACCATCAAAGATAGGTTGCTTAGACCTTCTTTGGTTGGCGTATCTAAGAAAACTTCTAAAAAAGAGGAAAAAAGCGAGGAAAACAAAGAAAATACAGAAGATAAATAATCCTTAGATCAACTTGTAGATTAGGATTTAAACCTTATATGACGGATAGGATAAAAATTTATGAGTAAAATTATTGGAATAGATTTAGGTACAACAAATTCATGCGTTGCGATAATGGAAGGAACGCAAGCTAAAGTATTAGAAAACGCAGAAGGTGCAAGAACAACTCCTTCAGTTGTAGCTTTTACTGATGAAAGCGAAAAATTAATTGGACAGCCTGCAAAAAGACAAGCTGTAACAAATCCAGAAAATACCATCTTTGCAGTTAAAAGATTAATAGGAAGAAACTTTGATGATCCTACGGTTAAAAAAGATATTGAAGCTGCACCTTTTAAAATAGTAAATTCTGAAAAAGGTGATGCCTGGATTGAAGCTAAAGGTGAAAAATACTCTCCATCTCAAATATCTGCTTTTATTTTACAGAAAATGAAAGAGACTGCTGAAAAATACTTGGGGCAAGCTGTAACTAAAGCAGTAATTACTGTTCCAGCATATTTTAATGACGCTCAAAGACAGGCGACTAAAGATGCAGGAAAAATTGCTGGACTTGAAGTTTTAAGGATCATAAATGAACCAACGGCTGCATCACTTGCTTATGGCTTAGATAAAAAACAAAATAAAAAAATTGCTGTTTATGATTTAGGTGGAGGAACATTTGATGTTTCTATTTTAGAATTAGGTGACGGTGTGTTTGAAGTTAAATCTACTAACGGTGATACATTTTTAGGTGGTGAAGATTTCGATAATGCAGTTGTTGATTATTTGGTTTCAGAATTTAAAAAAGATAATGGTATTGATCTTAAATCTGATAAACTTGCGTTACAAAGATTAAAAGAAGCTGCAGAAAAGGCAAAAATTGAATTATCATCTGCTGAACAAACAGATATTAATTTACCATTTATTACTGCAGACAAAACAGGTCCTAAACATATTAATTTAAAAATGACTAGAGCTAAACTTGAAGCTTTAGTTGAGGATTTAATTTCTAGAACAATTCCACCATGCAAAACAGCTTTAAAAGATGCTGGTATTAACGCAAGTGAAATCGATGAAGTGGTTATGGTCGGAGGTATGACTAGAATGCCAAAAGTTCTCGAAGAAGTTAAAAACTTTTTTGGTAAAGACCCAAATAAAAGTGTCAATCCAGATGAAGTAGTAGCTATGGGAGCAGCGATTCAAGCTGGTGTACTTCAGGGTGATGTAAAAGATGTGCTATTATTAGATGTAACTCCACTTTCACTTGGTATTGAAACACTTGGTGGCGTTTCTACAAAACTAATTGATAAAAACACAACAATACCAACTAAAAAAAGCCAAGTATTTTCGACCGCAGAGGATAATCAACCAGCTGTGTCTATAAGAGTATTACAAGGTGAAAGAGAAATGGCTAGTGACAACAAAGCTTTAGGTAATTTTGAATTAGTAGGCATTGCCCCTGCTCCTAGAGGAGTTCCTCAAATTGAAGTAACTTTTGATATTGATGCAAATGGTATTGTAAATGTTTCTGCAAAAGACAAAGGAACTGGTAAGGAACAAAAAATTCAAATTCAAGCCTCTGGCGGATTAAGTGATGAAGAGATTGAAAAAATGGTTAAAGATGCTGAGGCTAACAAAGAAGCTGACAAGAAAAAAAGAGAGTCGGTTGATGTTAGAAATCAAGCAGATACTTTAATTCACTCTACTGAAAAAAACTTAAAAGAGCATGGAACAAAAGTTTCTGATGCAGAAAAGAAAGCAATTGAAGATGCATCATCAGCCGTAAAGGAAGCTTTAAAAGGTGAGGATATTGAAGATATCAAGAAAAAAACTGAGGCTTTAGTTCAAGCTTCTATGAAACTTGGAGAAGCAATTTACAAATCACAACAGAGTGCTAAACCAGAATCTGGAAAAGATGATGGTGGTGGTGATGCAGGTAAAAAAGACGAAAATGTTGTTGATGCTGATTTCGAAGAAGTAAAAGACGAGAATAAAGAAAAAAGCGCATAAACTGACATTAAATGTCTGGGGTAATTAAATGGCTAAAAGAGACTATTATGATGTCCTGGGCGTTGGTAAAAACGCAAGCCCTGAAGATTTAAAATCAGCCTACAGAAAATTAGCAGTCAAATATCATCCAGATAAAAATCCTGGCGACACTAAAGCTGAAGACAAATTTAAAGAAGCTAGTGAGGCATACGGAATACTCTCGGACAAAGAAAAAAAACAAAACTACGATAACTTTGGTCATGCTGCTTTTGAAAATGGAGGTGGAAGACCTGGTGGTGGTTTTGGTGGTTTTAGTGGTGCAGATTTTTCAGATATTTTTGAAGATTTCTTTGGGGATTTTGGTGGTGGAAGATCTAGAAGCCGAAGAACTAATAATAGAGGATCAGATTTAAGATATGATCTTTCCATATCCCTTGAGGAGGCCTATCACGGTAAAAAGCAAGATATTAAATTTTCAACGACTGAGAAATGTGGAACATGCAAAGGGAATGGTTCAAGACCTGGTTCTTCTCCTGATACATGTTCATATTGTGGTGGTAATGGAAAAATAAGATCTAACCAAGGTTTTTTTACTGTTCAACAAACCTGCCCTCAATGTAACGGTAATGGAGAAGAAATCACAAACCCATGTACCGACTGTAATGGTCAAGGAAAAACACAAGCCTCAAAAAAAATAGCTGTAACAATTCCAAGAGGAGTTGATGATGGCACAAGAATTAGACTTGCAGGAAAAGGAGAAGCTGGAAGCAGAGGAGGGTCTACTGGTGATTTGTATTTGTTTGTTAATGTTCATTCACATGACTTGTTTAAGAGATCAGATGAAAATTTATTTTTTGAGTTTCCTATATCCCTTGCAGACGCTGCCCTTGGAACAACGATTGAAATTCCAACAATTGATGGTGGCAAAGCAAAAATTAAAATACCTGATGGTACTCAAAATGGAAAACAATTCAGATTAAAAGGTAAAGGAATGCCTTTCATGAGAAGAGGTGATTATGGAGATTTATATGTTCAGGTTAAAACAGAAGTGCCTGTTTATTTAAATAAAAAACAAAAAGAATTATTAGAACAATTCAGAGAAATAGAGAACGAAAAATCAAATCCAAGTATTAAAAAATTCTTTCAAAAAGCTAAAGATTTCTGGAAAAATTAAAAGACTAATTAATTAAAAAGAGTTAGTATTTTAATAATGAAAAAAATTAATTTAGGCATTTCAGGTTGTATGGGAAGAATGGGTCAACAACTGATTAGATCTTCAAAAAAAAACAAAAGTTTTCATTTAAAAGCTCTTACAGAAAACAGAAACATTAATAAGAAAATTCAAGGAATTAAACCAGAATTCAACACCGAACATGCATTTAAAAAAACAGATTTGATTATAGATTTCACAATTCCAAAATGTACACTAGAGATATTAAAAATAGCTTCAAAACTTAAGAAGAAAGTTGTAATTGGAACAACTGGATTTAGTAGATCTCAAGAAAACCTAATTAAAAAATACGCTAAAAAAATTCCTATATTAAAGGCTGGTAACATGAGTTTAGGTGTAAATTTGTTAATGTATTTGACTGAAATTGCATCAAAATCTTTGAATGACGATTATTTAAGCAAAATATTTGAAGTTCATCATAGACATAAAAAAGATTATCCCTCAGGAACTGCCCTAATGTTAGGTAAAGGAATTGCAGATGGTAAAGGTAAAAATCTTTACAGTTTAATTGGTAAAAAGTTTTTAAATAAAAAGTCTTTTCCATATGGGAAAAAAATAAATTTTAGCTCATTAAGAAGAGGTGAAATTATAGGTGAACATGAAGTAAAATTCTCAAGTGGTAAAGAAATTATTACTTTAAACCATGAGGCTTTTGATAGAACACTATACTCAGATGGAGCCCTAACAGCTGCAAAATGGCTTATGAAAAAAAAACCAGGTTTGTATTCAATGAGAGATTTACTTGATTTTTCATAATGAATGAAAAAGAAAAGGCAAAAAGAATAATAAAAATTTTAAACAAAATTTATCCAGAAGCGCCTGTTCCATTAAAACATAAAAATACTTTTACTCTATTGGTGTCAGTTTTATTATCTGCACAGTGTACAGATATTAATGTGAATAATGTAACAAAAAAAATATACCCTAAATATAACAAACCTGAACACTTTGTAAAATTAGGAAGAAAAAAAATTGAAAGATTAATAAAAAAAATTGGAATTTTCAGAATTAAAGCCAAAAGCATCTATTTAATGTCAAAACAAATTTTAGAAATGCATAATGGAAAAGTTCCAAAAACTTTTGAAGAACTAGAAAAACTACCTGGTGTAGGACATAAGACGGCTAGTGTTGTGATGTCTCAGGGCTTTGGGTATCCTGCATTTGCTGTAGATACCCATATACATAGACTTGCTCAGAGATGGGGCCTTACAAACGGAAAAAACGTTGTTCAAACAGAAAATGATTTAAAGAGGATTTTTCCTAAAAAAACATGGTCAAAACTTCATCTGCAGATAATTTTTTACGGAAGAGAATATTGCAAGGCAAGAGAATGTTATGGATTAACTTGTAAAATATGCACTACTTGCTATCCTAATAGAAAAAAATCCATAATTACAAAAAAAGCATAAAATGAAAATTTTAGGAATTGGAAACGCAATTGTTGACGTGCTTTGTAAAATAGATGATGAATTTTTAATTAAAAATTCTTTAACTAAAAGTACGATGAAATTAATTGATGAGACTGAGTTTAAAAATTTACTTTCAGGTCTCTCTATTGAGGACACTATTTCTGGTGGTTCAGTTGCAAATTCAATAGTTGGTTTATCACAATTAGGCAATGACGTTGGATTTATTGGAAAAGTTAATGATGATGATCTAGGTCAAAAATATGAAGATGGTTTGCAAAAAGAAAAAGTAAATTTTTTATACTCAAAAAAAAAAGAACCTATTCCTACAGGAACCTGTTTGATTTTGATTACTCCTGACTCTGAAAGAACCATGTGTACTTTTCTTGGCACTGCAGGGAAAATAAGCGATAAAGATGTAGACGCAAATCTAATTGGCAAAGCAAAAATAACTTTTTTAGAAGGATATTTGTGGGATGAAGGCGAGCCAAAGAAAGCTTTTGATAAAGCCATTCTTAATTCGAATAAAGTTGCTATGTCATTATCTGACCTGTTTTGTGTAGAAAGACATAAAAGTCAATTTTTAGATTTAGTAAAAAATAAAATTGATATCATTTTTGCTAATGAACAAGAAATCTTATCATTAATTGAGAGTAAGTCATTTAATGATGCAATAACTTTTGTAAAAGATTTAAATAAAAATATAGTAATTACTAGGGGTGAAAAAGGAGCAATAGCAGTTGATAAAGGTGAAATTGTAGAATGTGCTGCTATAAAAAATCTTAATATAACTGATCTAACCGGTGCTGGAGATTTATTTGCTGCTGGTTATTTGCATGGTGTTACTAATAATTTGACGACAAAAGAAAGTCTGCTTAAAGGAACTGAATTGTCATCAAAAATTATCCAAAAAATTGGGGCAAGAATTTAAACTTTTTTAATTCTTTTGAAACTACCTCTGCCTTTTTTGGGTTTAACTATCTTTGGCTTATATTTCTTGGAATATAAATCCTTAACTAGAGGATTTTTTTTAGGTGATTTGGTAACCATTTTTTTTACTTAATAACAAATTATCATCGTCAAAAGTTTTTGAAATCTTTTTTCTTAATCTATAAATGTGAGTTTCAACTGTGTGTGTTTCCATACCCAATTGATAACCCCATACCTTAGTTTGTAACTCTCGTATACTAATAGGTTTTTTTTTGTTAGATAAATAAACAATAGTATTTATCTCTTTTTCAGTTAATTTAAGCTTAGTATTTTGATAAGATATTTCTCTAGAATTTAAATCTATTAAATAATTTTTTATTTCAATTTTTGATTGATTGACAAATTTATTTTTTAAAAACTTAATATTTAAAATTTCTAATAATTTAGATAGTTTAATTGGTAATTTATCTAATATTACATATTCATTTTTTTCAGATATTTTTTTAGATGTTACTATTAAATAATTTTGTAGGGTTAATATTAAACTGCTTAAATTTTTCTCATTTACTGCCTCAAATACTTGAATATTTAAATCTTGCTCAAGTTCTTTAAGAATATGATATAAAGAGCTACATCTATATATTATTAAATTTTGATTACTCACAATAATAAGAATATGACAATTTTTTTAAAAAATAAACATACTCTTCAGGTTGATGATTTTTTTTTCAAATGTTGTATTGGAAAAAATGGTACCACCCAAATCAAACAAGAAGGGGATCATAAAACCCCTAAGGGAACATTTGGAATTGAAAACCTATATTTTAGAAAAGATAGATTGGAAATGCCACGAACATCTCTTAAATGCATAGAAATAACTAAAAATCATGGATGGTGTGATGACTTAAATTTTCCAAAAAAATACAATAGATTAATCAAAAGAAATGCTCATATTAAACATGAAAAACTCTTAAGGTCAGATCATAAGTATGATTTCCTAATTCCAATTAAGTATAATTTTGAAAACCCAAAAATTGGTCGTGGAAGTTGTATTTTTATACATTTAACAAACAACTACAAACCTACTGAAGGATGTATAGCTTTAAAACTGAAAGACTTCCAAATAATGTTAAAACTTATAAATAAAAAAACAAAAATAAAAATAATTTAAGAACGCTGACCAAAAATACTTGAGCCTATTCGTAAGTAAGTAGCTGAATGTTCACTTGCTTTTAAGTAATCTGAAGACATACCCATACTTAATTCAGAAAAACCAAAACCTTTATTTAGTTTACTCATTTCTTTAAAATAACTATCAGGGTCATTTTCCAATGGAGGGATGCACATGAGTCCAACAACATCCAATTTTATTTCTCTACAATATGACAATAATTTGAATATTTCAATTTTGCTTACTCCAGATTTTTGATCCTCTCCACCTATATTTACTTGTATAAATACCTTAGTTTTTTTATTTAGTTTTTTATCTTCCTCTGAAATTTTTCTTGCTAATTTTTCATTATCGACTGAATGAATGTAATCAAATAATTTTACAGCATACTTAACTTTATTGGTCTGAAGTTTTCCAATCATATGCAATTTTAAATTAGGATATTCTTTTTTCAATTCTGTCCACTTATCGACTGCTTCCTGGACTTTATTTTCCCCAAAGTCAGTGTGACCATGGTGAATAAGTGGTAATATTTTTGACACACTAAATGTCTTTGATACTGCAATAATTTTTGTTTGATTATTAATGTTTAAATCATTTAAGTTGGCTTGTATATTTTTTTCAATATTAATTAAATTTTGAATTGTATTATGCATTTTATAATGGTTAGAAAATATTACTTTATTAATAAATTTGATACAAACAATATCAATAAACAAGACAAGCAAACAGCCATCATTTTTAGAAACTATGCATCAAAAAAAACAGATCAGATGCTAATTTTAAAAATACAAAAATATTGTAAGAAAAAGTCACTTAAATTTTACCTTTCAAATAACATAAAATTGGCAATTAAGTTAAATTTGGATGGAGCTTATATTCCATCATTTAATAGAAATCTAAATCACTTAGCTTACTCGTTTAAGAAAAAATTTAATATAATTGGATCTGCGCATAATCTTAAGGAAATAAAAACAAAAGAAAATCAAAATGTTAATAAAATATTTTTATCATCATTATTTAAAAAAAATAAAAACTTTTTAGGTATCAATAGATTTAAACTTTTAGACAAGCTAACAAACAAAAAGACTGTAGCTTTAGGGGGTATTTCAAGAAAAAATCTCAAGCAACTTAAGCTTATAAATTGTTTTGATTTCGCTGGAATATCTTATTTTGAATAAAAAAAAGGCCCCATAATTGGGGCCCTTTTAATAAATTAATCTAAATTAAATTAGAATGCAAATGATGCACTTAATGACCAGTAATCAAAATCTTGATTACTTGCAGTACCATGAGCAACATTTTCAGCTTCTGCCATTGAAGCAGAAATTGTCATACCACCTGTAGTGTATGAACCACTGATCATGCTGTACTCAGCATCTTGACTTGAGTCTTTTGTGATTTCTTCAACACCGTAACTAACTGAAAGTTCATCAGATATATTGTAAGAAATATTATAAGATGAAACTTCTTGGTCGTTTGAAGTATCAACATCGTAGTCTTTTTCAGAAGCGCTTACTGTTATTGGCCCATAAGCGTATTCAGCCATTATAACAGTATCGTCACCTGATGTTGATGAAGTTCCAGTTTCATGATCAGTCACAGCATACTTAAGTGAAAGACCTTCAACACCTGTATAAGCTAAACCATAACCTGTTGCCGACTCAGCGTTGGAACCTTGTGGTTCGTATGATAGATTTATAGCTAAACCATCCATAATTGATGGTAAAGTATAATAAATAGAGTTATCTCCACCCTCTGTATTTTTAACTTTTGCACCTGAAGTTGCTCCGATAGAACCATCAAAGTTATCCCAGATATCACCAGCTGCAGTAGTATCAATTGCACTTGATGCTGAAGCTCCACCTTCACCTGAAAGCTTTAAAGTTCCTAATGTATCAGAAGAAACACTTACAGAGTGACTATCAAATGGTGCTGTGCCATTAATTTTATTAGTAGCTGATGCTCCACTTGTTGTACCATCGTCACCTTGGTCAAGTACGAATGATAGTGAAACAGTCATTCCATTATCTAGTTCACCTGAACCTGACATAGTTACTTGGTTACCCATTGAAAAAGTTGTACCTGCATTTAATTCTTCACCAGTAAAACCTTCCATAGCCATTTTTGCTGAACCAGACACTGATAACGCACCAGCATTTGCTGATACAGAAACAAGTGAAGCTGCTAAAGCAGTTAGTCCTATTTTCTTAATGTTCATAATTTACCTTTAAGTTTATTATTAATAATATTAACTACAGTTAGTAAGTTAATCAGTGGGGTATATACTTGAGGCTCTCTAAAAAAAGTTCAAAGAATACTATTAAATTTCAACTATAAAAACTTCTGAAATTAATTTTAAAAATAATCAATAAAAACAATAAATAAAATAATTAAATTTTAATAGTTAAATTAAATATTAAATTTAAATATAAAAATTTTAAAACTTTGTTGCCTATTTACCACAAAAAAAATATCTATTTTAGGTTATAATTTTAATTTGTCACATATCTGCAATGATTAAATGTTACTACTACTTTATATTCTTAAAAATTAATAATCAATTATGGAAAAAATATTTACAGAACTTTATAAGGACATTCATAGTGCAGTGCAAACTGGACAAAATCCTTTGAAAAAATTTTTGTTTGTAACAAGACAACACGTTTTAATAGTTTTTTATATCGCTTCACAAATTGATCAAAAAGCTACACTTGAGGATATTTGTTATAATGTTTCTCCTAAAATTGTAAGTCGATCAACAATTCAAAATATTTTAAAAGAAGGAATAAAAATTAATTTTTTTAAAAAAGAAATTAATCTAAAAGATAAAAGAGCAAAATTTTATAAGATCACAAATGAAGCAAATAAAATAATACAAGATTGGGCGTATAAACAAAACACAATTTTTTCCACCGTAAACGATTTAATAAAAAGATAAAAAAAAGGCCCCATAATTGGGGCCCTTTTAATAATTTGTATCTAACTAATTAGAATGCAAATGAAGCACCTACAGACCAATACTCTAAGTCTTCAGTATTTCCAGTTCCATGAGCAATATTGTCAGCATCTTTCATAGTTGCTGTAATTGTCATACCACCAGAAGTGTAAGCTGCTTTGATGATTGAAAAATCTGCATCATCAGCATCAGACTCTTTTTCAATAGTTTCTGAACCGTATGTTAGAGAAATTTCATCAGTAACAGTATATGATATTGCATATGATGATAATTCTTGGTCACTGCTAGCTGTGTCATCGTCGTATTCAGAGTTTGACAAAGATGCAGTTATTGGACCATAAGCATAAGATAAACTGTATACTGTTTGATCTCCAGCTAATGCAGTAGTAGTTCCTACTTCATCAGCTACAGCATACTTAGCTGTTAAACCCTCAATACCTGTGTAAGCAAAACCATAACCTGTACCTGATTCTCTACCTGAACCTTGAGGTTGGTATGATAAGTTTACATCTAAACCGTCAACCATTGAAGGTAAAGTGTAAAATACTGAGTTATCTCCAGGACTAGTGTCTTTTACTGCAACACCACTTGCACCGTTTCCTCTTGAACCATCAAATGTATCCCATACATCACCAGCTGCAGAAGTATCGATTGAAGTCGCTGCAGAAGATCCACCTTCACCAGCTAATGTTAAAGTTCCTAATGAATCAGAAGAAACTTTTACAGAGTGACTATCAAATGGTGCATCACCAAATTTTTTAGTCGCTGCTGCAGGCGCTACAGTTGTAGCATCATCCCCTTGGTCTAATACGAAAGATAATGAAACAGTCATTCCATTGTCTAACTCACCAGAACCAGAGAAAGTTAATTGGTTACCCATTGAAAAACCAGAACCTGCGTTCAATTTTTCACCAGTGTAACCTTCCACTGTCATTGACGCAGAACCAGCCACTGACATCTCTCCAGCATGAGCTGATACAGAAACAAGTGAAGCTGCTAAAGCAGTCAAACCTATTTTTTTATATTTGTTCATATTAATTACTCCTTTAAATTAATGTTAATTATTAATAATAAACAGAACCTACATATCAGGATCAAAAGCATCTACCTTGTTGAAATTGTTAATTTAAGTCTAAAATTATAAATTGTTGCAATTATGCAACACCAAAACCTATTTGTTTAATATTTTAGCAAAATTCTAGATATGCTGTATAAGATCTTTCACGAGATTTATCGCAATGAATTCTAAAAAAACCATAAAAATACTCTTCTTTTTGATATTGTCCTCATTTTTCCTATATGCTTGCAATGGAAAGCTTCCAGGCGGAGATGCGAGGAAATATCCTGCTGATCCAGCAAAGAGGGTAGCACAAAATCTTGCTGAAGGAAGAGGATTTAAGCTAAATGATGCATTCAAAAAAAGTGGTGGCGTATTTGATTTTGCAAACGCTAATGAACTTTGGAGAGCATCTTTAGACACAATTGACTTTATGCCCCTTGCTTCAGTCAATTATAGTGGTGGTATTATCATTACTGATTGGTATTCAGAAAACAACGCCCCGAATGAAAGCATCAAAATATCAATAAGATTTTTAACCAATGAAATAAGATCTGATGCATTAGCTATTAAAGTTTTTAATAGGAAATGTGGAAATTCATTCACCAATTGTAAGTTTTCAGAAATAAGTGGAAACCTACCTTCAGAGATTAAAAAAGAAATTTTAAAAAAAGCAGCTTTATATAAAAAAGATAAAGAAGAAAAAGACAAAAAGTTGTTTAATAAATAAAACTCTAATTTAATTTTGTGGAAAGATATAATTTTAAATCAATAGAAACTAAATGGCAGAAACTTTGGGAGGATGAGAAAACTTTTTCCACAGAGTTAGATAAAAATAAAAAAAAATTTTACTGTCTAGAAATGTTTCCCTACCCATCAGGAAAAATTCATATGGGCCATGTACGGAATTATACTATTGGCGATGTTTTGGCTCGTTACAAAGCGTTGCAAGGCTTTAATGTACTTCATCCAATGGGATGGGACTCTTTCGGTATGCCAGCAGAAAATGCTGCAAAACAAAATAATTTGGATCCAAAAGAATGGACAGAGTCCAATATTTTAAAAATGAAAACCCAGTTAAAAAAACTAGGTCTATCGATTGATTGGGATCGGGAAATCTCAACTTGTTCTGAAGATTATTACAAACATCAACAAAAATTTTTCTTAGAATTGCTTGGAAAAAAACTAGTGTATAGAAAAGAAAATTATGTCAATTGGGATCCTATAGATGAGACTGTGCTTGCAAATGAACAAGTCATCGATGGAAAGGGTTGGCGGTCTGGTGCACCAGTAGAAAGAAAAAAATTAAGTCAATGGTTTTTCAATATTTCAAAATTCTCCCAAGATCTTTTGGATGGACTTGATAAATTAGAATCTTGGCCAAATAAAGTGAAAGTCATGCAAAAAAACTGGATTGGTAAATCCTTTGGTTGTGAAGTTGATTTTAAAATAGAAGGAAATCCTAAAATAAATAATGTTAAGTGTTTTACGACAAGGCCCGATACTCTTTTCGGTTTTTCATTTCTAGCTCTATCGATTGATCATGAAATTTCAAAATTGTATGAAAATGATACTAATTTTATAAATTTTAGAAAAGAATGTTCCAAAACAGGAACAACAGAGGAAGCGATAGCAATAGGAGAAAAAATTGGATTTGAAACTAATTTAACTGCAGTAAACCCTCTAAATCCTGACCATAAAGTTCCAGTATATTTTGCAAATTTTGTTTTAATGGATTATGGATTTGGTGCAGTTTTTGGCTGTCCAGCTCATGATCAAAGAGATTTTGATTTTGCAAAAAAATATAAACTTGAAATTTTAACAGTTGTGAGACCTAAAGATGAAAATGAAAATTTCAGAGTAAAGGACGAGGCTTATCCTGGCCCAGGAGTAATAATTAATTCAGATTTTCTTAACGGACTAGAAGCCCCAGAGAATTCAGTATTAGAAACTATCAAAATTCTTGAAAGCAAAAAATTAGGAAAAAAAAAAATTAATTTTAGGCTTAAAGACTGGGGCATATCAAGACAAAGATACTGGGGATGCCCAATACCTATAGCTTATGATGAGTTAGGAAATATTCATACAATTCCAGACACTATGTTGCCCGTAAAACTTCCACAAAATATTAACTTAAATGTCAAAGGTAATCCTTTGGATAGCCAGGCGGATTGGAAAAAAATTGATTTAAATGGAAAAAATTTAATTCGTGAGACTGATACTTTGGACACCTTTGTTTGTTCATCTTGGTATTTTTTAAGATTTTGTTCGCCTAAAGAAACAGAATATGGTTTTAAGAAAGAAGAAATTGATTATTGGATGCCAGTTGATCAATACATTGGTGGAGTTGAACATGCAATATTACATTTGCTGTACTCTAGATTTTTCATGCAAGCATTGTCATATAAAAATGAGGATTTTAATTTATTTGAACCATTTGAAGGACTATTTACACAAGGAATGGTTTGTCATGAAACTTATAAGGATTCTGATAATAACTGGATAAGTCCGGATGAAATAGAAAATATAAATGGCAAAAAATATCTTAAAAAAGATAATTCAAAATTAGTGAATATTGGGCCGTCTGAGTCTATGTCAAAATCCAAGAAAAATACAATCGACCCAGAAAACATTATTTGGAATTATGGGGCTGATGCAACTAGGTTATTTATTTTGTCTGATAGTCCACCCGAAAAAGATATTCAATGGTCAGATGAAGGGATTATTTCATCTTTTAAATTTATTCAAAAATTATGGAATTTAAATTTAAAAATTAATGATGAAATTAAAAAAAATCACAAAAACGACACTGATAATGAAATTAAGAAATATACAAATAGATTTATAGAGAGAATGACTAAAAATCTTAATGATTTTGGGTATAATAAATTAATAGCAAACTTGCATGAGATGTACTCATATTTATTTAAGCAAATTAATTATGAATATAAAAATACTACACTGAAAGAAAATTATGAAAAAATTTTAATAGCAATGAGTCCTATTATTCCTCACTTTGCAAATGAATGCCTTAAAATGATAAATTCAAAAAAAATTAGCTGGCCAGAGTTTGACCTTTCTTTACTAGAAGAAGAGACGGTAAATATAGTTATACAGGTTAATGGAAAAAAAAGAGGATTAATAGAAAGTAAAAAAAATACTACCGAGGAAGATATTTTAAGTATGATTGAGAATGATGAAAAAATTACAAAATATATCAATAAGATACCTATAAAAAAAAAAATATACATCAAGGATAAATTATTAAATATAATTTTGTAAATTATGAAAAATCTTGTTCTCATTATCTTGTTATTTTTCCTTAATGGATGTGGATACACATCAATTTATACAGATCAAAAGTCTAAAGAAATATATATTTCTGTTATTAATACTGAAGGGGACAGTGTAATTAATAATTATCTTAAAAATCAATTGAAAGTAATTTCTGACAAAGAGTCAGCAAATATTTTTAATATCAGTTTTGTGTCAAAGTATGAAAGAACAACAATTGCTAAAAATTCTGCAGGTGTAGCAACAGATTATAGATTGGGAGCTGAGATAGAATTTAATATTAATAAAAATGGGGTAAATAAAATAATTATATTGACTGAAAATATTAATATTAAAAATGAAGGTGAAAATTTCGAACAAAGAAATTATGAGAATTCAATTAAAAGAAATTTTGTAACATCTATTAAAAATAAATTAGTACCATTCTTAATTAATTTTGATGATAATTAAATCTTACGAAATTAACAAAGTAAATCTTAATAAAGTCAAATTAATTTTACTTTATGGAAAAAATGAAGGACTTAAAAGTAAAATTACAAATGACATTTTAAATAGTAAAGATGAAATTATTTTATTGGATGAAAAAGAAATTTTAAACAATCCAAATCAGTTTATTGATGATTTGATTAATAAATCTTTATTTGTACCCCAAAAAAAAATAATAATAAAAAGAGTATCTGATAAAATACTTAAAATCATCGAAGAAATTTATAATAAAAATATCAATGATATTAAAATTATTCTCAATGCAGGAAGCTTAGAGAAAAAATCAAAATTAAGATCATTTTTTGAAAAAAGTAAAGAAACACTATGTATAGCTTTTTATCCAGATAATGAACAAACCCTTTCAAAATTAGCTTTTGAGTTTTTTAAAGAAAAGAATATTTCAATTTCTTCATCTAGTATTAATACTGTGGTGGGTAAGTGTAATGGGGATAGAGAAAATCTCTTTAATGAACTCCAAAAAATTCAAAATTATTGTGAAAATGGAAATAAACTTAATTCTGAAATTATTGCAAAGCTAACAAATATATATGAGAATTATAGTATTTCAGAATTGATAGATAATTGTCTTGCCAAAAATAAAAAGAAAATACTGAATATTTTAAATGAAAATAATTTTTCTAACGAGGATTGTATAATTATTACAAGAACTTTTTTAGGTAAATTAAAAAAAATTCTTGTCCTGTCAAATAATTATAAGAAAAATAAAAATATTGATTTAACTATAAATTATGCAAAACCTCCAATTTTTTGGAAAGATAAAGAAATAACCAAACAACAGATTTTTCAATGGTCTCCTGATAATATTAAAAAATTAATTTACAAACTTAATGAACTTGAATTACTTGTAAAAAAAAATTTTAATAATTCCATTAATTTAGTTACTGATTTTATATTAGAAGTATCTACTAATAGAACTAATAATTAAATTTAATTATATCTATAATCTTATTTAGTTGATCTAAGTCTTTATACTCAAAAGAAATTTTACCTTTATTATTTTTTTTATTTTTGATTTCAACATTTAAACCAACTTTATTAACTATTGACATCTCTAAATGCATTATATTTGTATCCTTTAAATTACTGGGTTTTTGTCTTTTATTTTTAAATAATTTTACAAAGTTTTCAGCTTGCCTAACTGAAAGTTTATTCTCAATTATTTTACTAGCAACAAAAGTTGCATTTTCTAACCCAACTAAAATTTTTGCATGACCAGCTGATAGTTTTTGGTTTTCTATATGTTTAACCACCTCGTCAGGAAGAGATAAAAGTCTTAGCGCGTTAGCTATATAACTACGGCTTTTACCTATAAATTTTGAAACTTTTTCTTGATCATATGAAAATTCATCTATTAATTTTTTATATCCTTGTGCTTCCTCCAATGGATTTAAATCATGTCTTTGGACATTTTCAACAATCGCAAATTCTAACGATTTTAAATCATTTGCCTCAGTTATAATAACTGGCACATCATGTAGACCTACCTTTTGAGCCGCAAGCCACCTTCTTTCTCCTGCAATTATTTCAAACTTTGATTGATCATCATTTGATTTTCGAACAATAATCGGTTGCAAAATTCCCCTTTCTCTGATTGAATTTGAAAGCTCATTTAAATTTTGCTCATCAAATATTTTTCTAGGTTGATATTTATTTGGTACAAGGTCACTTATTGATAGTTTATTTTTTTGAGTTTCAACTTTAGTTTCACCAATAAGAGACGATAAACCTCTTCCAAGACCTCTTTTTATTTTATTAGAATCCATTAAGCAGCACTCCCCATTGTTGTTTCTTGATTTAAGAATTCATCTGTAAAACTAAAATATGCTTTACTACCTGGGCAGGTCTTGTCATATATCAAAACCGGCATTCCGTGTGAGGGTGCCTCTGACAGTCTAACGTTCCTTGGGATTACTGTAGAATAAACTTTTTCATTAAAATAATCTCTGGCTTCTTTCTCAACTTGAGAAGACAGCTTATTTCTTTTATCATACATCGTTAATAGTATTCCTCTAATGTCCAACTCAGGATTAAGACTGACCTTTATTCTCTCAATTGTTTTCATTAACTGAGTTAAGCCCTCTAAAGCAAAAAATTCCGTTTGGAGTGGGACTAGAAGTGAATTTGAGCTTACAAGTGCCATTACAGTCAAGAGGCTTAGAGATGGTGGACAATCTATCAATATATAATCATATGTACCTCCAGAATTGTTTAAATATGCGGTTAATTTTACTTTTAACAAGAAAGCTCTGTTATTGTCATCAGCAGTCTCAACTTCCAGACCTGATAAATCTACGTTAGATGTTATTATATCAAGATTTTCAAACTGCGTTTTTTTAATTACATCGTTTATTTCTTTAGTTCCATTCAGAACCCCGTAAATTGTCTCTGAGGAATTTTCCATGTTGGATAATCCAAGACCAGTAGTTGCATTTCCCTGTGGGTCTAAGTCTAAAACTAGAATTTTCTTATTCTGTTGAGATAAACCTGCTGCTAAGTTAATTGCTGAAGTTGTTTTACCAACCCCACCCTTTTGATTTATGACTGAAATTATTTGCATTTAGTTTTTTTTAATTTTTTTTTTAATTTTTTTCACATTTACTAAAAAAGATTCTTCGCTAGTTAAACTTTTTTTTTCAGAATAATCTAACTCCCAATTCTTTAAAGTATTTTTAAAAATTTCTCTTCCACTCTTGCCCATAAAAAAAATTATATTTGAAAAATTAGAAAAATTTTCATTCACTAAATCTAAAACTACTGGCATCGGTTTAAATGCTCTAGACATTATTGTTCCTGTTTCTAATTTTTTTTCTTCAAAAATATTTTTTTGTATTATTTCTGTTTTTAGATTTAATTTTGCAGAGACATCTCTAAGAAAATGGCTTTTATGGTAGCTTTTTTCATAAAGCTTGACCTTTATATCCTTTTTTAGGCTTTTAAGTAAAATTGCTATGATTATACCTGGCATTCCACTCCCTGAGCCTATATCTGTGGTTGTATTACTATTAAAGTCAACAATATCAATAATTTGCGCAGAATCAATAATATGACGCTGAATTATGTCATTTTTTTCACTAAATTTATCGCTGATTAAATTAATTTTTTCATTTTTTTGCAAGATCATTGATATATAGCTTTCAAAGTCTGAAAACGTTTCACGTGAAACATTTAGCCCTGAAAGTTTTGAGTAAGAATTTATAATTTCTTGATCCATTAAGCTATATGCTTAATAGACTTTCTTTTTACGTGTGACAACAAAATATATACAGCCGCAGGAGTAATACCATCAATTCTTAAGGCCTGACCCATAGTTTTAGGCTTAATCTGGCTAAATTTTGCCTTTACCTCATTTGATAGTCCTGAAAGCTTGTAGTAATTAATTTTTTCAGGAATTATTAGGTTTTCATCTCTTTTAAATGCAAGAATGTCAGCTTTTTGTTTTTTTAAATAACCTCTATAATGTGCATTGATTTCTATCTGCTCATCAATTTCGTTGTCATAATAAGGTATATCACTCCAAATTTCTCTAATTTTATGCATATCAACACCTTTTTGGGTTAAAATTTCATTTGAAGACCTAAGAATTCCATCTTTAGCTATCTTTATACCATAACTTTCAGCTTTATTTGGAGAAATATGAGATTTAAACATTTTATTAGAAATATTCATTAATTTTTGAGATTTATCTAAATATATTTCCTTTCTTTGATCTCCAATTAATCCAATTTCAATGCCTTTATCAGTCAATCTTTGATCAGCATTATCTGCTCTTAAACTTAATCTATATTCTGCTCGAGAAGTAAACATCCTATAAGGTTCAGCAACACCTTTGGTTATTAAATCATCAATCATTACCCCTATATAAGCATCAGATCTATCTAATATAAACGGTTCTTGTCCCTTGACAGATAATGCAGCATTAATTCCAGCAATAAGACCTTGTGATGCAGCTTCCTCATAACCAGTAGTTCCATTTATTTGTCCAGCTAGATAAAGATTATTAATTTTTTTAGTCTCGAGTGTTAAAAAAAGCTCCCTAGGGTCTACATAGTCATATTCTATAGCATATCCGGGTCTAATAATTTTGACATTCTCTAAACCATTGATATTATTACATATTTCTTGCTGTACTTCACTAGGTAGTGATGTCGAAATACCATTTGGGTAAATTGTATGGTCATTTAGTCCTTCTGGCTCCAAAAATATCTGATGCCTTCCTTTATCCGAAAATTTTACTATTTTATCCTCTATAGATGGACAATATCTTGGTCCAACACCTTTTATGCTACCAGAGTACATTGCGCTCTTTGATAAATTTTTTTCTATAATCTTGTGTACCTTATGATTGGTGTATGTCATCCTACACGATACTTGTTCATTTATATTTTTTTTAGTTAGAAATGAAAAAAAATAAGGATCATCATCGGCAAACTGTTCTTCTAAATTTTTATAATTAATAGTTCTTGAATCTAATCGGGGAGGTGTTCCGGTTTTTAATCTTCCAATTTTAAATTCATATTTTTGTAATTGTTCACTTAAACCTGTGGAAGGTTTCTCATCATATCTTCCTGCTGGTGTTCTTTCATCACCTATATGTATTAAACCATTTAAAAAAGTGCCTGTTGTTAGTATTAACTTACTACATGTAACTTTTTTACCTTTTTTAGTTTCAAAACCACTTATAGTGTTTTTATTAAAAATAAACTTGATAACAGGATCAGAAAAAATGCTTAAATTACAATAATTTACAAGTTTTTCTTGCATATATTTTCGATATAAAGATCTATCTGACTGTGTTCTTGGTCCACGAACAGCAGGACCTCTACTTCTGTTTAGCAACCTAAATTGAATCCCTGACTTGTCAGCAATCTCTCCCATAACACCATCAAGGGCATCTATCTCTCTTACTAGATGACCTTTGCCTAATCCACCAATAGCAGGATTACACGACATCTCACCAATCGTTTCAATCTTATGGGTAAATAAAGCAGTGGTAACTCCTAAACGTGCAGAAGCTGTTGCAGCTTCACAACCTGCATGTCCACCACCGATTACTACTACATCAAATGCTAAATCATTTTTCATCAGATAAACTTATAGCTGATTAATTTATTTACAAGATACCTCTTATTATTGACGAATAAGTATTGAATATCAACGATTTCTTGAAAAAAATGCTTAAAAACCTTGATAAATTGCTTATTATTTACCTATACAAAAATCGTTGAAAATACTGCCTAATATCTCCTCAACGTCAACTTTTCCAACTATCATACCCAAATGCCTTGTGGCCAATCTTAAATCCTCAGCTGCTTTATCAAAATCTTCAATTTCGTTTTTTTTATTAAAGTTTTTTAAGTGATCTAAACATTGTTGAAGATGTTGTCTGTGACGCTCTCTAGTTATTAAAATATCATCACTTGTTATAAATTTGCTTTTTAGATTATTTTTTATTTTCAAAATTAAATCATCAATATTTAGATTGTCTTTAATTGAAATTAAAACGTGATTAATTTTTTTTATTTCAGGATCAATATCTTTTTTTAAAAGATCTGATTTATTAATCACTAAAATTGCATTTTCATCTAATAATTTCTTCAAAACATCAGTAAAATCAAGGTTTTTAGCATCTACAACTACTAGCTTGAGATCTGCTTCCTCAGCTCTATTGAGTGATAATTTTATGCCTTTCTTTTCAATTTCATTTTTAGACTCTCTTATACCGGCAGTGTCGGAAACTATAACTGGGTAACCTTCAATATTAAGATGTGTTTCTATTACATCTCTTGTTGTTCCTGCAATTTCAGAGACGATTGCAACATCTCTATTGGATAAATGATTTAGCAAACTAGACTTACCTGCATTAGTTGGTCCAAGAATTGCAATTTTAAAACCTTCTCTAATTCTCTCTCCAACTTTGTGATCATCTAAAATATTTTCAATACTTTTTAAAACATTATCTGAGCTTTTTTTAATTTCGTTCAAAATATTTTTTGGTAAATCTTCATCGGGAAAATCTATTTTTGCCTCTACATGAGACAGAATTTTTAAAAGTTTTTCTCTTAAAGAATTAAATTTATCTGCTGACCTTCCTTTCATTATTTTTATTGCTTGTTGTCTTTGAATTTCAGTTTCTGATGAAATTAAATCAGCTACACTCTCTGCTTTTAACAAATTTATTTTTCCATTTTGGAATGCCAGCTTTGTGAATTCTCCTGGTTCGGCCAATCTACAATTTTCAACTTTTGAGATACTGTAATGTAATGCATCTATTACAGCTTTGCTGCCATGTATTTGTATTTCAGCCATATCCTCGCCTGTGTAGCTCTCAGGTCCAGGAAACCACAATATAATACCTTCATCTATTAGTTCAGAAGTGTTGATTTTGTTGATTTTTCTAAGTGTTGCCAGTCTTGGTTTTGGAACAGGTCTACCAGTTAACAATTCAATAACTTTGGAGGTCTGTTCTCCAGAAACTCTTACAACTGCAATTCCTGAGGTCCCAGGGCCGCTTGATAAGGCATATATTGTCATGAGAGGATTATAGCTTCTATTTTATATTTGTGTAAAATTTAATTATGATTATTTGGCTAGCATCGTATCCAAAAAGTGGGAACACTTGGGTCAGAGCAATAATCGCATCATTATTATATTCTAATGATGGAAATTTTAATTTTGAAATAATTAAAAAAATAAAACAATTCCCAGTAAAAGAAAATTTTAAAGATATAATTGATGACTTTGATGACTTTGATGAAATAAAAAAAAATTGGATAACAGCACAAGACAGCATAAATTTAGATAATCAAATTAAGATACTTAAAACACACCAAGGCAAATATACTGTTGGTAAAGATAGTTTCACTAACAGTCAGAACACACTTGCAACAATATATATAGTGAGGGACCCAAGAACATTAGTCTCATCTATATCTAATCATTTCACTTTAACATTGGATCAAGCCTCAAATTTTTTAATCACAACTAGAATTATTGGTAACAATAAAAAATGGGAAGAAAATCAAACAGGAATGCAATGTCTGTTAGGAAAATGGAATGATCATTATCGCTCCTGGACAAGAAATAAAAATGATCTTTTACTAATTAAATATGAGGACTTAATCCAAAACCCAAAAAAAGAACTTGAAAAAATAATTAATTTTTTAAAAAATTATTTAGATGTAGATACAAATATTAACAAAAATAAAAAAATAATAGAAACAACATCCTTTAAAAATCTCAAAAAAATGGAACAAAAAGGGTTATTCAGAGAAAATGCAATAAATAAAAAAGATCACAGCAAAGTTGAATTTTTTCATCTCGGACCAGCAAATAATTGGCAAGAAAATCTCAATGAATTTATTAAAAATAAACTAGAAAAAAATTTCTATAAAGAAATGACTGAACTAAAATATTTGGAATAAATTATCCTAAACGAGTTATCTCTTCAAAATTTAATTTTTAAAATTATATTGCAATATAGAAGAAATAGATTGAGACTATTTATTATCAAGCAGCTCTATCAAACACTTACTTAAATTCTCAGTATATAATGAAGTATCAAATAAAGGTGATGAAATAATATTGTCGTATAAACTCATTCTTATTTCTTCCAGCAATTCTTTGTTTTCAAATAGATGATTAGCTTTTGCGATATACTCCTCTTGATTTTGTGCAATTAAATAACTTATACCTGAATTCATCATAATGCTCTCGCCACATCTTGAATTAAAATTATATCCTTTCAAAACAAGGACTGGAACATTCATCCATAAAGCCTCAAAAGAAGTTGTTACACCATTATAGGGAAACGTATCAAGTGCCAGATCAATTCTATTATATAATTCTAGATGATCTCTCTTATCTTTGAAATCGCCCCTATCCAATATTTCAATTTGTTTTAAAACTCCTTTTTTTTCAAACTTTCCTGACAAATATTTAGTATCACAATGTTCTGAGGATTTAAGTAAAAGTCTAGAAACAGGATTTTTTTTTAAAATTTTTGACCAAGTGTTAATAGTTTCATCAGAAATTTTTTTAAAATTATTTAGAGATCCATAGGTAAAATAATCAGAATTCTGATATGGCGATTTATTAAAACTTCTCTCATATTTAAAACCAGAATGTGAATTCCAAATATTTGGTAATTTAATAATTTTTTCTGAATAAAAATTTTCTTCGTTTGCTAATATTAAATTTTTATCGGTTATTAAAAAATCCAATGTATCAAATCCAAGTGTATTACAATATGCTATCATAGAAATTTGCAATGGAGATACTCTTGAATTAAAAATTTCGATTCTATTTGGTGCAGTGAAACCCATTAAATCAACTAAAATTTTGATCTCATTTTTTTGAATTAATTCAACCGATTTTTGATTGTCAAGATTTTCTAGGTCATACCATTTATCTGCAGAGTTTCTTAATTCATTTTGACTTTGATCTTCAAGATTTTTTTTTGAAAAGGAAAATAGATAAACTTTGAATTTAGTGCGATCTAATTTTCTAATTATATCTTTTATAAAAAAAATGATTGGATGATTATACCTATAGTCCTGACTGACAAAGCCAATATTGATTTTAGTACTTGAGTCGAAATTTTTTTTAATTAAATTTTTAACATTTAATTTTGGGAAATATTTATTGTACTTTTTTGTAGCTTCGAAATGATTTTTTTGTGAAAAATCTTCTAAATAATTTTTATTAAAAAGATATGCGGAAACTGAAGATTTTGATAATTTATCCAAAGACAAAAGTTTTTTAAATATTCTTTGAACTTCATTAAATTTTAACAAATATACAAATAAATCCAAACCAGTTGTTAGAAATCTCTCATCATTACTAAAATTTTTTTCCGCATTTCGATAATAATTTTCTGCTAAATACAAAAACTTAGATAAATATTTATATTTAGGTGTAAATTGGATAGAAATTGATATTAAGTGTATCAGTCCGTTTAATGAATGAACTGATTGATCTCCATTAATAAAAGTTTCTTTAAATAATTCCAAGGAAGAGCTGACATCTTCTTCTGTTCTGTTTTTTTTAAGAATTTTACTTATTCCAATTATATTGGTCATGCTAGCTGGCCTTTTATTTGGAATTGTAGATTTTTCTGTTAATTCGATTAACTCATTATATTTTTTTTCAAGGAATAAATTATTAATTTTTTTCTCTAAACTGGAAAGATCCATTTAGCAATAATAATACAATTTGGTTTTTAATTGAATAAAATTAAGCAGGTTTGTTCATTGAGTTAAAAAACTCAGCATTATTCTTGGTATCTTTTAATTTTGAATTAATAAATTCAATAGCGTCCATTGTCCCCATTGGAGCAATTATTCTTCTAAGCACATTCATTTTTTGTAAATCATTTTTATCAAATAATAACTCTTCTCTCCTTGTTCCTGATTTAGTTATATCAATTGCAGGATAAATTCTTTTGTCTGCAATTTTCCTATCAAGTATTGTCTCACTATTACCTGTTCCTTTAAATTCTTCAAAAATTACTTCGTCCATTCTACTTCCTGTATCAATTAATGCAGTTGAAATAATTGTTAATGAACCTCCTTCTTCAATATTTCTCGCAGCACCAAAAAACCTTTTTGGTCTTTGAAGTGCATTTGCATCTACACCTCCAGTCAAAACTTTTCCTGAGCTTGGTATCACAGCGTTATAAGCTCTTCCTAATCTTGTTATAGAGTCTAATAATATAATGACATCTTTTTTGTGCTCAGTTAATCTTTTTGCTTTTTCAATAACCATCTCAGCCACTGCAACATGCCTTTGAGCTGGTTCATCAAAAGTAGAGCTTATTACTTCACCTTTTACAGTTCTTTGCATGTCTGTTACTTCTTCCGGACGTTCATCAATCAACAGAACCATTAGGTAACATTCTGGATAATTTTTAGCTATCGAATTAGCAATACTCTGTAAAATCATTGTTTTTCCAGCTTTTGGGGGAGAAATGATAATTGATCTTTGACCCTTTCCTATTGGACTGACTAAATCTATTAATCTTGGGGTTAGATCTACTTTTTTTTCTACCTTGGTGGTTTCAACTTCCATCACTAACTGTTTATCAGGATAGAGTGGAGTAAGGTTATCGAATGCAATTTTGTGTCTTGCTTTTTCTGGCTCTTCAAAATTAATTTTACTAACTTGTAGTAATGCAAAATATCTTTCACCTTCTTTTGGTGCTCGAACAGGGCCCTCAACAGTATCGCCCGTCCTGAGTCCAAATTTTCTGATTTGACTTGGGCTAACATATATATCATCAGGGCCTGGTAAATAATTTGACTCCATTGCTCTTAAAAAACCAAATCCATCTTGCAATAATTGTAAAACTCCAACTCCAGTAATTTCTTCTTTCTCAGCAACTTTCTTTAAGATGGCAAAAAGAATTTCTTGCTTTCTCAAGGTGCTTGCATTTTCAATACCAAGTTGTTCAGCTTGGGTGATCAGTTGTTCAGATGATTTTAGTTTTAATTCTTGTATGTTCATGATTAAATATTTGATAAGGACTTATCAGATATGATTAATATATATGCTCTAAGTTTTTTTTCAACCCTAGATTGGTTTAAAAATAACAACAAAAATGATTAAAATAAGAAGTATTGTGGGTATTTCATTAATATAACGATAAAACTTATGGGAATGTTGATTTCTATCTGTCTGAAATTTGCCAAGTAATTTACCTAAATAAAAATGATAAAAAGTGAGAATAATTACAAATAGCAGCTTTAACAACATCCATTTTTGGCCAAGCTGTTGGAAACCAATGCTGTGGATAAGCAATAGTCCAAACAACCAAGATAGTGTCATTGCTGGGGTCATTATATAAAAATATAGTTTTTTTTCCATAATTTTAAGAACTGTAGAAACTTTTGCCTCTGAATTATTTTCTGTATGATAAACAAAAATTCTTGGAAGATACAAAAGACCAGCCATCCACGAAATAACGGCTATTAAATGTAAAGATTTAAACAACAAATAAGTATTCATCTTTTAAATATTTTTTTCTATTAAAGATCTCAGTAAATTTATGTGATCATTGTTGTCATTTAAACACGGAACCATATCAAAGTTTTCACCTCCAGAATTTAAGAAGCTTTCTTTACCTTGAATTAAAATTTCTTCTAAAGTTTCTACACAATCAGAAGAGAAACCTGGACAAATTGTAAGTATATTTTTTTTTCCTTCTGCTGGCAAGCTCTCCAGAGTTTTATCCGTATAAGGCTGCAACCATTCTTGTGGTCCAAATCTAGACTGGAATGTGGTTTTAATTTTTATTGCGTTAAACTTCTCTGAGATTAATCTAGTCGTTTTATGACAGTAACAATGATAAGGGTCACCTTTATCAAAATATTTTTTAGGAATGCCATGATAGGATGCAATAATTAAATCTGGTTTCCAGTTAATTTCACTCACTTTTTTATTAATAGATTTAACTAATGCATCTATATAAAGCGGATCGGACTCATAATGAGGAATAATTTTTAAAGAAGGCTGCCATCTCATTTGCATTAAAGTTCTATAAACTTCATCGCATACTGTCGCCGTTGTTGCTGCTGCATATTGTGGGTAAAGAGGCAGTATGACCAGATTCTCACAACCTTCTTCCTGAAGTTTATGTATTTTACTTTTTATACTTGGGTTCCCATATCTCATGCCAAAGTCTATAATTAAATTTTCTCTCAATATTGAATGGGAAATTTTTTCACATTGTCTTTGAGTATAATATAATAGAGGAGACATATTTTCTTTTTTCATCCAAATCTCTTTGTACGCTTTTGCTGTTTTAGATGGCCTAAAAGTTAGAATAAATAAATTTAAAATTAATTGCCAAATTATAGGATTTACTTCAATTACTCTTTTATCAGATAAAAACTCTTTTAAGTATTTTCTAATATCGAACCAATTTGTTGAATCTGGAGTTCCTAAATTAACAATAAGGACACCCGTCTTTCCAAACTTAATAGGTGGATGATTATTATCAATTTCCATTTAGTTATCTTTCACTGTCTTTATTAAAAATTCAACCATATCAGGATTAGTTTCTGGTAGGATCCCATGGCCAAGATTAAAAATATATGGATGATCTTTAAATATATCCAAATATCTTAGGACCTCTTTTTTCAAGTTTTCTTTATCTGTTAACAAGATCTTTGGATCTAAGCCACCCTGTACAGGAATTTTAATATTTTTACTGATCATTAAAGGGTCAACCTTATAATCTATATTTACAGCATTAGGCTTAACTACTTCACAAAACTCTTTATAATTTTTAATTTCTCTAGGAAAACAAATCACCGGAACTTTTAATGATTTTACGTATTCAACTAAATTTAAAGTTGGTGTGTAAATATAATTTGGGTAATCTCTTTCCTCAAGTAATCCTGCCCAACTATCAAAAATTTGTATAACATTAGCGCCATTTTCAATTTGATTTTTAATATGAATTTTAAGAAATTTTTCGATAATCAGCAAAAGTCTGTTTATTAAGAAGTTATCTTTAAAAAAATCTTTTTTAACATTATTTTTTGGCGATTGTTGATTTATCATATAAACAAGCAACGTCCAAGGTGCCCCAACAAAGCCTATTGTACTTTTATTTTTAGAATTCATTTCTAAACTTACAGATTTTATAGCTTTATAAACTGGATAAATTTTCTCAACAAAATCAATTTCATCTATTTTTGCCATTGAGTTAATATTTAAATTGCCAAGAGTTGGACCAAAATTTGTTTTAAAATCGACTTTTTGATTTAACCCATATGGTAACATTAAAATATCTGAAAATATTATTGCTGCGTCGAGGTCAAATCTTTCAATAGGTTGAAGAGTTATTTTTGAAGATAGTTTGTAATTTAAACACAACTCAATAAAATTTGGATTTTCTTTTCTTATTTCTCTAAATTCTGGCAAATATCTTCCTGCTTGTCTCATTATCCAAACAGGGTTAATGCTTGTTTTATTATTTACTATTACTTCGTGTAGTGGTGTCATATTAAAATTATATATAATTATAGTATTAGTATTATGTCCTGTGGAATATGATGATTGTTTATTTTAAACATTATATTAACGTTTTAACCACATCTATAATTAAATAAAACTTACAAAAATAAGCATTTTTTGATCTTTGTTAACATTTGTGTATAGTTAGATCTCATTTATTATAAATGTTAATAAAACTCCTATTTTACGGGGCCAAATGAATAAAAATTAAATTGAGTAATTTTATTAAAATAATAAAAATTTATTAACAATTTATCCATGGTTAATACATATCAAATATATTTAATTTCAGACTCTACGGGTGAAACTTTAGAAAGAATTTTTTTAGCATTAAAGGCTCAGTTTAAAAATATTGAATATAAAATCCATTCGTATTCTTTCACCAGGACAGAAAATCAAATTTTAAAAATCTTAGATGACGCCCAAACAAATGATAACTCAATAATCTTATATACAATTGTTGACAACAATCTTGCAAAATATTTAGCAAATACGAGTGATGATAAAAAAATTCCTTGCTTCGGTGTCTTGGGAAATCTTATCTTAAATTTTTCAAAGATTCTAAATCAAAAAGCTTCTCACGAACCAAGCGGTCAACATATTTTAAATGAAGAATATTATGACAGAATTGAAGCTATTCAATTTACCATGAATCATGACGACGGTAATCTTTTAAATGATATTCATAAATCAGATATAGTTTTGGTGGGAGTTAGCAGAACAAGCAAAACTCCAACATCGATTTATCTTGCAAATAAAGGATTTAGAACTTCGAATATACCTTTGGTTAATGAAAATTCATTGCCAGAGAAATTGAAAAAAGATCCTCATTTTACCTGTGTTGTTGGTTTAAGTACCGAGCCTGAAAGATTGGCTGATTTAAGAAAAAATAGAATGAACTCTCTTAAAGAAAAAGACAACACAGAATACACCAATTTAGATAACATTAGAGATGAGGTTTTAAAAGCAAAAAAGACTTTTCAAAAATTTAAATGGCCTGTCATTGATGTTACTAGAAAATCTGTAGAAGAAACAGCCGCGTCTATTATTAAAATACATGAAATATATTCTAATAATGCTAAATAATATAATTTTAGCATCTAAAAGCAAAGTTAGAAAAGATATTTTAGAAAAAAATAATATTTCTTGTAATGTCGAACCATCAAATGTTGATGAAGATATGGTTAAGGAAAGTTTACTAAATGAAAGAGCTTCCCCAGAGATCATTTCGAAGAATTTAGCCGAACTAAAAGCCAATAAAGTAAGTGCAAAAAATTATGAACAAATTGTATTAGGCGCAGATAGTGTAATTGATTTAGAGGGAGAATTAATTTCAAAGCCACAGGATAGAAAAGAAGCGTTATTAATATTAAAGAAGCTTAATGGTAAAGAGCACCATTTAATAAGCTCCGTTTGTATATCTAAAAATGGATCAATGATTTGGAATTATACAGATAAAGCAAAACTCAAAATGAAGGATTTTACTGAAAAAGAACTTGAAGATTATCTTGCGAAAATCTCTGATAGTGCGTTATTTGCATACAATGTGTATCAAATAGAGGGTGAGGGAAGGAAATTGTTTTCAGACATAAATGGAGATGAAAATACCATAATGGGACTACCTATTCAGAAAATTAAAGAGTACTTAAAAGAAATTAGATGAAAAGATATTTAGTAATAGGAAATCCAATAAATCATTCTTTGTCTCCCGAATTGCACAATCATTGGATTAAACAAAATGGACTTGATGCAATATATGAAAAAAAAAAATTAAATAATAACGATTTAGCAGATTTAATTTTAAGTGTTAAAGAAGAAAATATAAACGGTGTAAACGTTACAGTACCCTTTAAAAATGCCATAATACCTTATTTAGACGAGTTAAGTAATGAAGCAAAAAAAACACGTTCAGTAAATACAATCTATTTGAAAAATAAAAAAGTAATTGGACACAACACAGATATTGAAGGCTTTGAAAAAGCAATACAAAAAATAAATTTTAACTTAAAAAATAAAAAAATTTTTATATTAGGGGCAGGGGGGGTTGTTCCCTCTATTATTTATGCTTCAATTAAAATGGGATTTTCTGAGATTATGATAAGTAACAGAACCGAACGAAAGGCAGAGGAGGTTAAAAATATTTTTAATAATATTAAATTAGTTAATTGGGGAGAAACACCAGATTTTGATGTAATAATAAATGCAACAAGTTTGGGATTAAACCAAAGCGATAAAATAAATTTAAATTTTAATAAAGTTGGTAAAAATAAATTATTTTATGATGTTATTTATAATCCAAGTGAAACAAACTTTTTGAAATCAGGTAAAAAATTGGGTAATAAATGTGAAAATGGTAAATTGATGTTTATTTATCAAGCATTTTCAGCATTTAAATTGTGGCATGGTATAGAACCTTCGATAAATGATGCAACATTAAAACTTTTAGATCGATGATAAGAATCGGGATATTAGGTGAGATTGGATCAGGAAAAAGCTTTGTTGCTAAAAATTTTGGATATCCAGTTTTTAATGCTGACTACGAGGTTTCAAAATTATATCAAAAAAATAGAAGTGTTTATAAAAAATTAAAAAAAATATTTCCTGAATATATTTATGAATTTCCAGTAGATAAAGTGCAACTTTCTAATGCAATCCTTGCAAACAATTTAAATTTAAAAAAAATAATTAAGATAGTACATAAAGAAATAAGGAAAAAGTTAAGATATTTTTTAAATAAAAACAAAACTAAAAAATTTGTTATCTTGGATATACCGTTACTTTTAGAAAATAAAATAAATAAAAAAAAGGATATTTTGGTTTATGTTGAGTCTAGTAAAACCAATATATTGAGAAAATTAAAGAAAAGAAAAAATTTTAATGTAGAAATAATAAATAAATTTAAAGAAATTCAACTTCCACTTGCTTTTAAAAAAAAAAATTCTAGATTTATTATTAAAAATAGATTTACCCAAAAATCTGTTAAAGATGAAATAAAAAAGATTTTAAAACTTATTAAAAATGAAAGAAATAGTTCTTGATACTGAAACAACTGGTCTATCAGTCAAAGATGGTCACAGAATAGTTGAAATTGGATGTATTGAATTAGACGATTTAATTCCAACAAAAAATAAATTTCATTGTTATTTAAATCCTGAAAGAAAAGTCTCTGAAAAGGCACTAGCAGTTCATGGGTATAATGATGAATTTTTATCTAAACAAAAAAAATTTAGTGAGGTTGGTGAAGAATTTTTAGAGTTTATAAAAAATAAAAAACTTATAATCCATAATGCAGAATTTGATCTAGCTCATTTAAACAATGAACTAAGTCTATTCGGTAAGAATAATATTGATAATGAAATCATAGATACACTTATTTTAGCAAGGGACAAGTTTCCTGGCGCCCCAGTAAGTTTAGATGCCCTTTGTAAACGTTTTAGGATTGATAATTCCAAAAGAACTCAGCACACAGCTTTAATAGACTGTGATTTATTAGCAAAAGTTTACATAAATCTTATTGATCAAAAAGAACCAACATTAGATTTTCGAAATAATACTGAAGAAAAAGAACAAATAAATAGTTCCAAGGTCGTTTATTTCAAAGGTATTGTAAAACCAACAGATCAAGAGCTAAAAAAACACAAAGAATATTTAAAGCAAAATTTAAAAAAAAATTATTTTAGTTAATTCTCTGCTTATAGAGAGTTTCAAAATCAACTTTTTTTTCAAATTTGACACCTGGATAACCTGAATTGTGAAGTAAATCTAAAAGAGCTTTCTCTAAAGAAGGGTAAATCTCAATTTGCACATCACATAATATAATTTTTTCTAATTCTTTTTTATCTTTAATTTCCTCATTAATTTTAATTATGGTTGAATAAATTATTTCAAAATAAGATTTTTTTTTACTCTCTATTTTGTCGTTAAATCTGCATCTTGTGTTTATTTCTACCATTTTATGTTTTAAAGCTTTTGAATTAATATCAATATCCAGTTGATATTTTGAAATTCTATCTCTAACGTAAATATATGTTTCTGCATCAGGTGTTTCACTAGATAGATCTTTTATATATTTCCCTAATATTTTAAATTTTTCTGTCATCGTCGTCCTCTATATCTTCAAAGTCTCCTTCTATAAAATTATTTCTTTTTTTTTTTTTAGTTTTAAATTTTTTAGATAGCTTGTTAAAAATCATTTTTCTACTTAATGGAAATATGAGTAAAAATCCTAAAGCGTCTGTTGCAAATCCTGGTATGATTAACAGTAAAGCTGCAAACGCTATGGCTGCTCCTGAAATAACTTCGTAAGCCGGGGTTTCATTGTTACTCAATTGTGCAAAGCCAGACCTCAATGTATTCAATCCTTCGTATTTTGCGTAATAGATTCCAACAGTTGCTGTAGCAAAAATTAACAAAATAGTGCTCATAGCACCTATTTGAGAGCCAATCTTAATTAAAAGATAGATTTCTATAATTGGTATTAGTATTATTAACAATAATATTGGGTTCATTTGTCCATAATCTAAATTGCTGGTTGAAATTAATCAACATAGTAATTACTATCACATTATGAGTTATAGTTTTGAATACATAGATATCATTCTGCTGGCCATGATTGCTGGTTTTATCTTTCTAAGATTAAGAGGAATACTTGGAAAAAGAACAGGCTTTGAGGGCAAAACACCAGCTCAATTCAAGGAAGTCTTAAAAAATATTAAAGTCGAGCAACCAAGAAAATCGAACGAAATTTTTGATACTGCAGCTCAAGAAGAATTTTTAAAAGGTGCTAAAATAGCATACGAAACTATCATTACAGATTTTAGTGATAATGATAACAAAATCACAACAAGCAGATCTTTATTAAACGGACAGATATATTCACAGTTCAATGAAGCTCTTAAGGAAAGAAGTTCAAGAGGTCATTTTGCTGAAATTACTTTCATAGGAATTAATTCAGCGGAAATTAAGGAGCATAAAAAAATTGGCAATATTTTAAATGTTACAGTTGATTTTATTGCTGAAGTAATAACTTGCATTAGAGATAAGGAAAAAAAAATTGTTTCAGGAGACCCAGAAAAAATTAAAAAAATTTATGATACCTGGGTATTTTCTAGAGATACAACTTCTGTAAATCCTAATTGGCAGTTAGTAAATACCTTAACTTAATTGATTAACGATATTTCAGAAAAAGATAAAAAAGACTGGGACAGTTTTATTTCTAGCGATGAAAAGTTACCTAATAAAGATTTTAAGTCATCAAAACAAAAACTATTTAAAGTAAAGTCAATTGATCTTCACGGCTATACTCTTGAGGAAGCAAATAAGACTATTGAAATATTTATACGACAATCTTTTAAGGAAAAAATAAATAAGCTGGTTGTTGTTACAGGTAAAGGACTACATTCAAAAAATGAAAAAAATCCTTACGTGTCAAAGGATTTAAGTATATTGAAATATTCGGTTCCTGAATTTATAGAAAACAATAAGAGTTTAATGAGTATCATTAACGAGATAAAAGATGCTAGTATTGAAGACGGTGGAAGTGGAGCTTTTTATATTTTTTTAAAAAGAAATAAATCTATAAAATAAATTTAGAAAGATCAGTATCCTTAACCAAATTATCCAAGTTTTTGTTAATATATTCTTTGTTTATTACAATTTTTTCACCAGCACGATCTGTTGCTGTGAAACTAATCTCATCTAAAATTTTTTCAATTATTGTATGTAATCTTCTAGCACCAATATTTTCTACAGTCGCATTTACTTCTGAGGCAATATTTGCAATGGTATTAATTCCGTCCTCTGAAAACTCAAGATCAACATTCTCAGTTTTTAATAAAGCTATGTATTGCTTGATTAAACTGAAATCTGGTTCTCTTAAAATTCTTTTGAAATCCTCACTGGTCAATGCCTCTAACTCAACTCTAATTGGCAATCTTCCTTGAAGTTCGGGAAGAAGATCAGATGGCTTTGCTAACTGAAAAGCTCCTGATGCAATAAATAAGATATGATCAGTTTTGATAGGACCATGTTTTGTATTAACTGTTGTACCTTCAATTAATGGTAACAAATCTCTTTGCACACCTTCTCGTGATACATCTCCTCCAACTCTATCAGTCCTCGCTGAAATTTTATCTATCTCATCTAAAAAAACAATACCATTATTCTCAGTAGATAATTTTGCAGCTTTAACAATTTTATCTTGTTCGATTAGTTTATCAGATTCATCATTAATTAAAATCTCATGAGACTCTTTCACGGACATTTTCTTTTTCTTTTCTTTACTACCCATCGATTTACCAATCATTTCACCAATATTAATCATACCTACATTAGCACCTGGCATACCTGGAATTTCAAATGAAGCACCTGACCCACTATCACTTACAGAAATTTCTATTTCGTTATCATCTAAGTCACCATTTCTTAATCTTTTTCTGAAACTTTCTCTTGTTGCTAAACTTGCCTTCTTACCCACTAATGCATCCAAAACTTTTTCTTCTGCTGCTTTTTGTGCTTGAGCAAAAACTTCTTTTCGTTTTTTTACTTTCTCCATCGCAATAGCAATTTCAATTAAATCTCTGACTATTTGCTCTACATCTCTTCCAACATAACCAACTTCAGTAAATCTAGTAGCTTCAACTTTGACAAAAGGAGCTTCAGCTAATTTTGAGAGTCTTCTTGATATCTCAGTTTTTCCGACTCCTGTTGGTCCAATCATTAAAATATTTTTTGGTAAAACTTCATTTTTCATTTCACCTTTAAGGGCTTGTCTTCTCCACCGATTTCTTAAAGCAACTGCTACAGCTTTTTTTGCTTTATTTTGGCCAACAACAAATCTATCAAGTTCTGAAACAATCTCTCTAGGAGATAGAGAACTAACTAAAGATGCTTCCTCTTTTTTATTTTGTTCTTTAGGGTGTAGAGGTGTAACGTTAGAATTATCCATTATATTTTTTCAACTTTGACGTTGTTGTTGGTAAATACACAAATATCAGCCGCAACCTTGATTGCTTTTTTTGCAACTTCTTCAGCTGACATTTGACCTTCAATTAAAACTTTCCCTGCAGCTAAAGCATAATTTCCACCAGAGCCAATTCCAATTACATCTCCTTCAGGCTCTAAAACATCACCAGTTCCAGAAATTATATAACTATTACTTTTGTCACCAACAGCCATTAATGCCTCTAATCTTCTTAAATATTTATCAGTTCGCCAATCTTTTGCTAGTTCAACAGCGGCTCTTGATAAGTTACCTGCATGTTTTTCTAGTTTTCCTTCTAATCTTTCAAATAAAGTTAATGCATCTGCAGTTGATCCTGCAAACCCAGCAACAACATCTCTTTTTTCAATTTTTCTAACTTTCGAAGCAGTGCTTTTTACAACTGTATTTCCCATACTAACTTGTCCATCACCAGCAACTACTACCTCATTATTTTTTCTAACTAGTACAATTGTTGTCATGAACAATAAATGGTAACTATTTTTGATACTTCAAGTAGTCATACTATCGTTGATATAGTGCAATTATGCTTGTATACCTCTAAAACATATGGCTAGAAAAGGAAAAGTCTCTCGTAAAACAAAAGAAACAAGCATCAGTGTTGAAGTAAATATTGATGGAAAAGGTCAATACAAAATTGATACTGGAATTGGTTTTTTAGATCATATGTTGGAGCAATTATCAAAACACTCACTTATTGATTTAAAAGTAAAAGCCAAAGGAGATACACACATTGATCTTCATCATACGACTGAAGATACAGGTATTGCAATTGGTGAAGCCTTGAAAAAAGCTGCTAAAAAATTTGTTGGCATCAAACGTTATGCTCACAGAGTTATTCCAATGGACGAAACTTTAACTAGAGTAGCAATTGATGTGTCAAACAGACCTTACTTGATTTGGAAAGTTAAATTAAAAGTTGAGAAACTTGGAGAAATGGATACTGAATTATTCAAAGAATGGTTCCAAGCTTTTTCGCAATCTGCGGGTATTACTTTGCACGTTGAAAATATTTATGGGGACAACAGTCACCACATCATTGAATCTTGTTACAAAGGTTTAGCAAGATCTTTAAGAGATGCCTTAGAGGTGGATCCTAGAAGTAAAAAAAGCATTCCATCAACTAAAGGGTCATTATAAGTTTAATGAATGTCACAATTGTTGATTATAATTCGGGCAATATAAGCTCAGTAATAAATTCTTTTAAAGAGGTTGCTAAAGATAAAGTAAATATAGAGGTAACTGCAGATTTAAATAAGATTAAATCAAGCGACAAAGTTGTATTACCAGGTCAGGGTTCGTTTAAAAGTTGTGTTGATGCTTTAAGTTGTATTAACGGTTTAATTGATACTCTCTATCAATTTGCTATTAACCACAAAAAGCCAATTCTTGGAATTTGTGTTGGTTTGCAAATGTTCGCAGACGTTGGTTATGAAGAAACAGAAACTAAGGGTTTAGGGTGGATATCAGGCAAAGTATCAAAAATAGATAATCAAAATGGGAAGTATAAACTTCCTCACATTGGATGGAATCAAATAAATATTTTGAAAGATAGTAAGATTTTTAAAGATATAGAAAACAATTCTCATATGTATTTTGTACACAGTTATGAATTTGTGCCAAATGATAATACTGTGGTGTCAGCAACTACAAACTATTCATCTGATATCGTTTGTTCAGTTGAACAGGAAAATATTTTTGGAACTCAATTTCACCCAGAAAAAAGTGATAAGATTGGACTTAAAATAATTGAAAATTTTATAAATATTTAATGATTAAAAATTCACTTATAATTTTTTTATCACTTTTATTGATTTCATGTCAAAGTCCACAAATCAAAAAAAATTCTGAACAAAAAACCAAATCTTTAAAGCTTAAAGTTACAACTGAAGCTGAGATGAAAGCAAATAAATGAAGATACTTCCAGCAATAGACATAAAAGATAAAAAATGTGTAAGGCTAATAAGAGGAGATTTTGAAAATAAGACTGAATACAAAATGTCACCAGTTGAACAAGCAGAGAAATATAATGCCTATGGATTTATAAATTTACATATTGTTGATTTAGATGGAGCTTTAACTGGTGAAACAGTAAATTTGGATATAATCCAAGAAATTGTTAAAAAATTTGATTTAAAAATTGAAGTAGGAGGTGGGGTTAGAAGTATTGATAATATTAAAAAATATACTGATGCTGGTGTTGAAAAAGTAATTTTAGGAAGTGCCGCTATAAAAAATAAAAACTTTTTAAAAGAAGCTTGTGAAAAATTTCCAAATCAAATTGCTTTAGGTTTAGATGCTAAAGATGGATATTTATCTGTGTCGGGTTGGAAAGAGAACTCTAATCAATTAACTTTAGATTTTCTAAAAGATGTAAATAACTTTGGTGCTAGTAGATTGATTTATACAGATATTAATAGAGATGGTATGAAACAAGGCCCAAATTTTGATGAAACATCTAAAGTTGCTAACACCTCCAATTGTCCAGTTATAATATCTGGTGGTGTTTCTTCGATTGATGATATTAAAAAGGCTAAAGAATTAAGTAATAACAATATTGAAGGAATTATAGTTGGTAAAGCTATATACGATGGTGATATCAAATTAGATGAACTAGCAAAGGAAATAGATGCTTAAAAATAGAATAATACCCTGTTTGGATGTTAAAAACGGCCGTGTAGTGAAGGGTATTAATTTTGTAGACTTAAAGGATGCAGGAGACCCTGTCGAGCAGGCCAAAATTTATTCTGATGGCGGTGCAGATGAAATCTGTTTTTTAGATATTACTGCTTCAAACGAAAATAGAAATACAATTTACGATGTTGTTGATAAAACTTCCAAGAAATGTTTTGTACCATTAACTGTTGGTGGTGGTGTTAGAAGTGTAGAGGATATTAACAAACTACTTAATTGTGGAGCAGATAAAGTATCAATTAATACTGCTGCGGTTCAGGATGCAAAAGTGGTTGAGGACAGTTCAAGAAAGTTTGGTTCACAATGTATTGTGGTTGCAATTGATGCAAAGAGAAACGAAGGTGGATGGGAAATTTTTACTCATGGGGGAAGAAATCCAACAGGAATAAATGCTTTGGAATTTGCCTCAAAAATGGAGAACTGTGGAGCTGGGGAGCTATTAGTTACTTCTATGGATAAAGACGGAACACAGTCAGGATATGATATTGAGCTTATGCAAATGATATCATCCGGTGTAAATATTCCAGTGATTGCATCTGGTGGAGTTGGAACTTTAGATCACTTGGTAGATGGAATAAAATCAGGTGCGAGTGCTGTTTTAGCAGCATCTATATTTCACTACGGCACTTATTCAGTTAATGAAGCCAAGCAATATTTGGCTTCAAAAGATATACCTGTTAGGATTTGATATGTTAAAAACTTTAGAAGATTTAGTAACTCTTGCAAGAGAACGAAAAAGAAATCCTGTTGAAGGCTCATATACCAACAAGCTTTTAAAAGATAAATCTTTAGCAAAAGAAAAGGTTTTAGAAGAAATTAATGAATTAATTGAAGCTGTAGAAAAAAATACAAATAAAATTCATGAAGCAGCAGACGTTCTTTATCATTTAATCATGTATCTAGAAAAAAGTGGAATAAAAATTGAAGATGTGATGGAGGAATTGGATAATAGAAGAAAATAAAAAATGGCTTACGACGACAATAACATTTTTGCAAAAATTTTGAGGGGAGAGATACCTTGTAATAAAATTTATGAGGATGAGTTTGTTTTATCTTTTAATGACATAAATCCACAAAAAAAAATTCATGCTTTAGTAATTCCTAAAGGGAAATATATTGATTTAGATGATTTTAGTTTAAATGCTTCATCTGATGAGATGGTAGGTTTGCTGAAAGGTATAAATATTGTTGCAAAAAAACTAGGTATTTCCTCAGATATAGGCAAAGGCTATAGAGCTTTAGCTAATATCAGTGAACATGGTGGTCAAGAGGTTCCTCACTTACACTTTCATCTTTTTGGTGGTGAAAAGGTTGGAAAAATGGTTGAGTGACACAAGAAGTCAAAAGAAATTACTTAGAAATAAATTCTCTTAAAGATCTTAATCAGAGATCTAAGCCTTCTGACGATTATTCTTTAAATTTATTAGACCCGTCTAACTTTCAGTTAAATAAATTTTTTTATAAAAACATTGGTAATAAACATAAGTGGGTGGATAGATTAACTTGGACCGAAGAGAAATGGATAGATTATGTTTCAAGTAAAAATGTCAAAACGTTCATCTTAAAATACAAAAAGGATTTGGTTGGTTTCTTTGAATTAATTTATCATCAAGATAAAAAAGAAGTTGAAATAGCTTATTTAGGAGTTTTAGAAGAGTACCATAATAAAAAACTTGGATCATATCTATTATCAGAAGCTATCAAAGAGTCTTTCAAAAATAAAATAAATCGTACTTGGGTTCATACTTGTACACTTGATCATAAGAATGCTTTGAATAATTACATTATGAGAGGTATGAAAATATTTAAAACTGAAATTATAAATATTTAATTTTGTATTGGAAGTTTAAAAATATTTTTCGGGAGTATTCTATTTTTTCGAATTGAGGATAAAAAGGTAATATTAAAATTTTGATATACATCTGTGTTTTGCCACCCTATCAAATCATAATTTTCTTTATTAAAAAAAACATTGATTTCGATATCATTTTCGTTGATTGTATAATTGATTAAAGATCTATCAACAATTCTTTCTTCTAAAATATTAATTTTATTGATTAAAAAATTTTTATCTAAAATAAAGTTGAGTGGAGTTTTATCGATTGGGTATCGATAATAACTTGTAATAGTTTTAACAACTAAGGATTTACCATTTGATACTAAAATTTTGTTATTGCTTTTGGCATATTCACAAAATATTTTTTTTGGATATTCAATAGTACAATTTCCGTTTTCAATTTTTCCATTAATATTTTGTTCAAAATTAAAGTCTAAATTTTTGGTATTTTTTAAATTTTCAATAATTTTTTCTTTATTACTTGTATTACCATTCGTGATGAAAACTAAAAAAAAAAATATTGAAATATACTTTAACATTAAAGCACATCTCTTTTACCAACATGATTTGCCTTACTAACTATTCCATCTGCTTCCATCATATCAATAATTCTTGCAGCTCTATTATATCCTATTTGAAGTTTTCTTTGTAAAAACGAGGTGGAAGCTTTACCTTCTGACCTAATTATTTCTAAAGCTTGCTGGTAGAGTTCATCTTTATCACCTTGATTAGGACTATCCCCAATTTCTTTTTCATCTGCAAAATTTAATATTTCATCGACATAATCTGGTTCTGCTTGTGATCTTAAAAAATTATTAATTTTTTCTATTTCATTATCTGATACAAAAGGGGCATGAATTCTGACTATTCGATTAGCAGATGACATGTAAAGCATGTCTCCTTTGCCTAGCAATTGTTCTGCTCCTTGTTCTCCCAAGATTGTTCTACTATCTATTTTTGAAGTAACTTGAAATGATATTCTGGTTGGAAAATTTGCCTTAATAGTTCCTGTAATTACATCAACACTTGGTCTCTGGGTAGCCATGATAATATGAATACCAGCTGCCCTTGCCATTTGAGAGAGTTTTTGAATATAATTCTCAATTTCTTTACCTGCCACCAACATTAGGTCTGACATCTCATCAACCACCACAACTATATAAGGCATCGGTAGTTTATGTTTTGCGTTATAACCATCTATATTTCTCACACTTTCTTTAGTCATTAGTCGGTATCTATTCTCCATTTCTTTAACTACCCACCCAAGCACAGAAGCGGCTTTTTTAGCTTCAGTTATCACTGGACATAATAAATGAGGTATCCCCTCATAAGTTGAGAGTTCAAGCATTTTTGGGTCAATTAAAATAAATTTACACTTATCGGGTGTGTGTCGGTAAAGAAGGGATAAAATAATTGTATTAATACAAACTGATTTTCCAGATCCAGTAGTTCCAGCAATCAGCAAGTGAGGCATTGAAAATAAATCTCCAACAATAGACTTACCTGATATACTTTTACCAAGTGCTATTGGCAGTTTTATCTCTCTTTTCTTAAAATCTGGGGTGTTCAATATCTCACTAAGATAAACATTCTCCCTTGCATTGTTAGGTAGCTCTATCCCGATAGTATTACTTCCAGGTATGGTTGCAATCCTTGCAGATTCTGAGCTTGTGTTTCGGGCAATATCATCTGATAAATTTATAATTTTAGAAACTTTAATACCTGCAGCTGGTTCAAACTCATTAAGAGTGACTACTGGGCCGTGGCTTACTTTTTTTATATTTCCATTCACACCAAAATCCAAAAGAATTTTTTCTAAAAATTCTGAATTATGTGACTCGTTTTGATCAGAATTTTCTCTTTCTTTTTTGGTTGGAACTTTTAATAAATCAAAACTTGGTAGTTTAAACTTTATTTTTTCACTGATTTTATTTTCAGCTTTAATGAAAGGAAGATCTTCTTGAATAAGATTTTTTATTTCGTCCTGAGGAATATATTCATTTATTATTTCGCTTTTATCAGTATAATTTTTTTCTTCTTTTTTAAAAAGAAAATTATAAATTTTTACAATAAAGTGATAAAATTTAATTGGATTAAAATTTATACTCACCAAGAACAAACCAAAGGTTAAAAAAATTAAACTATAAAATGTGACCGTTTCATGAATTTGAACTAATGAATTTAAAAAAGTTTGGTTGAAATAATTTCCAACAAAGCCTCCATTTCCATTTATATAAAGTGTAAAAGCATTATTATAAAAATAGCTTAAAAAGAGTGTTCCAAATATACAATAAACGGTAATAAAAAAAAGACTCTCTATCAGAAGAAAAAATTTTTTAAGTCTAAATATGTTGATGCCAGTTAAAACAAGAGTAAAGGATATTAAGTACGAGATTAGACCTACTGACTGAAAGAACAAGTCAGATATAAAACTACCCTGAAAACCTAATAGATTTTTAATCTCTTTGTTTTCAGAAAAAACAAAGTTTGGATCCTCAGGAGAATATGTAATTAAGGCAATAAGCAGTAATGCACCTGTTATAAAAATTAATATGCCAAATATTTCTGCCAATCGCTTTATAGCAAAATTAAGTAATAAATTAGCTGTTTTTTTAATATCCATATATGAATCGTTTTTATCACTTTGTATCATCTAATTTTTGTTGTTAAAATTAAAATTAATATGAAAGTCTGTATCCTTGGAAATAGCTTATCAAGTTTAGCTTTAGCTAAAGCGTTGGTTAATAAAAATATTTATGTGGATTTATGGACTTCTAAAAAGACCAACCGACCCGATAAATCAAGAACAATTGGTATTTCAAAAAGTAATGTTGATTTTTTTAACAAGCATGTAGTTAATATAGAAAAGATTTCTTGGAAATTAAATAAAATTGAAATTTTTACAGATAATCTAAAAAATGAAAAATTACTTAATTTTGAAAATTCTAATAATGAACTTTTTTCTATTATAAAAAATTTTCATCTCTTTGAAATTTTGGAAAAAAGTCTTTTTAAAAGTAAATATTTTAAAAAAATGTATCAAAGTATTACACCGAAGATTTTAAATAATTATGATTTAGTAATTAATACTGACTACTTCAATCCAACAAGCAAGAAATATTTTAACAAAAAAATAATCAAAAAATATAATAGCACTGCTTATACCACAATAATTAATCATGATCTTATTGATAACCACACAGCAATTCAGATATTTACTAAAAGAGGTCCTTTAGCTTTTTTGCCGATTTCTAAAAAAAAAACATCAATAGTTTATTCTTTACATAACAATTCAAACATTAAAAAAAACGAAAATATAGAGGAATTAATTCGAAACTACAATTTTAGATATAATATCAAAAAGATTGA
>CACHUY010000002.1 GCA_902583295.1 uncultured Pelagibacteraceae bacterium | reverse complement strand
AATCCAACAAATTTTAGACGCAAATATTCACTCAATTCAGATTTCAGTTACAAACTCAATTAATAAAGGCCCTTATTTGCTTACTACAATTTTGAATGACAAAAATAATTCAAAAGAGGAGGCAATAACTGAGGTTTATAAAATGTTAAGACCTGGTGAGCCACCAACAATAGAAATTGCTACTCAGATATTTAATAATTTATTTTTCAGCTCAGACAGATACGATTTGTCTGACGTAGGAAGAGTGAAAATGAATTCTAGATTAAATCAAGAATGTTCTGATAAAATTACAATTCTAAGAAATGATGACATTATAGCGATTGTTCATAAGATGTTGGATTTGAGAGATGGTAAAGATGAAGTTGATGATATTGACCATTTAGGAAATAGAAGAGTTCGTTCCGTAGGTGAGTTGGTTGAAAACCAAGCTCGTATTGGTATTTATAGAATGGAAAGAGCAATCAAAGAAAAGATGACTACTTTAGATGTAGAATCTGCAATGCCACAAGATTTAATTAACGCAAAACCTTTAACAGTTTCTTTAAAAGATTTTTTTGCAAGTTCACAACTTTCACAATTCATGGATCAAACAAATCCTCTTTCTGAAATTACTCACAAAAGAAGAGTATCAGCTTTAGGACCAGGTGGTCTTACTAGAGAGAGAGCAGGATTTGAAGTTCGTGATGTTCATCCAACTCACTATGGTAGAATTTGTCCGATCGAAACTCCAGAAGGACCAAACATAGGTCTAATAAATAGTTTATCTACTTATGCAAAAATTAATAAGTATGGTTTTATTGAAAGTCCTTATAAAAAAGTTAAAGACGGAGTTGTTCAAGATAAAGTTGAATATCTCTCGGCCATGGAAGAAACCAAATATACTATTGCTCAAGCAAATACCAAACTTGATAAAAATGGAAAAATTATTGAGGACCTAGTTTCATGCAGACAAAATTTAAACTTTCTTTTGTCTAAGCCAGATACAATTGATTATATTGATGTTTCACCTAAACAGCTTGTTTCAGTTGCAGCATCTTTAATTCCTTTTTTAGAAAATGATGATGCCAATAGAGCACTTATGGGTTCAAATATGATGAGACAAGCTGTTCCATTGTTAAAACCGGAATCACCACTTGTTGGAACTGGTATTGAAAGCGATGTTGCATTAGACTCAGGTGTTACAATTGTAGCAAAAAGAGACGGCGTTGTTGATAAAATTGATGGAAAAAGAATTGTTATTAAAGTAACAGAAGAAACAGAATTTAGTGAATCTGGAGTTGATATTTATAATTTACAAAAATTTAAAAGATCAAATCAAAATACCTGTATAAATCAAAGACCACTAGTTAGAGTTGGTGATAAAGTTAAATCAGGAGATATAATTGCAGATGGTCCATCAACAAAACTAGGTGAATTAGCATTAGGAAAAAATGTGACAGTAGCTTTTATGCCTTGGCAAGGTTACAATTTTGAAGATTCTATCCTAATTTCAGAAAGATGTGTAACCGATGACGTATTTACATCTGTTCATATTGAAGAATATGAAATTATGGCAAGGGACACAAAATTAGGTGAAGAGGAAATTACAAGAGATATTCCAAATGTTAATGAAGAAGCCTTAAAAAATCTGGATGAGTCAGGTGTAGTTTATATTGGCGCTGAAGTAAATGCAGGTGATATTTTAGTTGGAAAAGTGACTCCAAAAGGTGACTCAGCATCAGGTCCAGAAGAAAAATTATTAAGATCGATATTTGGTGAAAAAGCTATTGATGTAACTGATACATCTTTAAGAATGTCTAGAGGAAGTAGCGGAACAATTGTCGATGTAAGAGTTTTTAATAGACATGGTATTGAAAAAGATGAAAGATCAATAACTATTGAAAGAGCTGAAATTGATGAAGTTCAGCAGGATAAAATAGTTGAAGAAGAAATTTTAGAGAGAAGTATTAAGCAAAGAGCAGGTCAAATTTTATCCGGAACATCATTAGCTAAAAAAGTTAAAGATTTAGCTGAAGGGACAAAACTAGACTTTGAGGCTATAAGCAATCTTCCAATTAATGACGTTTTCAAAATTTCAAATGGAAATACAGCAAATGAAACAACTCTTTTACAATTAAAAGATCAATACAATAAAGCCAAACAAGATATTACTGAAAGGTTTGAAGATAAAGTTCTTAAAATTAGAAGTGGAGACGATCTACTTCCAAGTGTAATGAAAATGGTAAAAGTTTTTGTTGCTATCAAAAGAAGATTAAGACCTGGTGATAAAATGTCTGGAAGACATGGTAACAAAGGTGTAGTTAGTAAAATAGTTCCAGTTGAGGATATGCCTTACCGTGAAGATGGTAGACCTGTTGACATAGTTCTTAATCCACTAGGTGTTCCTAGCAGGATGAATGTAGGTCAAATTTTAGAAACTCACCTAGGTTGGGCTTGCAAAGAATTTGGGGAAGAAGTTAAGAAATTAGTAAATGAGAACAGTAAAAAAATTGAAAAAACTGAGAAAATTGCAAGTTTTTTAAAATCTGTTTATGGAGAAGAAATCTTTAACGATAAAGTTGACAAATTAAGCAAGAATGAATTTAAAGATTTGTGTGAAAATTTACAAAACGGAATAGCAATCTCAACTCCAGTATTTGATGGAGCTAAAGAAAAAAATGTTACCGAAATGCTTGAATTAGCAAAATTACCAGGTTCAGGTCAAACATATTTATGGGATGGAAGGACTGGTGAGAAATTTGATAGACCAGTGACAGTTGGAATTATTTATATGTTAAAACTTCATCATTTAGTTGAAGATAAAATACATGCGAGATCAACAGGACCTTACAGTTTGGTTACACAACAACCCCTTGGAGGTAAAGCTCAACTTGGTGGTCAAAGATTTGGTGAAATGGAAGTTTGGGCGCTGGAGGCTTATGGTGCTTCATACACCCTTCAAGAGATTTTAACTGTTAAGTCTGATGATGTTGCGGGAAGAGTTAAAGTTTACGAGACAATTGTTAAAGGTGAAGAGAACTTTGAGTCAGGTATCCCAGAGTCCTTTAACGTGTTAGTTAAAGAAATTAAATCACTAGCATTAAACGTGGAGCTAAATTAAATGAAAAAAGAATTAACAGATTTATTTAAAAATACTGAAATATCTGAAGCTCAAAATTTTAATAGTATTAAAATTTCTCTAGCTAGTCCTGAAAAAATTAAGTCATGGACTTACGGTGAAATTAAAAAACCCGAAACGATTAATTATAGAACTTTCAGGCCTGAAAAAGATGGTTTATTTTGTGCTAGAATTTTTGGTCCAATTAAAGATTACGAATGTTTGTGTGGAAAATACAAACGAATGAAATTTAGAGGAATTATTTGTGAGAAATGTGGAGTTGAAGTTACAAAATCAAATGTAAGAAGAGAGAGAATGGGCCATATTAATCTTGCTACACCAGTAGCACACATATGGTTTTTAAAATCACTACCTAGTAGAATTGCACTAGCTGTTGATATGAAGCTTAAAGAAATTGAGAGAGTTCTTTACTTTGAGAATTTTATTGTCATAGAACCTGGTTTAACTGGTCTACAAAAAAATCAATTATTAAATGAAGAAGAATTAGCAAGATATCAAGATGAGTTTGGTGAAGAGTCGTTTACTGCAGGTATAGGTGCAGAAGCAGTTCTTGAAATGCTTAAGAGTTTAGATTTAGAGCAAGAAAGAAAAAATTTAGTTAATTTTATTAAAGAAACAAAATCAAAAGTAAATGAAGAAAGAGCAATTAAAAGATTAAAATTGGTAGAATCGTTTATTGAAACTGGTCAAAAACCAGAGTGGATGATTATGACAGTTGTACCTGTAATTCCACCTGAATTGAGACCACTTGTTCCATTAGATGGAGGTAGATTTGCAACTTCTGATCTTAATGACCTTTATAGAAGAGTAATTAATAGAAATAATAGATTAAAAAGATTAATGGATCTTAAAGCTCCAGACATTATTGTTCGTAATGAGAAAAGAATGCTTCAAGAGTCAGTTGATGCATTATTTGATAACGGAAGAAGAGGAAGAGTAATTACTGGCACAGGAAAAAGACCCCTTAAATCACTTGCTGAAATGCTTAAAGGTAAGCAAGGTAGATTTAGACAAAATTTATTAGGAAAACGTGTAGATTACTCTGGTAGATCTGTAATTGTTGTCGGTCCAGATTTAAAACTTCATGAGTGTGGCTTACCTAAAAAAATGGCTTTGGAATTGTTTAAACCATTTTTATATGCAAGATTAAATAAATTAGGTTTAGCTTCAACAATTAAACAGGCTAAAAAACTTGTTGAAAAAGAAACTAATGCAGTTTGGGATGCACTTGAGCTAATAGTAAGAGAACACCCAGTATTATTAAATAGAGCACCAACACTTCATAGACTTGGCGTACAAGCATTTGAACCAAAATTAATTGAAGGAGATGCAATTGAACTTCATCCTTTGACATGTGCAGCCTTTAATGCTGACTTTGATGGCGACCAGATGGCGGTACATGTACCATTAAGTTTAGAAGCTCAGTTAGAGGCAAGAATTTTAATGTTATCAACTAATAACATTCTTTCACCTTCAAATGGTAAACCTATTATTGTTCCAAGTCAGGATATGATCTTAGGAATTTATTACCTTTCGCAAGAGCCAGTTACTGATAAGCCAGCTGGATACTTTGTTGACTCTGATCAAATCGAATTTGCATTATCTTCTGGTCAGATAAAAGTACATAGTACAATTATTTCTAGATTTGAAACTGTTGATGATAAAGGAAATAAAAAATTTGAAAAATATACTTCAACAGCTGGAAGATTTTTACTAGCAAATTTATTACCAAAAAATAGTAATATTAAATTTTCTTTAATAGATAGATTGTTACCTAAGAAAGTAGTTTCAGAAATTATTGATATTGTATTTAGATTTTGTGGTCAAAAAACTACAGTTATATTTTGTGATAAATTAAAAGATTTAGGATTTAAGCATGCATTTAAAGCTGGTATATCATTTGGTAAAGATGATTTAGTAATTCCTGAAAGTAAAACTCAATTAATTGATGATACTAAAAAATTAATTGCTGACTATGAAACACAGTACGCAGAGGGATTAATTACAAGAGGTGAAAAGTACAACAAGGTTGTTGATGCTTGGTCTAAGTGTACAGATAAAGTAGCTGGTGAAATGATGAAGGGTATATCTGCAACTGAAAAAACATCGGAAGGATTAAAAATTAATTCAGTATTTATGATGGCTGATAGCGGTGCAAGAGGTTCTGCTGCCCAAATGAAGCAATTAGCTGGAATGAGAGGTTTAATTGCGAAACCTTCTGGAGAAATTATTGAAAGTCCTATTATTTCTAACTTTAAAGAAGGTTTAACAGCTTTAGAATATTTTAATTCAACTCATGGAGCAAGAAAAGGTCTTGCTGATACTGCACTTAAGACTGCGAGTTCTGGTTATTTAACAAGAAGACTTTGTGATGTTGCACAAGATTTAACTGTAACTAAAAAAGTTTGTGACTGCAAAAAACCTGGTTTCATAGAACTATCTGAAATTTTAGAAGGTGGAAACGTTGTAGTTAGTTTGTCAGAAAGAGCTTTGGGAAGAGTTACTTTCGATGAAGTAAAGCATCCTTTAACAGGCGAAGTAATTATTAAAAAAGAAGAAATGATTGATGAGGCAGGCTGCGATAAAATCGATGCAGCAGGAGTAAAAGCAATTAAGGTTTATTCTGTAATGACTTGTGGATCTAAAGAGGGTGTCTGTGCAACTTCTTACGGTAGAGATCTATCTAGAGGTAAAATGGTGCATGTGGGTGAGGCAATTGGTATGATTTCTGCTCAATCTATTGGTGAACCAGGAACTCAGTTAACAATGAGAACTTTCCATGTTGGTGGTACAGCATCTGTTAAACAAGATTCTCAAATCGTAACTAAGAACGAAGGAACATTAAAAATTTTAAATTCAAATATTCTTGAAGACTCTAAGAAAAATTTAATTGTAATGGGAAGAAATACACAGCTTTCTATTGAGGATGACAATGGAGTTCAAATAGCAGTTTACAAAGTTGCTTATGGTTCAAGATTATTTTTTAACAATGGTGATAAAGTTAAAGCAAATACAAAAATTTGTGAATGGGATCCATATACAACACCAGTTATAGCTGAAAAAAGTGGTGAAGCTAGTTTTGTTGATTTGATTGATGGTGTTTCTATTCAAGAAACTACTGACGATGCAACAGGTATTTCTTCTAAATCTGTAATTGACTGGAGAGGTCAATCAAAAAGTACTGATTTAAAACCAAGAATTACTTTAAGAGATGAAAAAGGAAATGTAATTAAAAAAGCAGATGATAATGAAGCTAGATACTATCTAGTTCCAGATTCAATTTTATCTATAAAAGATGGACAAAAAGTTTATGCAGGAGATGTTATTGCAAGGTTACCTAAAGAGACTACTAAAACAAAAGATATCACTGGTGGTCTCCCAAGAGTTGCAGAACTATTTGAAGCAAGAAAAGCTAAAGACAGTGCAATTATTGCTGAAAATGATGGTCAAGTAGTTTTTGGTAAAGAAGTTAGAGGTAAGCAAAGAGTTTCAATAGTACCAGAAGATGGAGCAGAACCTTCTAACTACTTAATTCCAAAAGGAAAACATATTAATTTTAATCCTGGAGAAAAAATTCAAAAAGGTGAATATCTCCTTGATGGTCAGCCATTACCTCATGACATACTAAGAATATTAGGAATAAAAGAATTAACTGAATATTTTGTCAATCAAGTTCAAGAAGTCTACAGATTACAAGGTGTAATTATCAACGATAAACACATTGAAACTATTTTAAGACAAATGTTGAAAAAAGTTGAGGTTAAAGTATCTGGAGATTCATCATATTTACCTGGTGAAATTGTGGATAGAATTAAATTTGAAAATACAAATGAAAAATTAGTTGCAGATGGTAAGAACCCAGCTGTTGGTGAAAGAGTATTGATGGGTATCACTAAAGCATCATTACAAACTGAGTCATTTATTTCCGCAGCATCATTCCAAGAAACTACAAGAGTGTTAACCGATGCAGCTATTAAAGGTAAAGTTGATCCATTAAACGGTCTTAAAGAGAACGTAATTGTTGGTAGATTGGTACCTGCTGGAACTGGAAATATTAAAAATAATTGGAACAAAAAAGCTCTTAAGGATGATAATGAGTTCTTATCAGAACAAGAAAAAATTGAGAGCTCAGAACCTTCTGAAACGCAGGCAAATCAGTAAAAAAATCGCTTAATACTTGAACTTTTAGTTTGACAATGGTCAATTAATAAGTAATTTGGCGATGTTTTTGGTTGGAATGTAGTGCTTCTAACAGTGCTAAACGCTGCCACAAAATAACCTGTCAGTTATTTTCATCTAAAAATAAACTAATTAATTTAAAAAATTTATGCCAACAATTAACCAATTGTTAAGAAAAAAAAGAGTCAAACAAGTATCCAGGAACAAAGTTCCTGCTTTACAGAAGCAACCTTTGAAGAGAGGTGTTTGTGTTAAAGTTTATACGACTACTCCAAAGAAGCCTAATTCAGCTTTAAGAAAAGTAGCAAGAGTAAGACTATCAAATGGTTTTGAAGTTACAGCTTATATTCCTGGTGAAGGCCATAATCTTCAAGAACACTCTGTAGTTCTAATTAGAGGTGGAAGGGTAAAAGATTTACCAGGTGTTAGGTATCATATTCTTAGAGGTAATCTTGACACACAAGGCGTTGCTAACAGAAAACAAAGAAGATCTTTGTATGGAACAAAAAAAGGTAAGTAATGTCTAGAAAGAAAACCCAACCTAAAAAAAATGTTGTCCCAGATCCAAAATTTAACTCAACTATAATTCCAAAACTGATAAATAACATTATGTATGACGGCAAAAGAGGTGTTGCTGCCAAAATAGTTTATGACGCAATTGATAAAATTAAAACCAAAAGCAAAGATGAGCCAATTAATATTTTTAATGAAGCTATCAATAACATTAAACCAACTGTAGAAGTTAGATCAAGAAGGGTTGGTGGTGCAACTTATCAAGTCCCGGTTGAGGTTAAAAGTAAAAGAGCACAAGCTTTAGCAATTAGGTGGTTAGTAGATTCAGCAAGAAAAAGAAAAGATAAACATATGTCAGATAAAATTTTTAATGAGCTTTTTGATGCATATGAAAAAAAAGGAGCTGCAGTTAAAAAAAGAGAGGATGTTCATAAAATGGCAGAGTCAAATAAGGCTTTTGCACATTTTAGGTGGTAAAAAATTATGGCTAGAACTCATACTTTAGATAAATATAGAAATATTGGGATCATGGCCCACATAGATGCTGGTAAGACAACCACTACTGAAAGAGTTTTATATTACACAGGTAAAAGCCATAAAATTGGTGAAGTTCATGATGGTGCTGCAACAATGGATTGGATGGAACAGGAGCAAGAAAGAGGAATTACAATTACATCAGCAGCAACTACTTGTTTTTGGAATGATCATAGAATTAATATAATCGATACCCCAGGTCACGTAGATTTTACAATCGAGGTTGAAAGATCACTTAAAGTTTTAGATGGAGCTGTTGCAGTATTTGATGGTGTAGCCGGTGTAGAGCCACAATCAGAAACTGTATGGAGACAAGCAGATAAATATAAAGTTCCTCGAATTTGTTTTGTAAATAAACTCGACAGAACTGGTGCTGATTTCTTTAGATGCGTAGACATGATTAGAGATAGATTAGGTGCAAAACCCCTAGTTCTTCAGGTTCCGATAGGTGCAGAAGCTTCTTTAACAGGTGTAGTTGATTTAGTAAAAATGAAAGCACAAGTATGGAAAAACGAAGCTCTGGGAGCAGAATGGGAATATAAAGATATCCCAGATGACTTAAAAGAAATTTCAGAAAAATATAGAACAGAATTAGTTGAAACAGCTGTTGAGCAAGATGAAAAGCTTATGGAAGCTTATTTAAATGGAGATGAAATCAAAGAGGAAGATTTAATTAAATGCATAAGAAGTGGAACTCTAAATTTTAGTTTTGTACCAGTTTTAACTGGTTCTGCATTTAAAAACAAAGGTGTACAGCCTTTACTTGATGCTGTTGTACATTATTTACCAAGTCCTGTTGATATTGGTTCTATTAAAGGAACAAAATTAGGGTCTGAAGATGAGATGGAAATGAAATTTGATGACAATGTACCATTTTCAGCTTTAGCTTTTAAAGTTGCTAACGATCCGTTTGTTGGTTCTTTAACTTTTATAAGAATTTATTCAGGAACAGTTAAAACTGGAACTGCTGTATTTAACTCATCAAAAGAAAAAGAGGAAAGAGTTGGTAGAATGCTTTTAATGCATGCTAATTCAAGAGAAGACATTAAAGAGGCTAATGCTGGTGATATAGTTGCTTTAGCTGGATTAAAAAATACCATTACTGGTCATACTTTATGTGATGAGGAAAATTCTGTTTTACTTGAACCTATGGAATTTCCTGATCCAGTTATCGAAATTGCAGTAGAGCCAAAAACAAAAGCTGACCAAGAAAAAATGGGTGAAGCTTTAGGTAGATTAGCAAAAGAGGACCCATCATTTAGAGTAACTTCTGATGAAGAGTCTGGTCAAACAATCATTAAAGGTATGGGCGAGCTACACTTAGACATTATTGTTGATAGAATGAAAAGAGAATTTAAAGTTGAAGCTAATGTTGGTGCTCCTCAAGTTGCATATAGAGAAACTATTGAAGCTGCTTCTGAGGTTGAATATACACATAAAAAACAGAGTGGTGGTGCAGGACAATTTGCTAAAGTTAAATTATTAGTTGAGCCACAAGAGGCTGGCAAAGGTAGAGAAGTTGAAAGTAAAATCAAAGGTGGAGCAATTCCTAAAGAATTCATACCTGGTGTAGAAAAAGGAATTGAAACAATTTCAGATGGTGGAATTTTAGCTGGTTTCCCAATGATAGATTACAAGGTAACTATTTTAGATGGACTTCACCACGACGTTGACTCTAGTGTATTGGCTTTTGAATTAGCTAGTAGAGCTTGTTTCAAAGAGGCGTGCACAAAAGGTGGTTTAAAGCTATTAGAACCAGTTATGAGAGTTGAAGTAGTAACTCCAGAAGATTATATGGGTGATGTTATTGGAGATCTAAACAGTCGAAGAGGTCAAATCAGCACTCAAGAGCAAAGAGGAAACGCAACTGTAATTACAGCAATGGTACCTTTAGCAAATATGTTTGGATACATTAATAACTTAAGATCAATGTCACAAGGTAGAGCCCAATATTCAATGTTTTTTGATCATTATTCTAAAGTCCCACAAAATGTACAGGACGAAGTAACTAAAAAGATTGCAGGGTAATTATGGAAAAACAGAATATTAGAATTAAACTTAGAGCCTACGATAACAAAGTACTAGATGCATCAACTGAAGAAATAGTTAATACAGTAAAAAGAACTGGCGCTACAATTAAGGGACCAATTCCTCTACCGACAAGGATTGAAAGATACACTGTACTAAGATCTCCTCACATTGATAAAAAAAGTAGAGAACAATTTGAGACCAGAACACACAAAAGATTAATAGATATTATTGAACCAACACCACAAACAGTAGAAGCATTAATGAAGTTAGACTTAGCTTCTGGTGTAGATGTGGAAATAAAAATTTAATTATGAGTGAAATCGCTTTACTAGGTAAAAAAATTGGAATGACTAGAGAATTTTATAAATCTGGTCAGATAGTGCCGGTTACAGTTTTAAAAGTTGAAAAGGCTAGAGTAATCCAAGTTATTGATAAAGAAAGCCGTGGATATAAAGCAGTACAGCTTGGATATGGTAAAATTAAAAATTCGAAGTTAACAAAAGCTATGAAAGGTTTTTTTGCAAAAAAAAACACTGAAGCAAAGAATAAATTAAAAGAATTTAGAGTAAATGACACTTCTGTATACAAAGAAGGTAATGAGTTTGGCTTGGAAATTTTCAAAGATACCAAATTTGTAGACACAAGATCAAAAACTATTGGTAAAGGTTTTGCAGGTGCTATGAAAAGACACAATTTTGGTGGCTTAAGAGCTAGTCACGGAGTATCTATCTCTCACAGAGCACATGGCTCAACAGGTCATAGCCAAGATCCAGGAAAAGTTTTCAAAGGCAAAAAAATGGCTGGTCATATGGGAGATAAATTAAGAACTATGCAAAATATTGAAATTATCAAAACAGATTTAGAAAACGAACTACTTTATTTAAAAGGATCAATTCCGGGTTCAAAAAATTCAGAAGTATTGGTTAAAGGTTCAGTAAAAAATATTAGTAAAATGACTATAACTGAAAAACTAGCCGCTGCTGAGCAAGCAAAAAAAACACCTGATAAAAAGAAAAAATAATGAAATTAGATAAAATTAGTATTGATGGAAAAAAAGATAGCATTGAGGTGCTAGATAAAATTTTCTCAGCTAAAGTTAATAATAAACTTGTTAGCAGCGTACTTTATAAAACAAATGCAAATTATAAAGGTAGACATGCAAAAACTAAGCAGCAAAATGAAGTAAGGGGCCCAACATCAAAAATATATGCACAAAAAGGTACGGGTGGAGCTAGACACGCAAGTAGAAAAGCTCCGATTTTTGTTGGTGGTGGTATAGCACACGGACCAAAAGGTGAACTAGCCTACAAAAAAAGAAAATTAAATAAAAATGAAAAAAAATTGAGTGTTGCTTCATTAATTACAGAAAAAAATAATAATAAGAATTTATTAATTTTAAATGACTTTAATTCTGAAATTAAAAAAACTAAAGAAATGAGTTCAATAATTAACAAGTTAGAAATTTCAAACTCACTGTTAATACTAGATAAAAATTCTAGAGATAAAATTGGAAAATCAGCGAGAAATATCCCAAACATTAAAGTCACAGACGTTAATCATTTTAGCGCCTATGACATAGTTAAATTTAAAAAAGTTGTATTTACAGAAAGTTCAGTAAAAGAACTAGAAAAGAGATATTCTTAAAATGGATAAAATACATTTATACGACAAAATTCTTTCACCAGTTGTTACAGAGAAATCAACAAATTTATCTGAATTAAATAAGATTACATTTAAAGTACCTGATGGTGCTAACAAAAAAAATCTCAAAAAAAATATTGAAAAAATTTTCAAAGTAAATGTAACTAAAATTAATATTATAAATAAGCGGAACAGAACTAAAGTTACTAGAGGAAAAAAAGTAAAAGTTTCAGGATATAAAAAAGCAATAATTACACTTAAAAAAGGTCAGAGCATTGATCTAACAACAGGAATTTAATAAATGGCATTAAAAACTTTTAAACCTTACACAAAATCTACTAGAGGTACTATTTTAGTTGATAGAAGTGGACTATGGAAAGGTAAACCTTTCAAGTCGCTTGTTTCTCCTAAAAATGCCATGAAAGGTAGAAATAATAATGGTCATATTACTTCAATAAACAGAGCTGGTGGTCACAAAAAAATGTACAGACATGTTGACTTTTATAGAAAGAAATTTGATATGGAAGCTACTGTTGAAAGAATAGAATATGATCCAAATAGATCGTGCTATATTATGTTGGTTAAGTTTGAAGATGGAACTCACGCATACTTTCTAGCACCTCAAAAAATAAAAGTAGGTGATAAAATTGAAAGTGGATCTAAAAAAGAGATTAAAATTGGAAACTGTATGCCTTTGCAAGATATCCCAGTTGGTATTAATATTCATAATGTTGAGATTCAGCCAGGTGGTGGTGGAAAAATAGCTAGATCAGCAGGATCTTCTGTAACAATCAGCGGTTTAGACGGAAATTACAGTTTAATTAAACTTGCATCAGGTGAAGTTAGAAAAATTGACTCTAGAGCTTTAGCTACAATAGGGATTTTAAGTAATCCAGATCAAAAGAATATTAAAGTAGGAAAAGCAGGTAGATCAAGATGGCTGGGAAGAAGACCACATACTAGAGGTGTTGTTAAAAACCCTGTTGATCACCCACATGGAGGTGGTGAAGGTAAATCTGCTGGTGGTAGACATCCTGTTTCGCCTACAGGTCAATCAGCCAAAGGATTAAAAACAAGAGATAACAAGAGAACAGATAAATTCATAGTTAAGAGAAGAAACAAAAGGAAGGATACTAAGTAATGGCTAGAGCAGTTTGGAAAGGACCTTTTGTAGAAGAAAGTTTAATGAAGAAAGTTGATAAATATAAAGATGACCCAAAAAAAATTCCCATTAAAACATGGTCTAGAAAATCAACTATTTTACCTGATTTTGTGGGAGTTAGTTTTCAAATTTATAATGGAAAAAAATTTATACCAATTACGGTATCAGAAGATATGGTTGGACATAAGCTTGGTGAATTTGCGCCAACAAGAACTTTTTTTGGTCATACACCAGCAGATAAGAAGGCTAAACCTGCTACCGCAGATAAGAAATAATTATGGGAAAAAAAAAGAAAATTGATAAAAATAATAATAAGACTGTAAAGTCTATTAATAATGGCGTGAGATCAAGCGTCAGAAAACTTAACCCAATACTTAAAAGTATTGTTGGAAAAAAAGTTGATGTAGCAATAAGAGATTTACAGTTTTCAGAAAAAAGAATTACAAGAGATATTAGAAAAACTATCAGTTCAGCAGTTGCAAATGCTGAAAATAACTTTCAGTATGACATTGATAATTTGGTTGTGAAAGAGGCATATTGTGGAAAAAAAATAGTTATGAAAAGATTTAGACCTCGTGCAAAAGGGAGAGCTGCTCCTATTTTAAAACCTTGGTCAACAGTTACAATAATATTATCAGAAACAAAACAATTGGAGAAGCATGGGGCAAAAAGTTAATCCTGTAGGTTTTAGGTTAGGTGTGAACAGAGGTTGGGACTCTGTATGGTACGCTAAGAAAAAAGATTTTGGTAACTACTTAATCGAAGATTTTAAAATTCGTGAATATATTAAGAAAAATGTTATCAATTCTGGTGTATCTAAAGTTATGATTGAACGAACATCTAATAAGTGTTACGTGACTATTTATACTTCAAGACCTGGTTTTGTAATTGGCAAAAAGGGAAGTGACATTGATAAAATAAAAAACAATCTATCAAAATTTACTACTAATGAAGTAAATTTAAATATTAAAGAAGTAAAAAAACCTGAGACTAATGCTTATTTGGTGGCAGAAAATATTGCGCAACAACTTGTTAAAAGAATTTCCTACAGAAGAGCTATGAAAAGAGCAATGCAATCTTGTATTAGATTAGGTGCAAAAGGAATCAAAGTCTCTGTTAGCGGAAGATTGGGTGGAAATGAAATCGCTAGAACTGAGTGGTTAAGAGATGGAAGTATACCTTCACACACATTAAGAGCAGATATTGATTATGCTGAAGCAGAAGCACTAACTACTTATGGTATTATTGGAATTAAAGTTTGGATTTATAAAGGTGAAGTTTTTGCTAGAGAATTTAGCCAAGAAACAAATAAAGCAACACCACAAGAGGGCAAACAGTAATGTTACAACCAGTAAGAACTAAATGGAGAAAAGCGCACAAAGGTAGAATTCATGGCACTGCTACAAGAGCAAGTACTATCAATTATGGAGCCTATGCATTGAAAGCTTTGCAACCAGAAAGAGTAACTGGGAAACAAATTGAAGCTGCTAGAGTGGCTCTAACAAGACACATGAAAAGACAAGGTAGAGTTTGGACTAGAATTTTTCCTAATATACCTGTTTCCAAGAAACCAATTGAAGTTAGAATGGGTAAAGGAAAAGGATCTCCAGAGTTTTTTGCTTGTAGAGTTAAACCAGGAAGAATTTTATTTGAGGTTGATGGTGTTTCAGAACAAATAGCAAAAGAAGCTCTTTATAAAGCTTCAGCAAAATTACCCATTAAAACAAAAACTATAAAGAGATTTGTATAATGAAAAAACAAGAAATAAAAAAATTATCAAAAGACGAAGTTTTGAAAAATATTGAAAAACTTAAAAAAGATCTTTTTAATTTTAGATTTCAAAAAATGAATTCACAAATAACAAACCCAGCAAAAATTGGAGAAACAAGAAAAACAATTGCAAGATTAAAAACTATATTAAAAGGAAAAATAAATGCCTAAAAAAATATTAACAGGTGTAGTTATAAGTGATAAGCCAAATAAAACTGTTACGGTTATGGTTGAGAGAAAGTATTCACATCCTGTGCTTAAAAAAGTAATTAGGGTTAGAAAAAACTATAATGCTCATGATGAAAATAACAAATTTAAGACTGGTGATAAAGTATCAATAGTTGAAAGTAAGCCTTTCTCAAAAAATAAAAAATTTCAAGTAATGGAGAATACAAAATAATGATTGGTGTACAAACAGAATTACAAGTAGCTGATAATACTGGTGCAAAAAAAATTGAGTGTATCAAAGTTCTTGGAGGATCTAAAAGAAGATATGCAAGTATTGGAGACACTATTGTTATAGCTGTTAAAGAAGCCATACCCAAAGGTAAAGTCAAAAAGGGTACAGTTCATAAGGCAGTTGTTGTTAGAGTAAAAAAAGGAATTCACAGAAACGATGGTTCAAAAGTAAAATTTGATAATAATGCAGCAGTTTTAGTAGATGACAAAGGTGAACCAGTTGGTACTAGAATTTTTGGTCCTGTCACAAGAGAATTAAGAAGTAGAGGTCAAATGAAAATTATTTCATTAGCACCGGAGGTTTTATAAGATGATTAAAAAGGGTTTAAAAGTGAGAGTTTTGACAGGAAAAGATAAAAAAAAAGAGGGCGAGGTTATAGAAATTGATAGAGCAAATAATAGAGCAAAAGTAAAAGAAATTAATATGGTTAAAAAACATGTCAAGACAACTAAAGAGAAAAAAGGTGGCATTTTTCCAAAAGAAAGCTTTATTCATTTGTCAAATCTAAAATTAATTGATGAAAAAGCTGCTAAAAAAAAAGAGGCTAAAAAATAATGACTCCTAGATTAAAAGAAATATTCAATAAAGAAATTCAGCCAGCATTGAAAGATCAATTTGGATTTAAAAATATCTATATGACACCAAAAATAGAAAAAATTGTTTTAAATATGGGTCTTGGATTAGATGCTTCAGATGCAAAAATTTTAAAATCTTGTGAAGAAGATATGGCCAAGATTACAGGACAAAAACCGGTAACAACAAAGTTTAAAAAGTCAGTTGCTAATTTTAAGACAAGAAAAGGATCTAATGCTGGTTTAAAAGTTACCCTAAGAAAGAATAAAATGTATGAGTTTTTAGATAGATTAGTTAATATTGCCTTACCTAGAATTAAAGATTTTCGAGGATTGACAACAAAGGGATTTGATAAATTTGGTAATTACACATTTGGCATCAAAGAACACATAATTTTTCCTGAAGTTAGCTTTGATAGAGCTGATAAGGTGAGAGGGCTAGATATAATAATTGTAATTAAAGCAATTAATAAGGAACACAGTTTTGCATTACTAGAAAAAATGAATTTTCCATTTATAAAAAAAGGAGATAACTAAACATGGCTAAATTGAGCGCTGTAAATAAAAATAAAAGTAGAATTAAATTATCTGATAGGCTTTACAAGAAAAGAGCAGCTTTGAAGAAAATAGTGATGGATAAAAAAATCACACTTGAAGAAAGGTTCAAGGCACAACAAAAATTATCAAAATTACCAAGAAATTCAGCAAAAAACAGAGTTATGAATAGATGTGAAATAACAGGAAGACCACATGGAGTTTACAGAAAATTAAAAATTTCGAGAATTGCATTAAGACAATTAGGATTACAAGGAAAGATACCAGGACTAGTTAAATCTAGCTGGTAGAAAGGATAATTATGAGTTTAAGTGACCCAATAGGAGATATGATTGCAAGAGTAAAAAATGCTCAAGCTAGAAATCATAAAAAAGTAGAATTACCTTCTTCTAATTTTAAAACAAAAATTGCTGATATATTAAAAAATGAGGGATTTATAAAAGGTTTCAAAATAAATTCTGAAGATAAGAAACCTACTTTATCATTAGAATTAAAATATCATTCAGGAAATCCAGTTATCAGTGCTTTTGAAAGAGTTTCAAAGCCTGGAAGAAGAATTTTCTCAAGTGCAAGCGGTCTTCCAAAAATTAATAATGGACTTGGTATTGCTATAATCTCTACACCAAAAGGAGTTATGACAGATATCGATGCCAGAAAACAAAAAGTTGGTGGAGAAATAATCTGTAAGGTATTTTAATGTCTAAAATAGGTAAAATAAATATAACAATCCCTGAAAAAGTAAAAGTTGCTTTAGCTGGCAATATTATCAATATTGAGGGTCCATTAGGTAAAAAATCAATTAATATTGATCTTGATATGTTTAATTTAGATATCAAAGAGGGAAAAGAAATATCAATCAAACCTAAAAAAGTTGATCAAAATTCAAAAAGACTTTGGGGTATGAACAGAAGCTTAATTAATAATGCTGTTATAGGCTCGAGTGCTGGTTATGAAAAAATTTTAGAATTAGTTGGTGTAGGATATAGGGCTGCTCTCAAGGGCAATCAATTAAACTTACAACTAGGATATAGCCATGAGATTGATTTCGATATACCTGAAGGGATTAAAATTGCAGTTGAAAAACAAACAACTTTAAAAATTACAGGATCAGACAAGCAACTTGTTGGTGCTGTTGCATCTAAAATTAAAACCTTGAGAAAAATAGAACCTTATAAAGGTAAGGGAATAAGAGAAAAAGGCCAATATGTTCTTAAAAAAGAAGGAAAGAAAAAATAATGAAACTAAACACAAGTATTAGAAAAAGGTTTAGAGTAAGCAATAAGGTTAAAAGAGTTGCTGGAAACGATAGGTTCAGATTAAGCATCTCTAGATCAGCAAAAAACATTTCGGCTCAAATAATTGATGATATTAAAAAAGTAACTTTATTGTCCGCATCTTCAGTTGAAAAAGATCTTAAATCTAAAGAAAAAGTTAACAAAACCGAACTATCAAAACTGGTGGCACAAAAATTGGCAAAAAAGGCCCAAGAAAAAAATATAACCAAAATCTATTTTGATAGGGGTTCTTATAAGTATCATGGAAGAGTAAAAGCTTTTGCTGAAACCTTAAGAGAAAATGGAATGGAATTTTAATATGGAAAATTTTAAAGATAAAAAAAATGACGATATACTGGAAAAATTAGTTCACATAAATAGAATTACTAAAGTTGTGAAAGGTGGAAGAAGATTTGGTTTCTCAGCACTAGTCGTAGTTGGCAATCAAGCTGGAAAAATTGGAATAGCTCATGCAAAGGCGAAACAAGTTCCAGATGCAATAAAAAAAGCTAATGAAATGGCTAGAAGAAAACTTACTCATATTCCCCTTAGGGAAGGCAGAACTATACATCATGATGTTAAGGCAAAAGATGGTTCTGGCAGAATTGTTTTAAGAGCAGCATCAAAAGGAACAGGTATTATTGCAGGAGGACCTGTTAGAGCTGTTTGTGAAGTTTTAGGTGTAAAAGATATTGTGGCTAAATCAATGGGTACTTCTAATGCACATAATGTTATTAGAGCTACAATGAAAGCTTTGTTGAAACAAAGTTCACCCAAACAAATATCTGCAATAAGAAATAAGAAAATTTCAGAAATAGTTGAAAAAAGAGGATAATGATTAGTTTAAATAATAGAGAAAAGATAAATAAATCTAAAATTAGAGTTGGTAGAGGTATTGGTTCTGGCAAAGGTAAAACATCTGGTAGAGGAGTTAAAGGTCAAAAATCAAGATCCGGTGTTGCTATTAAAAGTTTTGAAGGTGGTCAAATGCCACTGTATCGAAGGTTACCAAAAAGAGGATTTAATCCCATTTCAAAAGATCTAGTAGCAATTTTAAATTTAGAAAAAATTCAATCATATATTGATAAGAAAAATATAAATCCTAACGAAGTGCTTAATTCTGAATTATTAAAGAAGTTAAAATTAATAAACAAGAATTCAAAAAAACTTAAGATTTTAGGTACAGGTGAAGTTAAGGATAAAATTAATATTGAAGCAGATTTAGCCTCAAAGTCCGCAATAGAAAAACTTGAAAAAATTGGTGGATCTATTCAACTAAAAAAATAGTTAATTGATATGAGTGCTTCATCATCAACAGTTGATTTACGAAATAGGATAATATTTACTATTTTTATCCTTGCTGTATATAGATTTGGAACATTTGTTCCTATTCCAGGTATAGATCCAGAACAATTAAAAATAATGATGGATGGTAATCAAAAGGGATTACTTGGAATGTTTAATGTATTTGCTGGTGGTGCTGTTAGCCGAATGGCTATTTTTGCTCTTGGTATCATGCCATATATTTCTTCAGCAATTATTGTACAGCTTTTAACTGGTGTATCTGATTATTTTAAAAATCTAAAAGCACAGGGTGAAACTGGCAGAGCAAAAATTACACAAATTACAAGATATGGAACTGTTTTGTTAGCAACTGTACAAGGTTATGGATTATCAGTTGGTTTAGAGTCTTCAGCAGATTTAGTTATTAATCCTGGAGCTTTCTTTAAAATCACAACTGTAACAACTATTGTAGCCGGCACTATATTTTTAATGTGGCTAGGTGAACAAATTACTCAAAGAGGAATTGGTAATGGTATATCGTTGATAATTTTTGCAGGGATTGTTGCAGAAATACCTAGAGCTCTTGTAACTACTTTTGAACTTGGAAGAACGGGTGCAGTATCAACATTTATGATATTAGCTATTTTTGTTCTACTGATTTTGACAATATTGTTTGTTGTATTTATGGAAAGAGCACTTAGAAAAATTCTTATCAATTACCCAAAGAGACAAATGGGGAATAAAATGTATGGTGGAGAATCATCACATTTACCTTTAAAAATAAATCAAGCAGGAGTAATACCAGCTATATTTGCTTCTGCACTTTTATTATTACCAGTGACTTTTTCAAATTTTTCGTTTTCAGATAATGAGACTTTTTTAAATTTAAGCTCATTTTTCACTCAAGGTCAGCCTTTATATATGTTACTTTATGCATCTGGGATAATATTTTTCACTTTTTTTTACACTTCTATAACATTTAACCCAACAGAGACGGCAGAAAATTTAAGAAAATATGGTGGGTTTGTTCCAGGTATTAGACCAGGTGAAAGCACTGCAATGTATATTGAAAATATTTCTACCAAACTTACTACTATTGGTGCTTTATATTTAACTTTGGTATGTTTAATGCCTGAATTTTTAATTGCAAATTATCCTATTCCTTTTTATTTGGGTGGTGCCTCAATTTTAATTGTTGTAGTAGTAGCCATCGATACTGTAACACAAATACAAACTAGATTGATGAGTTCACAGTACGAACAATTAATAAAAAAAACTAAATTTGGTAGATAAGTGAATATAATTTTATTTGGACCTCCGGGTGCTGGTAAAGGAACTCAAGCTAAATATTTAGTGAAAAAACTTAGTAATTTTCAAATTTCAACAGGAGATATCTTAAGAGAAGAGATAAAAAATAATTCGGAAATAGGTATAAAAATTATTGATGTAATGAATGATGGGAGGTTTGTTAGTGATGTTATTGTTAATCAACTTTTAGAAAAGCATGTATTTGATCCCCAAAAAAAAAACAAATTAATATTTGATGGCTATCCACGTTCAATAAATCAGGCAAAAAATCTAGACTTATTACTTGCTAGATCAAATCAGAAGATTGATTTTGTTTTTTTTCTTAACGTTAATAAAGAGACAATAATCAAAAGAATACAGAAAAGAAAAATCCTAGAAAAAAGATCAGATGATGAGTTGGATACAATTTTAAAAAGATATGACACTTATATGGAAACAACTAAACCAGTTTTAGATTTCTATTCTAAAAATTCTAATTTCCGCGAAATTGATGGAAGTGATGAAATTGAACAAATAACCAATAAAATAGACACTTTTATCAATGTTTAAGGCGTTGACTTTGATTAATCTTCTTATATAAAAGTCACAATTTATCACAAAACTTATGGCTCGTATCGCAGGTATAAATATTCCACAGAACAAACTTGTCCACATTGGACTTACCTATATCTATGGAATAGGAGATAAATTTTCTAATCAGATTTGTTCTTCACTTGAAATCCCAAAAGCAAAAAGGGTCAACGAGCTTACTGACGATGAAATATTAAAAATACGAGAGTATATCGACCAAAATTTTAAAGTTGAAGGAGATCTTAGAAGAGATTATTCACTCAGCATAAAAAGATTAATCGATCTAGCTTGTTATAGAGGAACCAGACATAGAAAAAAATTACCAGTTAGAGGTCAAAGAACAAGATGTAATGCAAGAACAAGAAAAGGGAAAGCGATAGCAATTGCTGGAAAAAAATTAACACCAACTAAAAAATAGTAATGGCAAAATCTGATAAAATTGAAAATAACGATCAGAAGGTCGAGAAATCTTCAAAGAAGAGTGCAAAAAGCTCTTATTCAAAAAAGAAAAAAGTTAAAAAGAACATTTTAAATGGAATTGCGTATGTGCAATCAACTTTTAATAACACAATAATTTCAATAGCTGACACAAATGGCAATGTAATATCTTGGGCTTCAGCCGGACAAAAAGGTTTTAAAGGATCAAGAAAATCTACTCCTTATGCTGCACAGATTGCTGCAGACTCCGCTGCTTCAAAAGCACTAGAGTATGGAATGAAAACTTTATCTGTTGAGGTAAAAGGACCAGGATCAGGTAGAGAAACTGCTTTGAGAGCTTTACAAGCCAGAGGATTTAAAATTTTGTCTATTAAGGACACTACACCCATGCCTCATAATGGGACTAGACCACCAAAAAAAAGGAGAGTTTAATGGAAGTTGAAAATGTCAATATAAAAAATTGGAAGTCATTAATTAAGCCATCAAAACTAGATGTACAAATAAGTGATGACTTAACTCATGCAAAAATAGTTGCTGAACCATTAGAAAAAGGCTATGGCCTGACTTTAGGAAATTCACTTAGAAGAATTTTACTTTCTTCTATAAGAGGAGCAGCAGTTACATCAATACAAATAGACGGTGTTTTACATGAATTCACATCAATTAAAGGTGTTAGAGAAGATGTTACTGATATTGTTTTAAACGTTAAATCTTTAGCCTTAAAATGTAATTCAGAAGGTACAAAAAAATTAGTTCTAGACGCTAAAGGACCAGGTGAAATTAAAGCATCTGATATTGCACCTGTAGCTGATGTTGAAATATTAAATCCTGAGTTAGTAATTTGTAATCTTGACGAAAAAACTTCTTTTCACATGGAAATGAATGTTAATACTGGAAAAGGTTATGTGCCCGCTGATCTTAATAAGCCAGAGGAGCCACCGCTAGGATTAATTGCTATTGACTCTCTTTACAGTCCGGTAAAAAAAGTATCATTTTCTGTAAGTACTGCGAGAGAAGGAAAAGCACTTGATTATGATAAACTAATTATGGAAGTTGAAACTAACGGATCTATATCAGCTGAGGATGCTGTTGCTTATTCGGCAAGAATTTTCCAAGATCAACTAAAAATGTTTATTAACTTTGATGAACCTGTTGAAGCTCCAGTGAAAGAAGTTTCTACAGAACCTGAATTCAATAAAAATTTATTAAGAAAAGTAGATGAGTTAGAACTATCTGTTAGATCTATGAACTGTTTAAAAAATGATAATATTATTTACATTGGAGATTTAGTTCAAAAATCTGAAGGCGAAATGCTGAGAACTCCTAATTTTGGAAGAAAATCTTTAAATGAAATTAAAGAAGTTCTAACTGGAATGTCATTATATCTAGGCATGGAAATACCTAACTGGCCACCAGACAATATTGCAGAAATGTCTAAAAAATTGGAGGAAGCCATCTAATGAGACACAAAATGGCTAATAAGAAGTTAAACAGAACTTCTGAACATAGAAAAGCTCTATTAAAAAACATGCTTAACTCTTTAATAAAATATGAGCAAATTAAAACTACCTTGCCAAAAGCTAAATTTTTAAAACCTCAAGCAGATAAAATTATTACTTTGGGAAAGAAGGAAACTTTACAAACAACTAAAATGTTGGTTTCTCAACTTCAAGATATTAAGTCTGCTAATAAAGTAAAAAAAACACTATCTAAAAGATACGAAAACAGAAAAGGCGGATATACTAGAATTATCAAGTCTGGATTTAGATATGGTGATAATGCACCAATGGCAATAATTGAATTTATTGATAGAGATCTAGAAGCCAAAAGAGTAGATAAACCAAAAAAAGACACAACTAAAGAAGCACCAAAGGCTGTAGAAAAACAAGCATCAGCATAAATTTAGAGTTATGAAAAAGTCTTACATCGTTGACTCAACGTGTAATGATATGCGAATTGATCGATGGATCAGGTTTAATTTTGGAAAGATACCCCAAGGACTAATAGAAAAATATTTACGTTCAGGTAAAATTAAATTAAATAAAAAAAAAATTAAAAGTTCACATAAAATTAGCACAAAAGATAATATTGATTTATTTAATATCGAATTCAAAGAGACGATTGTACAAAAAAAAATTAAATTTGAACCATCCAAGGAAGTTATAAAATCAAATGAAGATCAAATAATTGATAATAATGAAAATTTTGTAGTATTAAATAAAACTTCTGGAATATCAGTTCAAGGTGGAACTAAATCGAAAAAAAACCTTGTTGATATTTTTTCTAAAAGTGAAATCTTCCAAGGCACAAAACCATTTTCGGTTCACCGTTTAGACAAAGATACATCTGGAGTATTTATTATGGCAAAAAATAGAGAAAGTGCACAATTATTAACTTCTTTATTTAGACTAAGGAAAGTTCACAAAACTTATTTAGCTATTTGTCATGGTGAACTTGTTAAAGATTCTGGTGAATGGAATAATGATTTAATTAGATATGATGGGGAAAAAAAAATTATAGAAAAAGCTAAAACATTATACAAAGTACTTGACAAAAATTCTGAGGCAAGTTTAGTCGAACTAAAGCCAATAACTGGTCGTAAGCATCAACTAAGAAAACAATTGTATGCGTTAGGTTATCCAATTTTTGGAGATATTAAATATAGATTATCAAATTCTACTAGAGGCATTAATAAAAATTTAATGCTACACTCATATCAGATAAAATTTATCATTAATAATGTTAAACACACTTATACAGCTATATTACCTGACTATTTTAGAAATTTACTGAAAACAAAAAGACTTAGTTTCTCAGGTTTGAAATAAATTTTTCTATTAATAAATCTCCCAATTTTGAATAATCTTTATTTTTAATTTTTCTGAGATTTGTTATTCCTTTATCTTTTATACCACAAGGTATAATTTTTTTATATTGATCTAAATTATTGTCTATATTTATAGCAAAACCGTGATAAGCAATCCATTTTTTCACTCTTACTCCAATAGCTGCAACTTTTTTTACTTTACCGTTTTCATTATACCAGATCCCAATGTTATCTTTATCAGCAAATGTCTCTATATTAAAAGTTTTTAAGGTTTCTATAATTGTTTTTTCAATAGAATTAATAAATTTTCTAATATCTTTTTTGTTTCTTAAATCTAAAACAAAGTAAAAAATTAATTGTCCAGGACCATGACAAGTAATCTTTCCACCTCTGTTGGTCTGAATGATTTTTATCGAATTATCAATAATGTCATTTTTGCTGTAACTAGTTCCAGCAGTGTAAATTTCCTCATGCTCTAAGGTCCAAATCAAATCATTCTTTTTATTATTAAATATTTGCTCTAATCTTTCTTCCATAATATTAATGGCATCAATATAATTTACCGGTTTTACTGACTTTTTGATCTCTATATTCATTTATAAATTGTATTATCTTTATTATGTATTAATAGTGCAAATCTAAATTATAGGTAGAACTATGTCTTTAACAAAAAAAACTAAAGATAAAAAAGTAAATTTTGAATTTAATAAAGAGTACATAAGAGTTGTTACTTCAAAAATAGCTAACAATGACGCTCAATTTATCACCAATTCTTTCAGCGAAATGCATCCAGCTGATGCGGCAGATATAATTGAACATTTAAGTCAAAATGATAGAGAAAGTTTAATTAAACTTAATAACTTTAATATAGATCCAGAAGTATTTGTTGAGTTAAACGAGTCTATACAAACAGAAATTATTACTAATTTATCATCTGATTCAATTGTAAGTATTATTAAAAATTTAGACTCTGATGATGCAATATCTATTTTAGAAAATGTTCCTGAAGAAAATAAAAATAATATTCTAAGTTCTTTACCACCCAAAGATCGTTTTGCTTTATTGGAGAGTTTGAGTTATCCCGAAGATACAGCTGCTAGATTAATGCAAAGAGAATTTACTGCTATACCTAGTAATTGGTCTGTAGGACAAACAATTGATTATTTAAGAGAAAACAAGGATCTACCTGAGGAATTTTTAGAAATATTTATAGTTAATGAAGACTTTAATCCTGTTGGTACAGTTCCATCTTCTAAGGTATTAACATCACCAAGAGATACCAAAATGGCAACTGTAATGTCAGAGTCTCAATTATTAGTACCAGTTGATATGGACAGGGAGGAGGTTGCAAATCTATTTGAAAATTACAATCTAAATTCAGCAGCAGTTGTTGATAAAAATAATAAGCTAGTTGGTATGATCATGAATGACGATGTTTTAACAGTATTAAAAGAAGAAGCTGAAGAAGATGCATTACGTTTAGCAGGGGTTGGTGATGAGGAAATCACAGATGGAGTAATAACAAAAACAAAGAGAAGATTTAATTGGTTGCTATTAAATTTATTTACAGCATTTCTTGCTACTTGGTGCATAAGTTTGTTTGGTGCAACTATTGAACAAATGGTTGTGCTAGCTTTTTTAATGCCTATAGTGGCATCAATGGGTGGAAATGCTGGAATGCAAACTCTAGCAGTCACTGTTCGAACTATTGCAACTAATGATCTAACTAAAAATAATTTTTCATCAAATGTTTTTAAAGAGTTTTCAATAGGTATATTAAATGGAGTTATATTTGCAGTTATAAGCGCAATAGTTGTTCAAATATGGTTTCAAGATAATCTGCTTTCCATAATAATTGCTATCTCAATGGTTCTAACAATGATTATTGCAGGTTTATTTGGAATATTAGTTCCGTTTACTCTTAAAAAAATGAACATTGACCCAGCGATAGCATCAAGTGTATTTGTCACCACAATCACTGATGTAATTGGTTTTGTATCTTTTTTAGGTGTTGGGGCTTATTTTTTATAACTTATAGATTATCTATCAATCTTACACCATTCAAATAATACGACACAAATAATCGCGATCTATCTATAACATTTGATAATTTTAAATTATCAATATTTCTGAGTTCTAAGTAATCAATTTTAATTTTAAATTGTTTTTGAAGATCTTTTTTTACAGCTAGTAAATATTTATTTTTATTTTTTTTTAATTTAATATTTTTTTTTAAAATAATTAATTTTTTTATTATTTTACTTGCTATAATAAGATTTTCTTTTGATAACAAATAATTTCTAGAGGAAAGTGCAAGTCTATCTTTATTACGTATAGTTTTACATCCTATTACATCAGTATTATATTTTTTTTTTAAATATTTTTTAACCAAGAATAACTGTTGAAAATCCTTAATACCCATAAAAATTTTATTTGGCTTCACTATACTAGTTAGCCTATCCATTACATCTAACACACCTTCAAAATGTCCTTTTCTAAATTTAGCACACAAAATTTTATCTATTTTGATTAGTTTAATTTTAGGTTTCTTATTATTTTTAAAAATATCCGTTAATTTTGGAACGTAGAGAAAATCAACTTTTTTTGTTTTACTTATTAACTTTATATCATTCTTAATATTTTTGGGATAAGTTTTAAAATCTTTTTTATTATTAAATTGTTTTGGGTTAACAAAAATACTAACTACTGTTTTACTACAAATTTGATTCGATCTACTAATTAGTGATAAATGTCCTTTATGTATTGAACCCATAGTGGGAACAAACCCAATGTCACTAAATTGCCTCAATGATTTAGTCAATGATGTCTTATTTAATAAAATTTTCATTTGAGTAAAAGTCTTAAATAAGTAAAACATTTAAATGATTAAACAAGCTATTATTCCATTGGCTGGTCTCGGTACCAGATTATTACCTTTGACAAGCGTTTTTGCTAAAGAACTATTGCCTATAAATGGTAAGCCAGGAATTGAATATATATTACGAGAATGTATCGACGCTGGAATTAAAGAGATAATTTTTATTATTTCCAAGAAGAAAATAATGATCAAAAAATATTTTTACAGTGATAAATTTTATAAGAATATTATTAAAAAGAAAAAAGATCCAAAAATTATTGAGGAGTACCAAAAAATTCTTAAATACAAAAAAATGATAAAATTTGTTTATCAAAATAAACCTAACGGCACAGGTGATGCTGTTTTAAAAACTAAAAAATTTATTAAAGATAAATATTTCTTAATGTTATTACCTGATGATTTAATAATGAAACACAATTGTTCAAAATCTATGATTTCTGCTCATAAGAAACATAAATCATCAGTAATGGCGAGTATGAAAGTTAAAAAAAAAACAGTTACTAGGTGGGGTATATATAATTTAAGTAAAAAAGTATCTAAAAATAATTTTATTATTAAAGATGTTGTTGAGAAACCATCTATTAAAAATGCCCCCTCAAATAAAGCGGTAATTGGCAGATATATTCTACCAAAGACAATATTTAAAAAATTATTAAACCAAAAACCTGGTAAAGGAGGTGAAATTCACATAACAGATGCAATACAGTCTTTAATTAATGATAATGAAAAATTTATTGCTCATAATTTTACAGGTAAATATTTGGACTGCGGTACAATGGATGGATTTATAAAATCTAATGTAGAAATAGGAAAATTATGAAACTTTGCATGATAGGTACTGGCTATGTTGGTCTTGTAAGTGGAGTATGTTTTTCTGATGTTGGAAATACAGTTTACTGTGTAGATAAAGATCAAAAAAAAATTGATTTATTAAATAAAGGTATAGTCCCAATTTTTGAACCTGGTCTTGAAGAAATTTTAAAAAGAAATTTTAAACAAAAAAGATTAATTTTTACATCAGATTTAAAAAAAGCAGTAACAAATTCAGATATTATTTTTATTTGTGTTGGAACTCCATCCAAAAAAAACTCTAATTTAGCTGATTTGAAATATGTTTTTAGTGTTGCTAAAGATTTAAAGAAGCTGATAAAAAAATATAAAATAATAGTTACTAAATCTACAGTACCTGTTTCTACTGGAGATCAAATAGAAAAAATTTTTAATAATTTAAAGAAAAAGAAATTAGTTGACGTTGTATCAAATCCTGAATTTTTAAGAGAGGGTGAGGCAATACGAGATTTTATCTATCCTGACAGAGTGATCATTGGTACTGATAGTAAGAAAGCTAACAAAATTTTAAAATCTCTTTATTTACCGATTATAAAAAAAGTAAGTAGATATTTTAATACTTCAAGAAGAGCTGCAGAACTTATCAAGTATGCTTCAAATGCTTTTTTAGCGACAAAGATTTCATTTATAAATGAAATAGCTAATTTGTGTGAAAAAGCAGATGTCGATGTTAAAGATGTAGCTCTCGGTATGGGCTCAGACCAACGTATCGGTGATAGATTTTTAAGAGCAGGACCGTCTTATGGTGGATCCTGCTTTCCAAAAGATACACGTGCTTTAATTGAAACTGGAAATAAATTCAAAACTAATTTGTCTATTGTTAAAAGCGTAATTAGTTCAAATGAAAAGCGAAGAACTTTACTAATTAAGAGAGTTGAAAAAATTCTTGGAAGTAATTTAAAAAATAAAATTATCACCTTTCTGGGGGTAACTTTTAAACCAAATACAGATGATATGCGAGAGGCATCGAGTATACCTATGATTAAATATCTCAATAAAAAAAATAGTAAAATTAAATATTATGACCCCTCAGGTGAAAAAGAAGTATTCAAAGGTCTTAATAATGTAGATTATTGTAGTACAATTTCTGATGCTTGTTTAAAAGCAGATTTAATCATTTTACACACGGAGTGGAATGATTTTAAACTATTAAATTTCAAAAAATTAACTAAAAAACGTAAATTTAAAATATATGATATAAGAAATATGTATTCACCCTTAAGAATGAAAAAATTAAAAATTAATTATTTTGGTGTTGGCAGATAGATTAATTTAACTCAAATATAGCATCAACCTCAACAGACACCCCAAGTGGTAAACTATTAGTACTAACAGCTGCTCTTGTATGCATACCAGCGTCACCAAATATTGATGCTATAATATCTGAAGCACCATTTATTACTTTAGGTTGTTCTATAAAATTGTCGGTAGAATTAACAAAACCAGTTAATTTTATGCATGATTTTATTTTGGATAAATCATTATCACATGCTTTTTTTACTTGTGATATAATACTCAAACCACATCTTTTTGCAGCGTTATAACCTTCTTCAGTTGTAAGTTCTTGACCAATTTTACCTTTTATTAACTCTCCATTTTCATTAATAGATATTTGTCCAGATATATATAATAGTTTTCCAACAATTTTAGTTGCAACGTAAGAACCAACAGGTGCCTTTGCATCAGGTAAATCTATTTTTAGTTTTTTTATTTTTTCTTCAAATAGCATAATTATTTTTTAATAAAATCTGTATGTGATTTACTATTTTTAAATTTTAGTAATTTTTCTTTTAATTTAAATTTATCAAATTTATTTTTTCCTTCTTTAAATTTATCTGAAGCTTTTCCCTTTAAGCTTTTTGCATTTTTTTTTAATAAATTAGCATTACATTCAGCATATTCTTTACTTAGCTTGTCTAATTTACTACAGTCTTGAGCCAAGACAGTTGATGGATTTATCCAAATCAGAGATATAAATAAGATTAATACTTTTATTTTTTTCATTTTTTTTTCTTTTTTTTAGTTTTTTTGTTTTTATCGTATTCACGTCTTTTCTCAATAAGGATAAGAGCCTCTTCCATATTTAGCTCTGTAGGGTCTTTTTCCTCAGGAATTGTTGCATTTAGAGATTTATATTTTATATATGGCCCATATTGCCCCTTCATGATTCTCACTGGTTTTTTGTCTTCTGGATGTTCTCCAAGATCTTTAATGATAGAGGATGACATTCTACCTGGTTTAGCATCAGCTATTAATGTTATTGCTCTATTCAAACCTATTGAAAATATTTCTTCAACATTTTCTAGTCTAGCAGACTTATTTTCACATTTTAAATAAGGTCCAAATCTTCCTGTGTTTAGAGAAATCTCTTTTTGATTATCTGGATTGATGCCCAAAGATTTTGGTAGTGAACATAAAAAATTTGCTTTCTCAATATCAATACTATCTAATTCAATTCCTTTTGGAATGGATACATTTTTTAATAGTTCATTTACATCGGTTTTAGCTTTTTTAGTTTTCCGTTTTTTTTTCTTACTAATTTCTTCTTCAATTTGATCTAAAATCTTTTCGTATTGCAAATAAGGTCCGAATCTTCCATTTTTGAGAAAGATATCATTTCCATTGTCATGTTTACCTAAATATTTTGGTTCAGCTAATTGAGCCTGTGCTGCAGCCTTAGCTTTAGATAGAGGTCTTGTAAATTTACATTCTGGATAATTAGAGCAACCGATAAATGCACCACCCCTAAAACTATTTTTTAAACTCAACGATCCTGTATTGCACAATTGACACTTTCTGACAACATTACCACTTTCATCTTTATCAAATATTAACGCACCCAAACTTTCATTTAGTAAATCCAAAACCTCTCTAGTTCTTTTCTCTTTTACTTCTGATACGTTGTTATTAAAGTCTTTCCAAAATAATTCTAAAACTTTGATCCAACTTTCTTTTCCAGTTGTAATTTCATCTAATTGATCTTCTAATCCTGCTGTAAAATTATAATCAACATATTTAGAAAATAATTTTTCTAAAAAGGCAGAAATTAATTTTCCACGATCAGTTGGAAAAAATCTCTTATTAGTTATCTCAGCGTATCCACGATTAGAAATTGTAGATATTATACTTGCATACGTAGAAGGTCTTCCAATTCCAAGTTCCTCTAGTTTCTTAACCAAGCTTGCTTCTGAATACCTTGGAGGAGGTTGTGTGAAATGTTGTTCATCTAAAAAGGTTTCAATATTTATAGGTCCTTTTTTTACCTCCGGAAGTATCTCGCCATCGTCATCCGAATTGAGATTTTTATAAACTTTTAAAAACCCATCAAATTTTAATACTGAGCCACTTGCTTTACAAATTGTATTTTTATCATCAGTTTCAATAGTAATTGTATTTCTATCAAATTTTGCAGAAACCATTTGAGACGATAAAGCTCTACTCCATATCAAATTGTACAATTTATTTTGGTCAGTACTTAAATATTTTTTAATAGTTTCAGGAGATCTATTAATATCTGTTGGCCTTATAGCTTCATGTGCTTCTTGAGCATTTTTTGCTTTTTTTCCAGAATAGTTATTAGCTTTTTCAGGTATGTACTCATTCCCATAACTTTTTTTAATAAAATTTCTAAAATCACTAATAGCATCAGCTGATAAGTTTGTACCATCAGTTCTCATGTAGGTTATTAAACCAACTGTATCTCCGTCAATTTCAATTCCTTGATAAAGTTTTTGTGCAATTTGCATGGTTCTAGAAGCACCAAATCCCAATCTACTTGAAGCAACTTGTTGTAGTGTAGAAGTTGTAAATGGACCAGATGGATTTCTATTAACGATTTTTGATGAAATATCACTAATATTAAATTTTTTATTCTTTAGTCCAGAGATTGCCTTTTCAATATTTTCTTTTTTTTTAAATGTAAATTTTTCAATTTTTTCCCTATCTAATTGATAGATGCTTGCAGTAATTGAATTTTTATTCTCATCTTGAAATTTTAAACTTAAAGTCCAAAACTCTTCTGGATTAAATAACTCAATTTCATGTTCTCTTTCTGTTATTAATTTTAAGGCAACAGATTGCACTCTACCTGCTGACTTTGATCCAGGAAGTTTAGTCCACAATATTGGTGAAATATTAAAACCAACAAGGTAATCAAGTGCTCTTCTTGCCATGTAGGCATCAACTAGCAAGGGCTCGATTTGCCTTGGATTTTCAATTCCAAAAGTAACAGCCTTTTTAGTAATTTCGTTGAACACAACTCTTTCAACCTCTTTATCTTTAAGTAGTTTTTTCTCATTCAAATATTCCTTTACATGCCATGCTATTGCTTCTCCTTCACGATCAGGGTCTGTTGCTAAAATAATTTTAGATGATTCTTTTGCAGCATCAGTGATATCTTTAAGATATTTTTTTGAAAAGTTATCAACTTCCCATTCCATTTTAAAATTTTGATCCGGATCAACCGAACCATTTTTTGATGGTAAATCTCTAATATGACCGTAACTAGCTAAAACGGTATAATTATCTCCTAAGTATTTATTAATTGTTTTAGCTTTTGCAGGACTTTCAACTATGACTAGATTCATAATTTAACAAACTACTTAAAAGTAGTTGATAGTCAATTTAATAAATTTTTGTCTTACTTTCTTCTTTATTTTTCAGACGTTTAATATTTTCTCTGTGAGTATAAAATATCAATACAAACATAATTCCAAAAAAAAGTGCATTACTCATTTGATCGTTAAAAAAAATATATAGTGGTACCGTTAGCGAACCAATAAGTGATGACAAAGAAGAATACTTTGATACTAAAAAAACTAGTAACCAAGATACACAAAAAATAAAACCTAAAAAAATATTTATAGTAAATAATATGCCTACATATGTGGCGACACCCTTACCACCTTTAAACTTTAACCAAACTGGAAAAACATGACCTAAAAAAGCACAAAGAGATGAAATATAAATTAATTCTGGATGATTAATTTTTACATATAGTACAGGGAGTATAGCTTTCATAACATCTAACAAAAGGGTAGAATAGCCTATTAATTTATTGCCCGTTCTTAATGCATTTGTTGCACCTATATTGCCGGATCCAATTCCTCTTATATCTTTTTTTAAAAAAATTTTTGTTAGTATAAATCCAAATGGTATAGAACCCATTAGGTATGAGATTATACCTATAGTTAAAAATTCCATTTTTATACTTTAAATAATTCCTGACCTTTTACAAACGTATTGGTTACTTTTCCTTGCAATTTTTTATCCTCTATCGAGGTATTTTTTGATTTAGAGATTAAATTTTCTTTTTTAACGACCCAAGGTTTGTCTATATCAACAATACAAAAATCAGCTTCATTTCCAATAGATAAGTTTCCTTTATTTATATTTAATATTTTTGCGGGATTTGATGTCAATGCTTGAATTATAGTATCTAGTTTAGCAGATCCATTATGAAATAATTCTAAGCTTAATGACAATAGTGTTTCAATACCTGATGCTCCTGTTGCAGCTTGGGAAAATGTTAATCTTTTAGACTCTTCATCTTCAGGTTTATGGTCTGAAACAATTACATCAATCATTCCATCTTTTAATCCTTGGACCAATGCTTCTCTATCTTCTTCTTTTCTTAGAGGAGGGGATAATTTTAAAAAAGTTCTAAAATCTCCAATGTCATTTTCATTCAGAGATAAATTATTTATTGAAACTCCTGATGTAAATTTTACCTCATCTTTTCTTTGTCTGATTATATCTACTGATTTTGAAGAAGAAATTTGTGAGATGTGATATCTACATTTAACCTTTTCAAGCAATGTCAAATCTCTTTCAATTATAATTCTTTCAGCAATATCTGGTATTCCAGATAGCCCTAGCTTTGAGGCAATTATTCCAGAATTAATCATACCGTTTTCTGATAAATGCAAATCTTCAGCGTGTTGCATAATTAAGCAACCCAGGTCTTTTGCTGAATTCATTATTCTGGACATTAGTCTTGTATTTTGAATAGTTTTGACGCCATCAGTAAATGCAATTATTCCTTTTTTGGCCAAAAGACCAAATTCGGTCATGTTAGTTCCTTCGATATTTTGAGTTAAAGACGCGCTAGGAAAAATATTTATCTTAGATTTATCTCTTCCTCTTCTTTTTAAAAAATCAACAATAGAAACATTATCTATAATTGGATCTGTATTTGGCATAGTAACAACAGAAGTTACTCCGCCAGATAAAGCAGCATTACTTAAAGTTCTAAAATTTTCTTTATATTCGTAACCTGGTTCACCTACAAACACTCTCATATCCACAACACCAGGGAAGATATATTTTCCTTTTAAATCAATTGGCTTTTCTCGTGATGGAATATTATTGTTGTTTACTTTTTTACCTATTGCTTCGATCTTTCCATCTTCATCAATAATTAATCCACCATTTTCGTTTAATGAATTATGAGGATCTATAATATTTGCATTTATAAAGTATTGTTTTTTCATTTATTCACAAAATATTTTTAAACACGCCATTCTTACAGCAACACCAAGTTCAACCTGTTCCTTAATAACACTCTTGTTGATATCATCAGCTAACCTGGTATCAATTTCGATACCCCTGTTCATTGGACCTGGATGCATAATAAGTGCATCAGATTTTGCATGATCTAATTTGTCTGGTGTTAAACCATAGTATTCATAATATTCTCTATTTGATGACAAGAAAGAACTGGCCATTCTCTCATTTTGCAATCTCAACATCATTACAATGTCACAATCTTTCAGTCCTTTTTTCATATCAGTAAAAGTATTAACCCCAAATTTTTCTATTTCTTTTGGCATTAAATTCGTAGGAGCAACTATATTTACCTCAGCTCCAAGCATAGTTAATAAGTAAATATTTGATCTAGCCACACGTGAATGCAAAATATCTCCACATATTGCAATTTTTAATCCTTGGATTTTATCTTTTCGATTAATTATTGTTAGCGCATCTAGTAACGCTTGGGTAGGATGTTCTCTGCGCCCATCCCCAGCATTTAACACTACACAATTAACTTTTTGTGAAAGAAGATTGCAAGCTCCTGAGTCTTGATGTCTAATCACTATGATATCTGGATGCATTGCATTTAAAGTCATAGCAGTGTCAATTAGTGTTTCACCTTTTTTAATTGCTGAATTACCCATGTTCATTGACATCACATCAGCTCCTAATCTTTTTCCTGCTAATTCAAATGAGCTTTGAGTTCTAGTTGACGGTTCAAAAAAGAGGTTTATTTGAGTTTTGCCTCTTAAAACGTCAATTTTTTTATTCTTACTTCGATTTACTTTTATAAAGGTTTGAGCTTCATCAAGAATAGTATTTATGTCACTAACTGACAAATCTTGAATACCTAACAAATGTTTTTGAGAAATTTTAATAGCTTTATTGGTTTTAGATGCCATTAAAATTAACTCTATAACTATAATACAGTTAGTTGGCAAGCATTAATTATTTAAAAAATCTATTGCTCCTTGAAGTATGAATGCAGCAGCATTCTGATCTATATTTTTTTCTCTTTTAGTTACATTTATATCCAATTGACTAGATAAATTGAATGCACCTACCGTTGAGAGTCTTTCATCCCATAAACAAACATCAATATCTAATTTCTTATCTAGATTGTTAGAGACATCATGAACAGACTGGGCAGATCTGCCTAAAGTTCCATCCATATTAATAGGATATCCTATTATAATTCCCTTAATACTATTTTCCTCAATAATCATTTTTAATTCACTGATTAAATTATCCGCACTAGTTTTATTTAATGTTTTTAATGGTGTAGCTATAGATTGTTTTTCATCACAGATTGAAACACCAATTCTTTTAGAGCCAAGATCTAGACCAATTAATCTACATGTTTCTGACTGTTTTTTTTTAAACTCTTCTATAGTGATCATATTGTATAATTTAGACTTAAGTGATAGTTTGCAACATATTTAATTATCATATGAGTATCGATCTTAAAACAATAAAGCACATATCAAAATTATCAAGAATTTCTGTTGATGAAAAAAAAGTAGAGAAACTGGCAGGAGATTTAAATTCAATTTTTGAATTTATTGAAAAACTTAATGAATTAAAGACAGATAATGTTCAACCTTTAACTTCGGTTGCAGAAACAACATTAAAGTTAAGAGATGATAAGGTAAAAAGCAAAAATTTAAGAGATCAAATAATTAAAAATTCTCCTCAGGAAAATGAGGATTATTTTGTTGTGCCAAAGGTGGTTGAATAATGTCTGAAATTACAAAACAATCACTTTCAGAATTAATTAAAAATATTAAAGATAAAAAACTTTCATCTACTGAAGTCACAAAAGCATTTGTAGAAAGGTCTGAAAAATCCAAAAAGTTAAATGCCTATGTAACAGAAGACTTTTCAGCTGCAATTGATAAAGCTAAAAAGTTTGATGAAAACCCTAATTTAGATTTAAAATTACCTGGTATACCAATGGCTGTTAAAGATCTATTTTGTACAAAAAATGTTAAAACTACTGCAGGGAGTAAAATGTTGAATAATTTTATTCCAACTTATGAGTCCACAGTTACTCAAAATATTTGGAATGAGGGAGCTATTCTTCTTGGAAAATTAAATTGTGATGAGTTTGCAATGGGATCATCAAATGAAACAAGTTTTTTTGGAAATGTACAAAATCCAATAGATAAAGATTTAGTGCCTGGAGGTTCTTCTGGTGGTTCCTCTTCAGCTGTTGCAGCACAATTAACACCAATCACTATAGGTACAGACACTGGTGGTTCAATTAGACAACCTGCATCTTTTACAGGGACTGTAGGGTTAAAGCCAACTTATGGGAGTTGTTCTAGATATGGTATTGTAGCATTTGCGTCTTCTTTAGATCAAGCAGGACCAATGGCTCAAAATGTTAAAGATTGTGCTTTATTAAACGAAGTCATTAGTTCTTATGATGAAAAAGACTCTACTTCTATTGATTTTAAAAGAAACAATTACAGCAAAGAATTAACCAATAATATCAAAGGAAAGAAAATAGGTATTCCTAAAGAATATAGAATAGATGGTATGCCTAAAGAAATAGAAGACCTTTGGAAAAAAGGAATTGAATATGTAAAAGACTGTGGTACAGAAATTTTAGATATTTCTCTGCCTCATACCAATTACGCTTTACCTACATATTATATTGTAGCACCTGCCGAAGCTTCATCTAACCTTGCAAGATATGATGGTGTTAAATATGGATTTAGAGCTGATGGAGAAAATCTAATAGACATGTATGAAAAAACTAGATCTGAAGGTTTTGGAGCAGAAGTTCAAAGAAGAATAATGATTGGTACGTATGTTTTGTCTTCAGGATATTATGATGCTTATTATCTTAAGGCTCAAAAAGTAAGAAAGCTTATTAAAAATGATTTTGATGAAGCTTATAAAAAAGTTGATGCTATATTAACTCCATCAACTCCGAGTTCAGCGTTCAAAATAGGTGAAAAGACAAATGATCCTGTTTCGATGTATTTAAACGATATTTTTACAGTTCCAGTAAATTTGGCAGGTTTGCCTGGAATTTCGATACCTGCTGGTCATGATGCAAAAGGTTATCCTTTAGGACTACAAATAATTGGAAAAGCATTTGATGAACAAAATTTATTAAACATCGCATATGCAATGGAAGAAAAGATTAATTTTAAAAATAAAATTACTGATTGGTGGATAAAATGAGTAAAGATAAATCAGAGTATCTAATCAATAGAAAAGATAATCAATATGAAGTTGTTATAGGCTTAGAGGTTCATGCTCAAGTCACTTCAGAATCAAAGTTATTTTCAACATCATCAACTAAATTTGGTGCAGAACCCAATACTCAGGTAAGTTTAGTAGATGCTGCTTTACCAGGTATGCTGCCAGTTATAAATGAGTATTGTGTAAAACAAGCAATAAAAACCGGCATAGGATTAAAAGCCAAAATAAATAAACGATCTGTTTTTGATAGAAAAAATTACTTTTATGCAGATCTACCTCAAGGATATCAAATATCTCAATTTAAAGATCCAATTGTTGGTGAAGGTAAAGTTATATTAGATATGCCGGATGGTCAAAAAGAAGTTGGTATTGAAAGATTACACTTAGAGCAAGACGCGGGTAAAAGCATACATGATTTAGATCCAAAAAATACATTTGTTGATCTTAATAGATCAGGTGTTGCCTTAATGGAAATTGTTAGTAAACCAGATTTAAGATCACCATATGAAGTGAATGCTTATGTAAAAAAATTAAGATCAATAATGAGATACCTAGGAACGTGTGATGGGAATATGCAAGAGGGTTCATTAAGAGCTGATGTGAATGTTTCTGTGAGAAAAAAAGGCACAAAAGAATTTGGAACTAGATGTGAAATTAAAAATGTAAACTCAATAAAATTTATGCAAATGGCTATTGAATACGAAGCTAATAGACAAGTAGATCTCATCGAAGATGGTCAATCTATTGATCAAGAGACTAGACTTTTTGATACTAAAAAAAATGAGACAAGATCAATGCGATCAAAAGAAGATGCACATGACTATAGATATTTTCCTGATCCAGATCTTTTGCCTCTAGAAGTTTCAGATGATTTTATAGAAAAGTTACAATTAGAAATTCCAGAGTTACCTGATGAAAAGAAAAAAAGATTTATTGAAAAATTCAAACTATCTCCTTATGAGGCAACCATTTTAGTTTCAGATAATGAAACCTCTAATTATTTTGAAAATGTAATAAAAAAATCAGATGTGAAACTTGCTACTAACTGGATAATTGGTGAATTGTTTGCTGCTTTAAACGAAAAGAATTTAGAAATTATTGAAAGCCCAATAAGTGCAGGTAATTTATCAAAATTAATAAATTTAATTAAAGATGGAACTATTTCTGGGAAAATAGCTAAAACTGTTTTTGAACACATGCTGGAGGAGGACAAAGACCCAAAAAAAATAGTTGAAGAAAAAGGATTAAAACAAGAAAGTGATCCTAAAGCTCTAGAAGCACTAATTGATAAAGTTATTGATGATAACCGAGAAAAAGCCACTGAATACAAATCAGGTAAAGTAAAATTATTTGGTTTTTTTGTTGGACAAGTAATGAAAGTATCAGGTGGAAAAGCCAACCCTCAATTAGTAAATGAGATTTTAAAGAAGAAACTTTAAAGTTTATGGGTTCAGACCTTAATATTACACAAGAGCTGCAAGATTATATTTTAGAACATGGACGTAATCTTCACCCAGTCCAAAAAGAAATAATTGAGTACAATACATCACTTGGTGACATAAAAAGAATGCAGATATCAATTTCACAAACCCAGTTTCTTCATTTAATTATTAAAGTTTCTAACATAAAAAAAGTATTAGAAATCGGCACATTTACAGGTTTAAGTACTTTATCTATGTCACTAGCATTACCTGATGATGGTAAAATACTTGCATTAGATAAAAATGAGCAAACAAATAAAGTTGCAATTAATTTTTTTAAAAAAGCAAAACAAGATCATAAAATTACAACATTAATTAAACCAGCTCTAGAGAGTTTAGACGAAATTAAAGAGAAATTTGAACTTATATTCATAGATGCCGATAAAGGAAACTATAAAGAATATTATGAAAGATCATTGAGTTTGCTTGAGACAAGTGGCTTCATTATAATTGATAATGTCCTTTGGTATGGAGAAGTGGCAAAGAAAAACGAATATGACAAAATTACTAAAACCATTAAAAACTTCAACGAATTTGTCTCTAACGATAAAAGAGTAGAGAAAACCATAATTCCTCTAGGGGATGGAATGACTATATGTAGGAAATTGTAATGTACGAAGTATTTGGTTTCTATAGGTTTTTAAATATCAAGTATTTAAAAAAAAATAAGAGATTGATAAATGAAGTTTTAATAAAAAATAATATTCGAGGAACAGTAATAATTTCAAAAGAAGGTGTAAATGGTACTATATCTGGTAAAGGACCAGATATTAAAACTACTATTAATAAGTTAAAAAAAATTTTAAAATTTAAAGATTTTAATAGTTTCAATAAATCAAAAAGTTTGTTTCAACCGTTTCATAAACCTAGAGTAAAAATTAAGACTGAGGTTGTTCCTATGAACTTAAAACTTAGTCAAATGATCAAAAAAAAAGACAGTCATGTTGACCCAAACAAATGGAATAAATTAATAAGGAATAAAAAAACACTTGTTATTGATGCCAGAAAACCATTTGAATATGATGTTGGTACTTTTAAAGGTTCTACAAATCCAAATATTGATAATTTTAGAGATTTTCCAAAATATTTAAAAAAACTTAAAAAAAATAAGCCTATAGCAATGTTTTGTACCGGTGGTATTCGATGTGAGAAAGCTGCCGTCTATTTAGAAAAAAAAGGCTTTAGTAACGTATATCAATTAAAAGGTGGGATTTTAAATTATTTAAAAAAAACTAATCAAAAAAAAAGTTTATGGGAAGGTGAATGTTTTGTTTTTGATAACAGAGTTAGTTTAAAACATGGTCTAAAATCTGGTTCTTATTCAATTTGTAGTGGTTGCAGAAAACCAATTTCTCCACAGGTTAAAAATTCAAAAAAATATGAGGAAGGCGTTTCATGTCCAAATTGTCACGATAAATTAACAGATCAACAAAAAACAAGATTTAGAATGAGACAAAAGCAAATTAACCTTGCTAAAAAAGTTGGAAAAAGACATATCTTCCAAAAAGAATATTAATAACATTTAACAAACTAGATGAATTTATTAAAAGATGATGTTTCAACTTTAGTCAGAAAGCTTGCAATACCAGCTAGTATAGGAACGCTTTTTCAAACTCTGTACACAATAGTTGATACCTTTTATGCTGGAAAAATATCTCCTGAAGCGCTTTCTGCTTTAAGTAAGTCATTTCCAATTTTCTTTATAATAATTGCCACATCTATTGGTGTTACAGTAGCTGGCACATCTTTGATTGGTAGCAGTATTGGAGAGAAAAATGAAAAAAATGTTTTAGAATATTTTGTAAACGTTATTTTCTATGCAATAATTATTTCGTTAATCGTATCAATACTTGGTTTTACATTTGGTGAAAAAGTATTTCTATTAATGAATTCAACGACAGAGGTCACCAGTCTGGGTCTTAAATATATAAATATAATTTTCTTGGGTACAATATTGTTTATTTTAGTTGTAGCACTAAATTCTTTTTTACACGCAGAAGGAGACACAGTAACATATAGAAATGCTTTAATTTTATCTTTTCTCCTGAATATAATCTTAAATCCTATTTTTATTTTTGGTTTTTTATTTATACCAGCTTTAGGAATATCAGGAATTGGTGTAGCAACACTAATTGCGCAATTTGTTTCTCTTTTAATTGTACTTAGAAAAATTCTAACTAATGAAAGAATAAAGAAAATTAATTTTAGTTATTTTAAAGTAAAATATTTTTTTCTAAAAAATATTTTCTTTCAATCTATGCCAATAACAGTTGCTATTTTAGGATACTCAGTGGCTGCTGCTATTGTTTTTACTTATGTTGGTTTTTCTAGCGAATATGCAGTAGCAGGTTATGGGTCTGCAACTAGAATTGAACAGGTTGTTTTACTTCCTATTTTAGGAATAAATACAGCAATTATTTCTATAATTGCTCAAAATATTGGAGCTAAATATTATAAGCGAGTTGAACAATCATATTTTACATCAGTAAAATACGGTTTGTATTTAATGTTATTCTCAGGTGTTCTTGTATATTTAAGTGCTGACATCGTTCCAAAATTCTTCTCCTCTAATTCTGAAGTAATCGCATATGGTTCTATGTACTTAAAAATATCAGCCTTCATCTTACCAGCATATCCAATTTTCTTTCTTTCAAATGGCTTTTTTATGGCTTTAAAAAAATCAGAAAAAGCCATGTTAAATAATATTATAAGAAACGTTATAGTACCCATATTGTCATTTCATATTGCCAGATATATTAACGCAGATTTTAAAACATTTTTTTATATTTGGGCCACATTTCAATGGTCAATATCTATTATTTTATTTTTTTACGTTAAATATTATATAAAAAATAAATTAGTCACCACATAATTTGATCTAAATTACTTAAAGATGTTTTTTACCAAAAAAAAAGTTTTAATAATGATTATTATTTGTTTAGTTGTTTTTATATTTACTTACAATGATGTTATGTCAGAAGAAATTAAGGAAATTACTGGTTTTGCAAAAATTATTGATGGAGATACAATTAAAATAAGTAATAAAAAAATTAGGTTACATGGGATAGATGCTCCAGAAAAAAAACAAACATGTAAAAAGCCTTACCTAACAATTAGTTTTTTTTCGTTCACCAAGAGCTACTTATGTGGACAAGTTTCTACTAATAAATTAACTAAAAAAATAAATAATCAAATTATAAAATGTAAGATAAAGGATGTTGATAGATATAATAGGCTTATTGGAGAATGTTATAAAAGAAACCAAAATCTTAATTCTTGGTTAGTATCAAACGGTTATGCAGTTGCTTATAGAAAGTATTCTAAAAAATACATTACAGATGAAATGAATGCAAAAAATAATAAACTTGGTATTTGGCAGGGCAAATTTGAAATGCCATGGGATTTTAGAAGAAAAAATTAAATTTATAATCTTGAAGCACTGTCATTAATCCAGGACCAAAGATGTTGAGCAAAAGACCTTCTTACAAATAAATTAACAATTTGATCTTCCTTATTGTGAACTATAACATCTATATGATTTAAAATTGTTTGCACAGATGAACCTTTTTTATCTTTAAATTCATTGAAATTGAATGGACTTCCTGCAGAAAATATTTCGTAGATATTTTTCCCTTTGATTTCTAATTGAACAAATTGATCTGTAACATCAACTACGGAACCTAAATTTACTTTTGATATATCATTAAAAAGTATTTTATTTAATTCATATTCATTTGTATCTTTTTTCACCTCATCGTTAGTAACTATCATCCATTCATCAGGGCTAAGCCAAATAGCGGTTAATTTATCACTGATTGTTGAGGTATTAGCCTCTGTTGGAAGAAGCATATTTAGATTTTTACCTATATTAGTAAAAAATTCTCTTTTTTTACCTCTTAAATTTAATTTCATTGTAGGTGAAATTTCTTTAACAACGACACCATTGTAGTTAATTTCTTCATTTGTTGCTGTTTTATAATTAAGCATTTAGCCTCTCATTTTTCTCATCATAAAACACAGTATTAGCCACGCTGACACTAATATTTTTATTTTCCATTGGAACGAAAAGTTTTCTACCCATCATACTTTTTCCACCTTTAACAACTGCTAATGCTATTGATTTATTAAGATTTGGGCTGAAATAACTTGATGTTACATGACCAAGCATTTCAACTGGTTTTTGATTTAATTCAGAAACAATTTGAGCACCTTCTTCCAAAACAATATTTGGATCTTCAGTCAATAAACCTACTAATTGTTTTCTATCTTCTTTCATTGTGTCGGATCTATAAAGTGATCTTTTTCCAATAAAGTCATATTTTTTCTTACTTACAATCCAGTCCATTTGAAGATCAATAGGTGTCATTGTTCCATCTGTATCTTGACCTACAATTATAAAACCTTTTTCTGCTCTTAATAAATGCATTGTTTCTGTTCCATAGGGCGTAATATTAAATTCTTTTCCAGCCTCTATACATTTTTGCCATATAGCCTCACCATAACTTGCTGGTGCATTAATCTCATAACTCAGCTCACCCGTAAAACTTATTCTCATAATTCTGCATTTGATTTTATCAATTAATACCTCTTTAAATGACATGTGTGGAAAATTGTCATCTGATAAATCTAAATCAGGAATAATTTTATTTAAAATTTTTTTACTGTTAGGACCACATAGACTAGCTGTTGCAAAATGATCTGTGACAGAAGTTAAATATACGTCTAACTCGGGCCACTCAGTCTGGAGGTAATCTTCAAGTTTTCCTAAAACATTTGCGGCACCACCTGTTGTAGTTGTCATAATATAATGATTTTCACCTAGTCTCGTCGTAACACCATCATCATAAACCATACCGTCCTCATTAAGCATCAATCCATATCTGCATTTACCAATAGCAAGTTTTGACCATGCGTTAGTGTAAACTCTATTTAAAAATTCAGAAGCATCACTTCCCTGAATATCAATTTTACCTAAGGTAGAAGCATCTAATATTCCAGCACTCTGTCTAGCTGCTTTACTTTCTCTTTGAACTGCTTGATGCATTGTTTCGTCTTCTTTAGGGTAATACCAAGATCTTTTCCACTGTCCAACATTTTCAAATTCAGCTTTATTTTTAATGTGCCAATCATTCATAGGAGTTCTTCGAAATGTATCAAAAAATTCTCCTACATTTCTTCCAACAATAGTTCCAAATGTTAAAGGAGTGTATGGCGGTCTAAAAGTTGTTGTCCCTAATTCTCCCATTTTTACACCTGCTGTATCTGCAATGATTCCTAAAGCATGCATATTTCCAAGTTTACCTTGGTCAGTGCCCATTCCTGTTGTTGTATATCTTTTAACATGCTCGATTGATCTAAAACCCTCTCTTAATGCGAGTTTTATGTCTTTTGCAGTAGCATCATTTTGATAATCTACAAAAGGCTTAGTTTTACCAATACTCTGATCAGAGGGTAAAAGCCAAATATTTCTTTTTGAAGTTTCATGATCATTTTCCAAAGCAATACTGTCAAAATCAGTCTTATTGATGTTTAAAAAATTTTTTAATTTGTAATTTAAATTTCTAATTATTTCGTCTAGTTCAAAGTCGCCCCCACAGGAGCCAACACTAATTTGTTCTTTTGTATCTGCTTTAGGAATAAAAATTTTTCGTTCATCATCAAAAGTTAGTTTACCACCAGATTGCGTGTATAAATGCACAGCAGGTGTCCAACCGCCTGCAATACCTAAGCAATCACAAGAAATAGAAATTTTACTGCCAGTAACAGATGTACCGTCATTTGAAAGTCTCATTATAGATATGCTGCTTATCCTTTTATATCCTCTAGTATCAACAATTGTATGTGACCAGTATATTTTTATACCAACATCATTAATTTTTTTAATTATTTTTGTATCAGAATTTTCCCTTATATCTATAATAGCTTCAACCTTAATTCCTTTATTATACAATGATAAAGCACTCTCATAAGCACTATCATTATTTGTGAAAAAAATATTTTTAGTTCCACATACAACACCATAGAAATTACTATATTTTTTAATAGCTGAAGAGAGCATGATACCAGGTCTATCATTATTATTAAAAATTAAAGGTCTTTCTAGTGCACCAGTTGCTAAAATCACTTTTTTAGCTCTAATCTTAAGAAGTCGTTGTCTAATCTTATTTTTTTTATCTTTTTTGTCTAAATGATCTGTTAAATTTTCTCTCGCAAGTAAATAATTATATTGATGATATGCTGCTACACTTGTTCTAGTTTTAACCTCAAGATTTTTAATATTCTTAAGTTCATTAATTTCTTTTTTTAACCATTCAGATGCTAAATTATTATTAATTTTATTGTCTTCATTTGCTTCAAATATTGTTGATCCACCAAGTTCATTCTTTTCATCTAAAAGTAATGTCTTGAAATTATTTTTTGCTGCATTTTTTGCTGCTAATATTCCAGATATACCGGCACCCACAACTAATACATCACAATGAATATTTCTATGGTCATATATATCAGGATCTTTTGTAGCTGGAGATTTGCCAAGACCTGCAGAATGTCTAATGAAAAATTCATACTTTTCCCAAAAACTTTTAGGCCACATAAAAGTTTTATAATAAAAGCCTGATGGAAAGAGGGGAGCTAAAAAATTGTTTATTCCACCTATATCAAAATTAACACTTGGCCAACAATTTTGGCTAGATGCTTCTAAACCTTCGTAAATTTCTATTTCTGTTGCTCTCGCATTTGGTTCTGTAATATTTGAACTAGGATTTACTTGAACGATTGCATTTGGTTCCTCAGAACCAGAAGTCATAATTCCTCGTGGTCGATGATATTTAAAGCTTCTACCAACTAAATGAATATTATTTGCTATTAAAGCAGATGCTAAAGTATCTCCTTTAAAACCATAGTATGTTTTTCCATCAAACTTAAATGAAATTCTATTAGTCTCATCTATAAATTCACTTGATTTTACTCTTAGATTTTGTGTCATTTTATTGTGTTGGTGGTTTTTCACCTATTTTATAAATTGCTTTTATTTCATCATTAGATGTATCTCTAGCCATATTAAACCATTTACGACAACCATGAGCATGGTTCCATCTTTCAAACTGCACACCTTTAATATTTTTTCTCATAAATAAATATTCTGCCCATTCATCATCACTTAATTCAGTTGGTTGTTTGGGTCTTTCGATGTGAGCTTCTCCACCAGCTTTAAATTCTTGCTGATCTCTTTCTCCACAATACGGACAATTAATTAAAAACATTAATGTGCAACTGCTGCAGCACCATGTTCATCTACAAGGTCACCACTTACAAATCTATTTAAATTAAATGCAGCATTCAGTTTATGAGGTTCGTCATTAGCAATAGTATGAGCAAATAAGTCTCCAGAACCAGGTGTTGCTTTAAATCCACCTGTACCCCAACCACAATTAAAATATAATCCTTTGATTGATGTTTTGCTTAGAATAGGACTTGCATCAGGGCATATATCAACAATACCACCCCATTGCCTTAGCATTCTCATACGACTAAAAATTGGATATAATTCTAAAATTGCATTCAAGGTGCCTTCTACAATTTGATGACTACCTTTTTGAGAATAAGAAATATAATCATCTGTACCAGCACCTATAACTAGTTCACCTTTATCTGATTGACTAACATATGCATGAACAGCATTTGACATAACAACAGTGTCAATAATTGGTTTCACAGGTTCAGAAACTAAAGCTTGCAAGGGTTTACTTTCAAGTGGAAGTTTTAAACCTGCCATATTAGCAACTACGCTAGAATGTCCTGCTGCAACTACACCAATTTTTTTAGTTTTAATAAATCCTTTTGTTGTTTCTATACCCTCAACTGTATCACCACTTCTCTTGATACCTTTAACTTCACAGTTTTGAATGATATCAACTCCCATTTCATCTGCACCCCTTGCATATCCCCATGCGACTGCATCATGTCTAGCTGTACCAGCTCTTCTTTGTAAAGTACCACCCAAAACAGGATATCTAATATCTTGTGATGTATTTATAATTGGACAAAATTTTTTTACTTCCTCAGTGTTTAAATAAACTGCATCTATACCATTCAGTCTGTTAGCGTGAGTTCTTCTTTTTAAATCTCTCACATCTTGTAAATTGTGAGCAAGATTCATTACACCTCTTTGACTAAACATAACATTATAATTTAGTTCTTGTGATAAACCTTCCCATATTTTTAAGGCATGATCATACAAACCTGCACTAGCATCCCATAAATAATTTGATCTAATAATTGTTGTATTACGACCAGTGTTTCCACCACCAATCCAACCTTTTTCTACTACAGCAATCTTTTGCACATTATGTTTTTTTGCTAAGTAATATGCTGTTGCTAAACCGTGACCACCACCACCAACAATTACAGCATCATATTCTTTTTTAGGTGGTGGATCTTTCCAGGCTCTTTGCCAATTTTCATGATACGTCAAAGCATTTTTAAATAAAGAAAATATAGAGTACTTATTTCTCATAATAATTGAATAATTACTTTATAAAGATTGAATTTTCAATACAATCGCTTATTACACAATGTCATACGGAAGAGTGGGTGAGAGGCTGAAACCAGTCGTTTGCTAAATGACCGTGCGAGGAAACTTGTACCGAGGGTTCGAATCCCTCCTCTTCCGCCATTAAAATAGAGGACGATCTTTAAAGAAATTTCTCATTGGAATAGGCCTTTGTTCTAATATATATCTGTAAACATTATAGTTTTCCATTACCCGCTGAACATAGTTTCGTGTTTCCCTAAATTTTATTAACTCAACCCAATCAACATAATTAATTTGTTTCTTTTGCGGATCTTTATTAATTTTTTTCCAATACTTAACTCGGTTTGGTCCTGCATTATAAGCGGCAACTGCAAAAGGGTATGCACCATCATACTGTAATATAAGGCCTGCAATATAATGAGAGCCTAAATTGATATTATATTCAGGATCAGTAGTTAATCTTGATTTTGAATAAGGAAGTTTTGCTTGTTTAGAAACTAATTTTGCGGTGTAGGGCATTAGTTGCATTAATCCTTTTGCACCTGCGTGACTGTTGGCCTCTAAATCAAACTCACTTTCTTGTCTTATAATAGATAAAATTAAAGCGCTATCTGGAATTTTTCTTCCATTAATACTTTTTGGTGTACTAATAATTGGATAATTAAATCTATTATGAAACCTTTTTTGATAGGAAGCAATTTTAGAAATTTGTATAGCAAAGTCATATCTATTTATATTTGTTGCAAGTTCAGCTGCTAGTATTTCACTACCTTTGTAAATATCATCATTGGCTAGATGTCTTAAAATAAATTTAGTATATTTATCTTTTTTAAGCTCATCTAAAAGATAAGTAATCTTAACCAGTTCTTTATTAAAAAAAATAAGTCGATATTTTTTATCAACTTCCATGTCTTTATTAAGTTCAAATTTTCCATTTGGATTGATCTTTAAAAATGCTAATTGACCATAATAAGTCGTTAAATATTTTGATGCTTCTAAATACCATTTATTCGATTGCTCTTTATCTCCAAGTTTCTCATATGCACTAGCAAGCCAATAAGCTCCTCTAGAGGTACTGATTGGGTAGTTAACATTGTCATAAAAATTTTTAAAATGATTTTTTGCTGTTAAAGGATCATTTAAAAAACTCAAAGCTATCCAGCCACTCATCCACTCTGCTGCTGCAAAGTCTGACCCTTCAGTCATACCGTGATTACTTGATATTTTATAAGCAATTTCGTATTTTTTTTTATAAATAAGAGCCCGTGAAATTATTTCTCTTTCTTTCCACCATTTTTCTGGCATCACTAAATAATCTTTATCATTTTTAATTTTTAGTAGAATCTCTGTTGAAGAGTCTACACGACCTTTTTTTCTTCTCCATTTCAAACGATCATAATTAAGACCTGCATCATTTTTAAATTTTTGCGGCACATTTTTAATTGCTTGGTCAACTCCATATCCCTTACTTATTAGTATTTGTCTGGCTGTATATAAAAGCTCATAATCTTTTGGTAAATATCTTGTTAGTCTTTTAAGATCCCAATGCTTTCCATTCCATGCAAGGTAATCTGCTCTTTTAATATAATCATCTGCATTTAGATTTTTTTTAAATTTTTTTCTAAAAAACTTTAAATCATTCCTAGATAATTTTGCTGTAATCCAACCTTCTTTAATTAAATTTGTACCTTTAGATTTATTACCAATTAATAGGTGACTTTCACCTAATATCATTTTACCATATCCACTAAGCGGTTCGTTATTTCCAAACCATGTAATGATCTTCTTGGGTGAAACATTAGCCGTAGACAATTTATGTTCTGCCAAATATCTTAATCTATCAATTCTTGGATATTCAGGATTACTGTCTATAAAAACCTTATAATCGTAAAAAGAGGATTGATTTCCAGTTGTTAGTAGATGTCTCCACTGAATAAAATTATAAATAGATTTGTCCTTAGCTTTTTTGGAAATATTTAAAGCTGAAGTCCATTTACTTTTTTGCATTTCAGAAATCGCTTTTTTTGCCAAACCAAAATCTTTTTTGCTATAATATTTAGATATTTTAATGTTTTTAGTAGTTGTTACTCCTGCAACACTTGGTTTTTTTTTAGGAATTTTAAAACTTAACTTTTTCTCTTTAATTTCCTTAACAACAACCTTTTTTTCAACCTTTTTTAATTTTGTAGGTTTTTTAAGAGGAGTAATAATATTTTTTGATATTTTTTTAATTATCTCTTCTGATGATAAAGTTGGTTTTTGAGGAGGAACAATTTGTATTGTCTCTGCGTAAAGATTAGTTATTTTAAGAGAAACAAATAAGACCATTCCAAGAATAACTAATATTTTTTTGCACATAATCTTTTAGTATATGAATCTCTAAACTATGTTATAAGTATTTATGTTTAAAGGATCAAATGTTGCCTTAATCACTCCATTCAAAAATAATGGTCTAGATGAAGATGCATATATAAAGCTAATTCATTTTCATATTGACAATGGTACGTCCGGACTAGTCCCTGCGGGTACTACTGGAGAATCTCCAACTCTCAGCCATACTGAACATGAGCGTGTAATTGATTTATGCATTAAAGAGAGTAATGGAAAAATACCAGTTATCGCTGGTACGGGCTCTAACTCTACTGAGGAGGCTATTTCTCTAACTTCTCACGCTGAAAAGGCAGGTGCAAATGGTGCATTAATTGTAACACCATATTACAACAAGCCCACTCAAGAGGGACTATATCAACATTATAAAGCTATTAATGATAAATGTGGAATTCCTATTATAATTTACAATATACCAGGTAGGTCAGTAATTGACATGTCAGTTGATACAATGGCAAGATTATATGAACTTAAAAATATTGTTGGTGTAAAAGATGCTACTGGCGATCTAGATAGAGTTAATCAACAATTAAATAAAATGGGTAAAGACTTTATTCAATTAACTGGAAATGATGATAATGCGTTTGAATTTAACAAAAGAGGAGGAGTAGGCACTATTAGTGTGACAGCAAATATCGCACCAAAACTTTGTTCAGAATTCCAAAAAAATTCAATATCTAAAAACGATGAGGATCTTGAAAAAGCAAAAGAGTTAGATAATATTTTACAACCAGTTCATACCGCAATGTTTGTTGAAAGCAATCCTAGCCCAGTTAAATATGCAGCTAAACTAATGAATTTGTGTGATGATGAGGTGAGATTACCATTAGTTAAAGTTACTGAAGATACTAAAATAATTGTAAAAAAAGCCATAGAGACTGCAAAACTTATTTAATGAACAAAAAAACCAATACTGGTTTAAAGATCATTTGTTTAAATAGAAAAGCAAGTTTTAATTATTTTTTTGAAGATCTTTTAGAGGCAGGAATAGTTTTAAAGGGCTCAGAGATAAAATCTATTAGAGACGGTAAAGTTAATATAGCTGATGCATATGCTGTTGAAAAAAAAGGTGAGATAGTTCTTATTAATTCACATATCTCTCCATATAAACAAGCAAGCTATTCAAATCACAATCCAACAGATGGAAGAAAACTTTTATTAAACAAAAGAGAAATAAATAAACTTATTGGAAAAATGCAGAGAGATGGTTTTACTATTGTGCCAACAAAAATGTATTTTAAAAAAGGAAAAGCTAAAATTGAACTAGCAGTTGCTAAAGGTAAAAAACAATACGATAAAAGAGCTACTAAAAAAAATAGAGACTGGAACCGTGAAAAATCAAGATATATCAGAAGATCTAGCTAAAACAGTTTATTTGGCAGTCGGATCCAATCTTGGAGTAAGGAAAGAGAATATTGAAAAAGCTAAATTTTTTTTAAAACAAAATAATATAAATTTTCTCTCAGTTTCTAATTATTATGAAACACCATCCTGGCCCAATCCGAAATATCCAAAATATTTAAATATATTATTAAAAGTTAAATGCAATTATAGTCCTTTAAAATTACTCAATATTTGTAAAGAAATAGAAATAAATCTAGGCAGAAAAAAATCGAAAAAAAACTCACCAAGAATATGTGACATTGATATTATTGATTATAATGGAATGAAATTAAATATCAAAAGTAAGCTTAATTTACCTCACGCTAGAATGCATAAAAGAAATTTTGTTTTAATCCCCTTGTTTGAAATTGAAAGAAACTGGAAACACCCATCTAAAAAATTAGATATTAAGACCCTAATTTCATTACTTCCTGTGGACGATATTACATCTATTAAACAAATTTAATTTAATGATATAGTAAAGGATGTTGAATTCTAATGAACTTATAAATAAAGTTAAAGTATATAACAAATTCCTTAATCATGAGAGATTAGATAAAGCTTATAACTTTGCTGTTAAGGCACATCAAAATCAAAAAAGAGCATCTGGAGACCCTTACTCTGTTCATCCAATTGAAGTTGCCAATATTCTTACGGAATTAAAATTAGATAGTGCAACTATTACTACTGGATTATTACATGACACAATTGAAGATACTGTTGCTACTTATGAGACAATAAAAAATGAATTTGGTCCTGAAGTAGCTGATTTAGTAGATGGGGTTACTAAAATTTCTGTTTTCGAAAATACCGCCAGCTTTAACTCAAAAGCTGAAAACTTTAGAAAATTGATTTTAGCAACTTCTAAAGATATCAGGGTGTTATTAGTTAAAATTGCTGATCGACTTCATAATATGAGAACGATCAAAGCAATAACTAAAGAAGATAAACGAAAAAGAATTGCTCAGGAAACAATGGAAATTTATGCGCCACTTGCAGATAGAATGGGTATGCACAGAATACGAGATGAGCTTGAAGATTTATCTTTTGAAATTTTAAATAATGATGCAAGGAAATTAATTAAAAAAAGATTGGACGAAATCAAACTCGATAAGAAAAATTTATTTGAAGAACTTTCTTTTGAGTTAAGCTCTATTTTGAATGAAAATCATATCAACGCAGATATTTATGGCAGAGAAAAAACCCCATTTTCAATTTGGAGAAAAGTTCAAAAAAAAAGAGTTTCACTAGAACAAGTAACTGACATTATTGGATTTAGAGTAATTTTAAAAAATATTGATGACTGTTATAAAACGTTGGGAATATTTCATAAAAAATGGAATTGTATTCCTGGAAAGTTTAAAGATTATATATCCTCTCCTAAAATTAATGGTTATGAGTCTATTCATACTTCAGTAATTGGTTCAAACAAGAAACCAATAGAAATACAAATAAGGACAAGTGAAATGCATGAATTTGCTGAGAGAGGTATTGCATCACATTGGAAATATAAATCTTCAGAAAAATTTAATTCATTAAGCTGGAAAGAGTATGATTGGTTAAAGGATTTAGTTGAAATTATAGAAAAAAATGAAAATCCTGAGCACTCATATGAATACACTAAGCTTCAGATGTTTCAGGAAAACGTTTTTTGTTTTACACCCAAAGGTTCTGTAATAAAATTACCTAAAGAGGCTACTGCTATTGATTTCGCATACGCTGTACATACAAAAATTGGTAACTCAGCAACAGGATGCGAAATAAATGGAAACAAAAGCGACTTACAAACAATTCTTCATAATGGTGATCGTGTAAATATCATCACCTCAAAAAACAATTCACCATCACTTCATTGGATACCTACCACTAAAACTGGAAAAGCTAGAGCTGCTATAAGACGTTATTGGCATGATAAAGGTCAGCAAAAAGAGGAAAAAATTAAAAAATATAACACAACACTATGGATGTCATTGCCTGATAAACCTGGTCAACTTGGCGATATCAGTTCATTAATTGGAAGTCATAAATTAAATATCTCTAGTTTAGAGATGGTAGGTAAAAACCCAAACTATATTAATTTTAAATTTAAATTAATCATAAGAAACCTTAAAAATTTTACAAATTTTATTGCAGTGCTAAAACAAAAAGGTATAAAATTTAAGATAATTAGACACGAAGAAAAAAGAAATGCTTTCACACAAAAAATCCTTAAATATTTTAAAAAAAACTAATGCATTATTGGAAGGTCATTTCATTTTATCATCAGGCTTGCATTCATCAAAATATATCCAATGTGCAAAACTTCTAAGTTTTCCAAACTTAGCTGAAAAAATTTGCAAATCGTTAGCAAACCAAATCAAAAAAAAATATCAAAAAATTGATTTAATTCTAGCTCCAGCGATGGGTGGAATAATTATCGGTTATGAAATCGGTAGACTTCTAAAAAAAGAAACAATTTTTTGTGAGAGAGTTAAAGGTAAATTTACTCTTAGAAGAGGTTTTTATATTAAGAAAGGTGCTAGAGTTCTAATTATTGAAGATGTTATTACTACAGGAAAATCAAGTTTAGAATGCGTTAAACTAATAAAGAAAGCAAATGCAAAATTATTAGGATTTGCATCTATCATAGATAGATCGACTAAAAAATCTTTAAAAATTAAGACAAAAATTGTATCTCATTTAAAAATAGATGTGCCTGTATACAGTCAAAAAAAATTACCTGAAATACTTAAATCTGTACCTATAACAACGCCAGGGAGTAGATTTATTAAGTGAAAAGACTAGGTGTAAATATTGATCACGTTGCAACATTAAGAAATGCAAGAGGTGAAAAACATCCAGACCCAATCAGCGCTGCATTACATGTAGTGAAGTGCGGAGCAGACTCTGTAACAATACATTTAAGAGAAGATAGACGACATATTAATGACAAAGATGCAAAAAAGATATGTAATTTGAAAAACGTATTGGTTAATCTTGAGGTTTCAATGAATGAAAGTATTGTATTTAATGCTCTAAGAATTAAACCAAATTATATCTGTATAGTACCAGAAAATAGAAAAGAAATTACAACTGAAGGGGGTTTAAATTTAAAAAAAAATTTTAATAAATTAAAAAAAATAATTTTTAAATTTAAAAAAGCCAAAATAAGAACTAGTTTATTTATTAATCCCTCTGTAAATGATGTCAAACTTTCTAGATTGCTTGAAGTTGATTGTGTTGAAATTCATACAGGAAAATTATCAAATAACATTAAGTCAAAACAAAAACATAACAAAGAATTTCAAAGAATTAAAAAAAGTTCAAAGCTCGCAAATTCATTGGGCCTCGAGGTTCATGCAGGGCATGGTCTTGATTACAAAACCACTAAATTACTCTCAAAAATAAAAGAAATTCATGAGTATAATATTGGCCATTTCATAATAGGGGAGTCAGTATTTCATGGTTTGTCGAAAGTGATTAAAAATTTTAAAAAATTATTGAAATAATATGAAAATTCTTGGGATTGGGGTCGACATCATTGATAACAGAAGAATAAAAGAGTCAATTAAGAACAATAAATTTAAAAGACGAATTTATAGCAGTAATGAACTCAAATTATCAAAAAAAACTAAAAATAAAGTCGCTTTTTTTTCGAAGAGATTTGCAGCTAAAGAAGCTTTTTCTAAAGCATTAGGGACTGGTTTTTCATCAAATTTAAACTTTAAAGACATTGAAATTACAAATGATAAAAAAGGTATGCCTAGATATGTTGATAATAAAAAAATTATTAAAATTTTGCAAAAAAAATATAAAATTAAAAAGTTTAATTTTTTTCTGTCAATTTCAGATGAAAAAGATTATTCAACCGCTTTTGCAATAATTCAATCCATATGAAGCTAGATAAAAATTTTTTTTCTGAAAATTTAAAAACTTTATTTTATGCTTTATTAATTGCTATAGTAATAAGATCTATTTTAATTCAACCATTTTATATTCCTTCATCATCAATGGAGCCAACATTGCTTGTAGGTGATAGGTTGTTTGTTACAAAATATTCCTACGGCTATAGTAGGCATTCTTTTCCTTTTAGTCCCCCGATACTCAGTAAAAGAATAATGTTCAATAGCCCAAAACGTGGTGATGTAGTTGTTTTCAAAACACCAGCAGATAATAGAACAGATTATATAAAAAGACTTATTGGTCTACCAGGTGATAAGATTCAATTTATAGATTCTAACCTTTATTTAAATAACAGTGAAATATTAAAGTCAAAAACTCCAAGTAAAAGTAATATTTATTGTGGAAGTGAAATTATTAATGTTTTTAAATTTGAAGAAAAATTACCAAATGGAAAAAAATTTCACACTGTCTACTTAAAAGAATACACTTACCAGAATTCAGATATCTTTACTGTACCTGACAACCATTATTTTTTTTTAGGTGACAATAGAGATTGTTCTAAAGACAGTAGATATTTAACAAGTGTTGGTTATGTTCATAAAGACAATTTAGTTGGTAAAGCTCAATTTATTTTTTTTTCATCAGATAGAACAGTGGGTAGTATTTTTGAATTTTGGAAATGGCATAAATCAATTAGATTTAATAGAGCATTTAATAAAATTAATTGATGAAAATAAATTATCAAAAATTAGAAAAAAAACTAAACATAAAATTTAAAAATAACAATTTGTTAATTCAATCATTAACTCACAAAAGTTTTAACCCAAATGAAAATAATGAAAAGATTGAATTTTTAGGAGATAGAGTACTTGGCTTAGTTATTGCTCAAAAACTTTTAAAAATCTACCCTAATGAAAAAGAGGGTATACTTGATAAAAAATTTGCATCATTAGTAAATAAAAAAACATGTTTAGAAGTTGCAAAAGCAATTGAATTAGAAAAATATATAAAAACATTCAACCCTAAAAATAAAATTATCAAAATTGAAGACAAAATTATTTCAGATAGTTGTGAGGCATTAATGGGAGCTATTTATTTAGATAAAGGATTAAATATAGCTGAAAAAATTATCTTAAAACTTTGGGGTATTCATATTAAAAAAAGTGTTGTTACTCAAATAGATGCAAAAACAAAACTCCAAGAACTAGCTTTAAAAAAATTTAAAAAATTACCAACCTATAAAATTATTTCTAATACAGGTCCACGTCATAAACCTATTTTTAAAGTGGGAGTTAAGCTTCCTAATACAACATTTTTTATATCATTAGGTAAATCAAAAAAAGATGCTGAACAAAATGCTGCTATCGAATGTTTAAAAAATATGAATTAAAAAAAATATGAATTGGATTGATCAAGGTTTTTTAGTTAACAAAAGCAGGTATAGTGAAAACTCTATAATTGCTGAGTTATATACTTTGGATAAAGGTAAGGTTTCAGGCATTATATTTGGAGGAACATCTAAAAAAATTAAAAATTATCTTCAAGTGGGCAATAGACTCCATGTTAATTATAGTTCAAAAAACGATAATAGAATGGGTTATTTTAAAATAGAAATTTTAAATGCTTACAGTCCATTTTATTTTGATCATAAGCAAAAGCTTTCTTGTATTACCTCAGCAATGAACCTAATAAAAATATTAACAGCTGAAGCACAGGCAAATAAAAAAGTTTATTTTCTTATCGAAGAGCTTTTTAATTTATTAAATGACCAAAACTGGCTTAAAAAATATATTTTCTGGGAATTAAAGTTACTAAAATTGTTAGGTTACGACCTCGAGCTAGAAAATTTGGTAGAAAAAAACTTAGAAGATAACAAAACTGTTTATTTTGCAACTTCTTATACTGAAAAGAAATATGTACCTAACTTTCTTATCGAGAAAGATTTAGAAGTAACAGATATTAATATTTTATTAAGTGGATTAAAATTGGTTGGAGATTATTTAGATAAAACAATCTTAAAACCAAATAATTTAAATTATCCTAATAGTAGAGTAATTTTTTTAAATTCTTTGAAATAATTATTCTAAAATTTTGTCTATTCTATCAGCATAATATGAAACAATGGCGTTTGCTCCTGCACGTTTAAAAGAAACTAAACTTTCATAAACTGCATTTTTTTGTATTAGTTTTTTATTAATAGCAGTTTCGATAAGACTATATTCACCAGATACTTGGTATGCTAAAACTGGAATTCTAAACTTTTCTTTTATTGACTTAATTATATCTAAGTATGGCATACCTGGTTTAACCATAACCATATCTGCACCTTCCTTTATATCCAAAGCAACTTCACGCAAAGCCTCATCACTATTTCTAAAGTCCATTTGATAAGTTTTTTTATCACCTTTAAGAGAGCTTTTAGAACCAACAGCATCTCTAAAAGGTCCATAAAAGCTGGATGCATACTTTGCAGCATAGGATAAAATTTGTGTGTTTTTAAAGTTAGAATTATCAAGTGCTTTTCTTATTCTTCCTATTCTTCCATCCATCATGTCTGAAGGTGCAAGAACATCACATCCCATTTCAGCCTGTAACAGAGATTGATTTATTAGCACTTCAATCGTTTCATCATTAATTATCTGATTAGACTTTATTAATCCATCATGACCATGTGATGTATAAGGATCTAGGGCAACATCACACATAATTCCAATTTGGTTTTTATATCTTTTTTTGATTTCTAATATAGCCCTACAAACTAAATTATTTTCATTTAGTGACTCAGTACCCAAATCATTTTTTAAAGTATTTTTTGTTTTAGGAAAAAGGGCAACCATTGGAATACCCTTTTTAATTGCTTTGTCTATTATTTGAGACACTCTATTTATTGTATATCTAGAAACACCTGGCATTGAAGATATTGATTCTTTTTTGTTTGATCCATCAATTAAGAAAATTGGTAATATAAAATCATTTGGACTCAGTGTGTTTTCTTGAATCAGCCTTCTAGTCCATGATTCCTTTCTGTTTCTTCTTAACCTTAAATTTGGATATTTTCCTATAATCATGTTTAAATATACTTTAATAATGCGACAAAAGTATTATACAAATATATAAAATTATAAGTACAAAACAATTTCGATGACTATAAATAACACAAAAATTGTAGACCTGAATATAAAAAAAGAAGAAAGAATTTTAGATTTCAGTGATTTTCAAAAACAGAACATAAAATTTAACATAGATAAGTTGCAAGAAGCATACAATCAAATTGTAAATATTAAAAAATTCGATGATGGTGGTGGCGTAACTCACTTTGGTGCCATTTCACTTACTCAAATCCCTGGTGATCCAGATTCAATCAAAGGAAGCAAGGCTAGAGGAGTTTACTGGACTAAGCCTGATAAAACTGGAATCGAAGTTTCAAGAGATATTAAGGTTGAAGAGTCACAATATTCTGAATTTATTAAAGATTATGAAAACACATATTTTAAGGAAGTGTATGATGTGCTTTCTTCAAAATATAAATTAGGTAGAATAAGAATTCTTTTAAAAGAGCCAAGATCTACTTTGAGTTGGCATAGAGATCCTGAGCCAAGACTTCATATACCAATTATTACTAACCCGGGTTGTTTAATGGTAATAGATAATGTTGCAAAACATATGCCAGCAGATGGTTCTGTGTGGGTTACAAATAATACTAAATATCACAATGCATTTAATGGAGGTGAAGAAAATAGAATTCACCTTGTAGCTTGTGTTCTTGATTATAAATTTAATTAGTTTGAAAAATATTTATATTTCTTCTGATCACGCTGGCTTTAAATTAAAGGAAATCATTAAAAAACATCTAATTAAAAAAAAAATGAATTATTTTGATCTAGGACCGTCCTCTGATAACAGAGTAGATTACCCTGATTACGCCCATAAGGTCGCTCGAAAAGTAAAAATTAGCAAAAATAATGTTGGAATTTTAGTTTGTGGATCTGGAATGGGGATGAATATAGCTGCAAATAAACATAAAAATATTCGAGCTGCACAATGTTTTAATTTAAAATCAACAAAATTATCAAGATTGCATAATGATGCAAATATCATTACATTAGGCTCAAGGTTGTTAACTAAAAAAAATGCTTTAAATTGTGTTAGTGTTTTTTTGAATACTAAATTTGAAGGTGGTAGACACTTAAAAAGGATTAAAAAAATATAATGTCTAGTGAAAAAAATTATATAAATGATAGCTATAAAAGTTTTTTTGAAGACAGTTTATCTTCAAAAGACCCAGATCTTTACAAGGCAATTCAAGATGAACTATTGAGACAGCAACAACATATAGAATTGATTGCTTCAGAGAATATTGTCTCTCTAGCTGTTTTGGAGGCCCAAGGTTCAGTGCTAACAAATAAATACGCAGAAGGTTACCCTGGTAAAAGATATTATAATGGTTGTGAACATGTCGACGTTGCTGAAAATTTAGCAATAGAAAGATTAAAAAAACTTTTCAATTGTAAATTTGCTAATGCTCAGCCACACTCGGGAGCACAAGCTAATGGTGCTGTATTTTTGGCGCTGTTAAAACCTGGTGATACTTTTATGGGTATGAGTTTAAATTCAGGAGGTCATATCACTCATGGTTTAAAGATTTCAATGTCAGGAAAATGGTTTAATCCGATAGGGTATGATGTTGATAAAAAATCTGAACTTATAGATTATGATAATGTTGAAAAACTTGCCTTAGAACATAAACCAAAATTGATAATTGCAGGTGGAAGTGCATATTCCAGAGTTATAGATTTTAAAAGATTTAGAGAAATTGCAGATAAAGTCGGAGCATATCTAATGGTTGATATGGCACATTTTTCAGGTTTGGTTGCTGGAAAGGGATATCCAAACCCATGTGACTATGCTCATGTAGTTACATCTACTACACATAAAGTTTTTAGAAGTGCAAGGGGTGGAATAATTTTAACTAATCACGAAGAATTATCTAAAAAGTTTAACACAGCAGTTTTTCCTGGCTACCAGGGTGGACCATTAATGCATGTTATTGCAGCTAAAGCAGCTGGTTTTTTAGAAGCTCTTCAGCCTGATTTTCAAGACTATATTAAATCTGTTTTAGCAAATGCAAAAATTTTAGCAGAGACTTTAAAAAATAATGGTTTTAAAATTTATTCTGATGGTACTGATACGCATCTTATGTTGGTTGATTTACGTCCTTACAATGTAAAAGGTAACTTGGCTGCGGAAAGTTTATCAAGAGCTAATATTACGTGTAATAAAAATGGTATTCCTTTTGATACAGAAAAGCCAATGATAACATCTGGTATAAGATTAGGAACACAAGCGATTACAACACGTGGTTTTGGTTTAAATGAATGTAAGAAAGTAGGTGAATTAATTACAAAAACTCTTAAAGGATTATCAGAAAACCCAGATGACAACAGTAAAGTAGAAGATGAAGTTAGAAATGAAGTTATTGCTTTAACTTCTTCATTTCCAATATATAAGAATCTCTAATTAATGATTTGCCCTTGTGAAAAAAAAGGTGAAACCTCCGTTGTTGACTCACGTCCTACCGAAGATGGTACTGCTATAAGAAGAAGAAGAATGTGTGTTTGTGGTGAAAGATTTACCACATTTGAAAGAATTCAATTTAGAGAGCTGATGGTAGTTAAAAAGAACGGGAGAAAATCTCCATTTGATAGAGATAAACTTTCTAAATCAATATATATTGCCCTCAAAAAAAGACCTATAGATACTGGTACTGCTGAAAAATTTATCAGTAAAGTTTCAAGAGCTTTAGAGGAACTTGGTCAAAGTGAAATTTCAACAAGTACAATTGGTACAATGGTAATGGAAGGTTTAAAAGAATTAGATCCTGTTGCTTATGTCCGTTTTGCATCTGTTTATCGTAATTTCAGAGAAGAACAAGACTTTGTTCAATTCGTGGACAAGATAGATGTCTTCAAAAAAAAATAAATTTACAAAAAAAGATAAATTATTCATGGAGATTGCCTTGGACTTGGCAAAATCTCGTGAAGGATTAACTGGCACAAATCCATCTGTTGGCTGTGTAATAGTTAAAAATGATAATATTATTTCAATTGGTCAAACTTCTTATAATGGTATACCTCATGCAGAATTTAATGCCATTAAAAATTGTAATGAGAAACTTAATGGTGCAAAAATGTATGTCACATTAGAACCATGTAGCCACCAAGGCGTAACTCCACCATGTACAAATGAAATAATTAAATCAAAAATTTCTGAAGTTATTTACGCACTTGAAGATACTGATAAAAGAGTAAGAAAAAAAAGTTTTAAAATTTTAAAATCCCATAAAATTAATGTATCGATAGGACTTCTAAAAGATAAAGTAAAAAAATTTTATATTCCATACTTTTTTAATAGAAAAAACAAAATACCTTTCATGACTGGTAAAATAGCTATTTCAAAAAACAAACTAATTTATAGTAAATTTAAAACAAAAATAACTAACCGGTATTCAGATAAATTTACTCATTTATTAAGATACAAAAATGACTCAATAATGACCTCAAGTAGAACTATAAATATTGATAACCCTAAATTAAATTGCAGAATAAAAGGTTTTGAAAAATTTTCTCCAGTAAGAATTATCTTAGACAATAACTTAAGTTTAAATAAATATACTTATATTTTTAAGTCAGCTAATAAAAAAAATACTATTGTTTTTTATAATAAAGCAAATAAATCAAGATTATCTAAGTTTAAAAAAAAGAAAATAGAATTAATTAAAGCAAAATTAAATAACAATAAGTACTTAGATTTAAGATCAATTATGAAAAAACTTTATTCTTTAGGTTTTAGAAATACTCTAGTTGAAGGAGGCGATCTTCTCACAACTAACTTATTGAAGAATAAAATATTTAATAAATTTTATTTATTCAAAAGTCAAAAAAAACTTCCAACAAATTCAGATTTTGTTAAATTTAATGGATTAAATGTCTTAAATAAAAAATATCTATTTAAGGAAAATCTTAATTCTTCCTATGGAAAAGATACAATAACTCATTATAACAAATAGCATGTTTAACGGAATTATTTATAATCAAGGGTCTATTTCTAAAATAGTCAAAAGAGATAAGGGACTTAATATTTTTGTAAAAAGTAACCTTAAAGTTTCAATTAAAGATATAGGATTATCAGTAGCTTGTGATGGTGTGTGCTTAACATTGATTTCTTTTAAAAAAAAGATTATGGAATTTTATCTTTCAAATGAAACAATCAAACGATCAAAGTTTAAATTTTTAAAACTCAGAGATATTATAAACTTAGAATTACCATTAAAATACGGTACTAAAATTTCAGGACATATATGTCAAGGCCATGTAGACACTGTTGGCAAAGTATTGAGGATCTCTAAAGTTGATAAATCATATGTTTTTGAATTCGAAATCCCAAAGAAGGAAAGAAAACATTTAATAGAAAAAGCATCTATTAGTGTAAATGGAATATCTCTTACTATTTCAAAAGTTACAAAAAAAAGATTTCAAATTTGGATTATCCCTCACACGTATAAAGAAACAAATTTATCTACTTTAAAGAAATCTAGCTTAGTTAATATTGAGATAGATATCTTATCTAAATACGTTAGAAATTATTTTAATGAAAAAAAATAATTTTGCTAAAATAGAACAAATAATCAATGTTGCCAAAAAGGGTGGTATGTTCATCCTTGTTGATGATGAAAAGAGAGAGAATGAAGGTGATTTAGTTATTTCTACTTCTGACACTAGTGCAAAAAAGATAAATTTTATGGCTAGGTATGGCCGTGGATTAATTTGTCTTGCTCTAGATAGTGTTCAGGCAAAAAAATTAAATTTAAGTTTAATGTCGCCTATCAATCAATCTAGAAACAAAACTGCATTCACAATTTCAATAGAAGCAAAAAGAGGAATCACCACTGGTATTTCTGCAAAAGATAGATCTAGAACAATTAAAATTGCATCAAAAAAAAATGCAAACAAGAACGACATTGTTTCTCCAGGTCATATTTTTCCAATTATAGCTAAAGATGGTGGAGTGTTAGTTAGAGCAGGACATACTGAAGCTTCAGTAGATATATCTAGATTAGCTAAAAAAAATAATTCTGCTGTTATATGTGAAATTATGAATGAAGATGGAACAATGGCAAAAGGTGATAACCTCTTTAATTTTGCAAAAAAACATAAGCTTAAAATTGGAAAAATTGAAGATCTAATCGCTTACAGACTTAAAAAAGAAAAATTAATACGCTTAAAAAAGCTAAGTAATATTGAGGTACAAAATCAAAAATATAAAATAAGAATATATGAAAATTTATTAGATGGAGCTGAGCATTTTGCATTAATAAAGGGAAATATAAAAAAAGGCGTCACACCTAGGGTTAGAGTAATTTCGTCAAATGTAGTCCAAAACTATTTAATTAGTCAACAATTGCCAAATTCGTTTAATAAAACTTTAAAATATTTTAAAAAATATTCTTGTTGTGTTTTAGTTTTTATAAAAGACTCTAATCTTCGATCTGTTACACAAACTTTGAAAGATTACAAAAACAAAGAATTTTATAAAAAAGGTAATGACAAACTTATAAGAAATTATGGAATAGGTGCTCAAATAATTAAAGATTTAAAAATTAAAAATATGATATTGATTACTAAGTCACCGAAAAAGGTTATTGGTTTAGAAGGATATGATATAAAGATTACCAAACAGGAACTGATTTAATGAAAAAAAAATATTTAATAGTTATTGCAGATTATTATAAAGATATATCAAAAGCATTACTGAGCAGTGCCCTAAGTTTAATTCCAAAATCAAATATAATTAAAATTATAACTGTTCCAGGGGTATTTGAAATACCAGTTACAATTTCAAAAAATATTAAAAAGTATGATGCATTTTTAGCACTCGGATGTGTTATTAAAGGACAAACCCCTCATTTTGATTTTATTTCTCAGGCTTCAACCAATGCAATTATGGACATATCTGTAAATAATAAAAAGCCTATCGGTAACGGCATTATTACATGCCTTAATATGAAACAAGCTAAAGCAAGAAAACGAAAAGGTGCTGAAGCTGCAAAAGCTGTAATTTCTATTTTGTCTCAAAAATGAGAACTCATTTTAATCCAAAAAATAATCCAAGAGTTATAATTATTCAAAAATTATATGGTAAATTTTATAATGAAGATGATAATTTAAATTTCCCAAAACACCGATTTAAAAAATTTATTAAAGATATAGTAACAGGGACGATAGAAAGAAATGACCTTATATTAGATGAATTAAACACAAAATTAGGTGAAGATTTTGTATTTGAAAATCTTGATAAAGTTTTTCAAACTATTCTTAAAGCAGCAACTTATGAATTTATGTACAAACCTCAATTGTCACTAAATATAATTATAAAGGAATATTTAAATTCATCTAATTTTTTTTTAGAAAATTCTCAGACAAAATATTTAAATGCATTGCTAGATAATGTTGGAAAAAAATTGAGATCTAAAAATGCATGAATTTGAATTAATTAATAATTATTTTTCAAAGATCTCAAAAAAAAATAAATCCGCCCTTAATTTAAATGATGATATTTTTTTTGATAAGAATAAGGGTATAGCTATTTCTGTTGATACATATAATATAGGTTATCATTTTATTGACTTTAAACATCCTGATCTAGTTATAAAAAAAATTTTGCGATCTTCTATATCAGATCTAGTTTGTAAAGGAGTCACACCAAAATTTTATTTTATAGCTGGCTCAGGTAATAACAAGACTTTCTCAAAAAAAAACTTATCTTTAATTTCAAAGTCCTTAATACAAGAACAAAATAAATATAATATTTCTCTATGTGGCGGTGATACCACATTTTCTAATAAACTTAGCTTTACTGTTACATCGCTAGGTTATTCAAAAAAAATTATTTATAGAAATAAAGTTTTGATAAATGACGATATTTACGTAACAGGAGTTCTGGGTGATAGCTTTATGGGCCTACAAATTTTAAAAAATAAAATTAAAGTATCTAAAGAATTAAAAAACTATTTTACTCAAAAATATTATCTACCTGATATACGAATAAAAATGACTAAAAAGTTGTTAAACTTTGCAAATTCCTCGATTGATTTGTCTGATGGTCTTGTCTGTGATTTGAGCAAAATGATAAACAATCAAAATTTATCATTTTCCTTGAATGAAAATAAAATCCCAATTTCAAAGAATTTATTAAAAATAATAAAAATGAAGAAAATGAAAAAGATTAAACTGGTATCAAATGGTGATGATTATCAAATTTTGTTTACTGCAAGCAAAGATAAATCTAGAATCATAGCTCAAACATCTAAAAACCTTGGTATTAAAATTTCCAAAATAGGTAAAATTTGTTCTAATAAAAAAAGATCAGTGATTATTGATGAAAAAGGTAAGGAAATAGTACTTAAAAACAAAGGTTATGTTCATCAATTCTAAAAGTTAATTATTGTCTTTTTTAGCTTTTTTTGTATTGTGCGGGCTTAAAATTTAACAACCAACAACATTAAGGTTTTCATGAGCTCAACAGTAGAAACAATTTTATTATATACAATAGCAGCAGGACTTTTATCCATTGTCTATGGATTTTTCACTGGAAAAAATATTCTTAATTCAAACGCAGGTAACAAGAAAATGCAAGAGATTGCATCTGCTATTCAAATTGGTGCTAAAGCATATTTAGCAAGACAATATAAAACAATAGCAATTGTTGGTGTTGTTGTTTTGGTAATTGTTAGTATAGCTTTTAGTCCCTTAGTTGGGGTAGGTTATTTAATTGGTGCTGCTTTATCAGGTATTGCAGGTTATGTTGGAATGTTGGTATCTGTTGAAGCTAATGTAAGAACAGCAGAGGCTTCAAGAAAAGGTTTAGCTGAAGGCCTTTCTGTTGCTTTTAAATCAGGTGCCGTAACTGGTATGTTAGTTGCTGGTTTAGCATTATTGTCAATAGCTGTTTATTACTATCTCTTATTAAAATTAAATGTTGACGAAAGAGAAATTGTTAATGCTCTTGTTGCATTAGGTTTTGGTGCATCTTTAATTTCAATTTTTGCAAGATTAGGTGGAGGAATTTTTACCAAAGGTGCTGATGTAGGAGCTGATTTAGTTGGAAAAGTTGAAGCCGGTATTCCAGAAGATGACCCCAGAAACCCAGCTGTTATAGCTGATAATGTTGGTGATAATGTGGGTGATTGCGCTGGCATGGCAGCTGATCTATTTGAAACCTATGCTGTAACTATTGTTGCTACGATGGTTTTATCATCAATTTTCTTTGTTGGTGATTTAAATATGATGATTTATCCTTTAAGTATTGGTGCTGCATGTTTGTTAACTTCAATACTTGGTACCTTTTTTGTAAAATTAGGTAAAACTAAAAATGTTATGAATGCCTTATATAAAGGTTTTATAGTATCTGCTGTAGCTTCATTAGTTATTTTATGGCCTGTAACAGATCATGTAATAGGTTTTGCAAATGAATATACGGTAAATGGTAAAACTTTTAATGGTATGAACTTGTACTATTGTGGAGTTATTGGACTAGTAATTACAGGATTATTAATTTGGATAACTGAATATTACACAGGAACAAATTACAGGCCAGTTAGGTCTGTTGCTTTATCATCAACAACTGGACATGGAACTAACGTTATTCAGGGATTGGCTGTGTCAATGGAAGCTACAGCAATTCCAGCTTTAATTATTGTTGCAGGTATTTTAATTACTAATTCAGTAGCTGGTTTATTTGGTATTGCTATAGCAGTAACTACCATGCTTGCATTAGCTGGTATGGTTGTTGCTTTGGACGCTTATGGGCCTGTAACAGATAATGCTGGTGGTATTGCTGAAATGTCAAATTTAGATAAAAAGGTTAGAAAAACTACAGATGCACTAGATGCGGTTGGTAACACAACAAAAGCCGTAACAAAAGGTTATGCAATTGGATCAGCTGGTTTAGGTGCCTTAGTTCTATTTGCTGCCTATACAGAAGATATTAAACATTTCTCAAAAGAAGCTGGTTCAGCCCTTGAGGGAATTGTAGTAACTTTTGATTTATCAAATCCCTATGTTGTAGTTGGTTTATTAATTGGTGGAATGTTACCTTATTTATTTGGTTCCATGGGTATGCAGGCTGTTGGTAGAGCGGGTGGAGCTGTAGTTGTTGAAGTAAGAAGACAATTCAAAAAATACCCAGGTATAATGAAAAGAAAACAAAAACCTGACTATGCCAAATTAGTTGATTTATTGACGGTAGCAGCAATTAAAGAAATGATTATACCATCTTTATTACCTGTGCTTTCACCAGTTGTGTTATATTTCATAATTTTAGCAATTGGTGGACAAGTTGCAGCACTGTCTGCAGTAGGTGCAATGTTGTTGGGTGTTATTATTACCGGTTTGTTTGTTGCAGTTTCAATGACAGCAGGTGGTGGAGCATGGGATAATGCTAAAAAGTATATTGAAGATGGTAATCATGGTGGAAAAGGCTCTGAAGCTCATAAAGCTGCAGTAACAGGAGATACAGTTGGTGACCCTTACAAAGACACCGCTGGACCTGCTGTTAATCCAATGATTAAGATTACAAATATAGTAGCATTACTATTGTTAGCAGTTATCGCTGGCTAATTTCTTTACGTTTTTTGGCCCTCACACCAAGAGGGTCATTAATTTTTTGTCTCATACTAGACATAAAATCGTATATGAAAGAATTTTTTTTAAAACCTGCCTCTGTAGTAGCTTCTACAACTTTTATATTCTCCATATCCTCTTTGTTATAAAATTCTTTTTTTTTCAGTATTCCATAACTGTCTATTTCTAATACTAAAACATCATTTTTAAAAATTTTCATTCTTCCAAGATTTTTTAATTTTGATTGAGTTTGTTTTCTTTCAATATAAATCCATATATCATTATCAAATTTACTTTTAGTAGATGGTGAACCTAAAGTTTTTTTGATGTCATTTTTATTACTTTTATTAACTATTAATGAGGCTTGTTTTTTTTCTAAAAAGGGAACACCATGATGTTTAATTACAGGCTTAAAAGAACAATTTGTAACTATAAATGTAAAAAAAATTATATATAATGTTTTATGCATGAAACAGAAGTATTTATATCTTTATAATAATTTAATAAATTACACTAGAAATAAAGATTTATATAAAAATTTAAATAGAGAAGATAACTTTTCTGATCGATTAACCTTATTTTTACTCCATTTTTCCTTTTTTCTAAAAAACTACAAAAAAGATGAAAATAAGACTGTATTACAAGAAATTTATGATTTTAATTTTCGTCAACTTGAGTTGAGTATTAGAGAAATTGGTTATGGCGATCAATCTATTAATAAAAAAATGAAAGATTATATAAATTTATTCCATTCGATGGTTTCTGAGATTCATTTCTGGGAAGATTTATCGAAATCTGATAAATTAAAAAAAATTTCAATTTTTTTGAGTGATTTCGGAAATATTGAATATTTACTTGATTATTTTGAAAATTTTAATGTTGATTTATCAAAAAAAACTTTGAATTCTTATTTAAAAAGTGTAAGTAACCCATAATTATGGCTGTACCAAAACGAAAACAAACCCCCTCCCGAACTGGGATGAGAAGGGCTCAATCTATGAAATATTCAACTAAAAACATAGTCGAGGATAAAAAATCTGGTGAATATAGATTATCTCATCATTTAGATTTAAAAACTGGCATGTATAAGGGAAGACAAGTTTTAGATCCAAAAGAATAGTATAATATTCCTATAAAATGTCAGATTTGATTAAAATTGCAGTTGATGCAATGGGGGGCGATGGTTCACCTAAAAAAGTTATTGATGGAATTATTCTAAATAATAAATCAAATAAAAATATTTTTTACAGAATTTTTGGTAACCAAAATCAAATCTCAGAATTAATTAAAAATAAAATTGATAGTAAATTTTATGAAATTATTCATACCGATAAAGTAATCAAAAGCACCGATAGTCCTTTAGAAGGAGCAAAGAGGGGTAAAGAAACTAGTATGTGGCTAGCAATTAAGAGTGTTAAAGAAAAAAAGGCTGATATAGTTATATCAGCTGGGAACACAGGGGCTTTGTTAGTGGTTGCTAAACTAAACTTAAAAATGATTGAAAATATTGACAAACCAGCTTTGTCTGCTCTTTGGCCAAATAAAAAAGGGATGAGCGTAGTATTAGATTTAGGTGCAAATATTGAATGTAGTTCAAAAAATTTGACAGATTTTTCTATAATGGGCGCTTCCTTATACACCTCACTTTATCCTGATGAAAAACCTAATGTAGCATTGTTGAATATTGGTTCTGAGGAACTAAAAGGCAATGAAACAATAAAAGAAACATATCAAATTTTAAATGATAAAAACTCTGATAATTATAACTTTGTAGGATATATTGAGGGCAACCATCTAATGGATGGTAATGTAAATGTAATTGTTTCAGATGGCTTTACAGGAAATGTTGCATTAAAAACTGCTGAAGGAACTGCTAATTTTATTACCAGTGAATTAAAGAAAACAATGACTGGAAATATTCTGGGTAAAATTTCATCATTAATAAACATATCAAATTTAAATAAATTCAAAAAAAGACTCGATCCTAGATTGTACAATGGTGCAATTTTTATTGGGCTAGACTCACCTGTAGTTAAAAGTCATGGTGGAACAGACTATATAGGATTTTCTAACTCCCTTGATGTTTGTTATAGAATTGTAAAAGGTAATTTGATAAAAAAGATTAAGCACAATATTTAAAATGAGAATAAATTTAACTAAAAAAGACTTAGTTAATTTAGTTTACATGCAGCTTGGTTTTTCTAAGCAAATTTCAGAAAATCTAATTGATGATTTTCTATCAACAATTGTCGAAAATATTAAATCTGAAAAAAAATTAAAATTATCAAAATTTGGTACGTTTTCTATAAGAAAGAAAAAATCAAGAATAGGAAGAAACCCAAAAACTAAAGAG
>CACHUY010000001.1 GCA_902583295.1 uncultured Pelagibacteraceae bacterium | reverse complement strand
AGATTTAAATCCTCATCATTTAAATTTTGAAACTATTTCTAAACTACAAAATGCTGATCTATCTTCACTTCCTGAAATATCAAGTAGTGAGAGGATTGGATCATGTATAACTAAGCCAGGTAAGTTTATTGCAATTGGATTAAATTTTTCTGATCATGCTGCAGAAACTGGTGCAGAAGCACCGTCTGAACCAATAGTGTTTATGAAAGCTACAAGCTGCATTAATGGTCCTAATGATGATATTGAAATTGTGTCAGGATCCAAAAAACTTGATTGGGAAGTTGAGCTAGGAATTATTATTGGAAAAGAGACAAAACATATATCTGAAAGTGACTCTGAAGAACATATTTTAGGATATTGTTTGGTCAATGATATTAGTGAAAGAGAATGGCAATTAGAAAAAATGGGTCAATGGGTTAAAGGAAAATCTCATGATACTTATGGACCAATTGGACCTTACCTAGTAACGAAAGATGAAATTTCAGATATTAACAATTTAAACATGAGTTTAGATGTTAATGGAAAAAAAATGCAAAGAGGAAATACTAATACAATGATTTTTAATGCAAACTTTATTGTTTCTTATTTAAGTAAGTACATGTCTTTACAACCAGGTGATATCATTACCACTGGAACGCCTCCTGGTGTAGGTATGGGTATGAAGCCTCAACAATTTTTAAAAGCTGGAGACACAATGAAGTTATCAATTGAAAACTTAGGTGAGCAAAACTCTAAAGTTGTTGCACTTTAAATAATTGTGAAGATAACTTCTATTAAAAGTCATGTACTTAGATATGAGTTAGACAAAGAACTGGGTTACTCTCAACAATATTATAAACATAGAACTGCTCATCTTGTGGAGGTTAAGACTGATGAAGGTATTACAGGATGGGGAGAATGCTTTGGACCAGGAAATATTGCATTAGCTAATAAGTATATTGTTGAAAAAGTTATCCAGCCAATAATAATTGGTGAAGATCCCTTAAATAAAGAACATATCTGGCAAAAAGTGTACAACCTTCTAAGAGATAGTGGTCAAAAAGGAATGCCAATACAAGCTTTATCGGGTGTGGATATTGCGTTGTGGGACATCCTTGGAAAAAAATCCAAAGTACCTCTCTATCAACTTTTAGGTGGAAAATGTAATGAACATATTCCGGTTTATGGTTATGGGATGATGTTACAAAAAAAATCTACAGAAGAATTAATCAATTCATTTAAAGAGGAAGCAAAACAAATCAAGTCTAAAAATTTTAAAGCTATGAAGATGAAGATTGGCTTAGGTGCAAAGGAAGATCTTAAATTAGTACAAGCGGTTAGAGAAAGCATAGGAAAAGACTTTAGATTAATGGTAGATGCTAACCATGCATACAATTTAAAAGATGCTATTTATGTTGGTAAAGGATTGGATGAGTTAGATATATTTTGGTTTGAAGAGCCTGTAGCACCCGAGGACTATGAAGGTTATCGACAATTAAGAAGTAAAATTTCTACCAGTATTGCTGGAGGAGAGGCTGAATTTACAAAATATGGTTGGAACAAATTAATCTCCAATAATTGTATTGATATTGCCCAACCAGAAGTTTGCGGTTTAGGTGGGATTACTGAGTATTTAAAAGTCTCAGCTTTGGCACAAGCTAATTTTATCCCAGTTATCAATCATGTATGGGGGTCTGCAATAAGTATAGCTGTTAATCTACACTTACTTACAGCTCAACCTGATATGCCAGGAGGATTATTTCCCTCTAAATCAATGTTGGAATTTGATACCACTGAAAAAAATATTTTTATTACAGATCTACCAAATGAAGATTTTTCAATTTTAAAGCAGGTAAATGAAAATAATGGATTTGCATCTGTAACTGATAATATTGGCATAGGTATTACTCCTAACAAAGATTTTATAAATGAATTTGAAATAAATGAATAAAATCAGAACTACCGAACCAAGAGTTATTTGGAATATTAAATGCAAATTAGGTGAGGGCACCTTATGGGTAAAAGAGCATAATTCTATTTATTTTGTAGATATTAAGAAAAAGAAAATCTGCATCTTAAATATTAAAAATAATAAAAAAAAACAAATTAAGGTAAATAAAGAAGTGGGTTTTTTAGCCCATGTTAAAAAAAATATATTTATTTTGGGATTACAAGGAGAAATTAGAATTCAAAATCTTAAATCTAAAAAAATTTTAAAATCAATATTCACCGAACCAAATATTAAATTAAACAGAACCAATGATGGTAAAACAGACTCAGCCGGAAATCTATGGTTTGGCACTATGGATAACCTAGAGAGAAAAATTGAAAAAGGATCACTTTATAAATTAGATAAAAATTTAAAATTAACTAAAGTTGATAAAAACTATAGAATTACAAATGGACCAGCATTTTTAGACCAATATAATTTTTACCATACAGATAGTTCAAAAAAAAAAATATATAAAATTAAAATAAATAAAAATAATAAAATTGTAAGTAAAAAAATTTTTAAAACTTTTTCTGATAAAGAAGGAGTTCCAGATGGCATGACTCTAGATAAAAATAAAAATCTATGGGTCGCTCATTATCATGGAGCCTGTATTTCTGTATTTAATAATAAAGCAAAGTTAATCCACAGAATTCAATTTCCTGCAAAAAATATTACCAATTGTACATTTGGTGGCAAAAATAATAATGAACTTTTTGTTACCTCAGCAACCAAAGGTATGAACAGTGCAGAATTGCGAAAATATAGATACTCAGGCTCTTTATTTAGTGTAAAAACTAATTCAAAAGGAATTTTACAAAAAAAATTTGTTTTGAGCGATGAAAAAAAGAGATCTTTATTATGAAAGAATACCTACAAAGTTACTTAGAGAAGATATCCGTTACCTTGGAAATATTCTTGGAGAAGTAATTAAAGAACAAGAAGGTATTAAGTTTTTTAATCTGACTGAAAAGGTTAGAAAGCTATCAAAAGTAAATAAAATAAATCTTAAAAATAAAAATTCATTCAAAAAACTAGTCAAAACAGTAAGAAATAGTAATCCAATCGATACCCTTAGATTAACTAGAGCATTTACTCATTTAATTAATTTTATAAATCTAGCCGAGTCAGTTGATACATCAAGAAATCTAGATGAATATGAAACTAAGCGTAAAAATCTAAAATATAACATTTTTATTGAAGAGATATTTGAAAAACTTTTTAAAAATAAAAAAATATCTAACAATAAAATTTATAACCTTGCTAAAAATCTAGATATAGGAATAGTTTTAACTGCCCATCCAACAGAGGTAAAAAGAAGAACTTTAATTCAGAAATATCATAAAATTATAGAAATTCTAGAGCAAAGAGATCTTTATAATTCTCATCCATCAAAGTTAACACAATTAAATAAACAACTTCATGACGAGTTTACAATTATTTGGAACACTGATGATCTTAAAAGAACCAAACCTTCTCCATTTGATGAGGCAAGATGGGGCTTGGCGATTATAGAAGATAGTTTGTGGGACACAATTCCTAAAGTTTACAGAAGGTTAAATTCTATTTTTTTGAAAAACATGAATAGAGGATTACCAAAAAACTTTAATCCAATTCAGTTTGGCTCATGGATGGGTGGAGATAGAGATGGAAATCCTAATGTAACTGCAAAAGTTACTAAAGAAGTAATTTTATTATCAAGATGGGAAGCAGCAAAACTATATGAAAAATCTTTGACTAAAATTATTAGATCCTACTCAATGAAAAAATGTTCAAAAAAAATAAACTCTAAAGTTGGTAAAACTTTTGAACCATATCGAGTTTTTCTAAGACCTCTTAGAGATAAATTGAGACTAACTCATAGATCTATAGAACAATATTTTATTAATAAGACACCTTTAGATAAAAATATTTTATTAAGTTCAACTGAAGAAATTTTAAAACCTTTGAGGGTTGTAAGAGAATCTTTAGAACAAAACCAAAATGAAAACGTTGCAAGTGGAGACCTACTAGATCTCATGCGAAGAGCAAAATGTTTTGGAATAAATTTAGCTAGAATAGATATAAGACAAGAGTCTTCTCGACACACGCAATTAATTGCTGAATTTGTTAAAAAGAAATATAATAAAAATTATTTTAAATTCACTGAAGATGAAAAAATTAATTTTTTAAAATCTAAATTAACTTCAACTAAGAGCTATATTAATAAATTTAAATTTTCTAATAAAGAGAACAATGAAGTTTGGTCTACTTTTAAAATACTTGCAGATGAACCCTCAGAGTGCTTAGGAGCATATGTAATTTCAATGACTACGTCTGTGTCAGATATTTTGTCAGTTTCATTTCTACAAAAAGAGGCAAAAATAAAAGATAAATTAAGAGTTGTACCTTTATTTGAAACATTAGATGATTTGCTTAATGCAAAACCAGTTATGGAGAACTTATTTTCGAAAAAATGGTACAGAAAACTAATTAATAATAGACAAGAGGTAATGATAGGATATTCAGACTCTAGTAAGGATGCAGGAAAAATATGTGCTAGCTGGCATCAATACAAAGCCCAAGAAGAAATCGTCAAATTAGGAAAAAAATTCAAGGTAAATGTTACTTTTTTTCATGGAAGAGGGGGCTCACCTGGTAGAGGTGGTGGACCAATTCAGGCTACTTTAAGATCGCAACCTCCAGGTTCAGTAAATGGAAAGATTAGGATTACCGATCAGGGTGAAGTTATTCAGCAAAAATATGGCTATGAACCAATAGCTGAATATAATCTATGTAGTTACATAGGTGCTGTAACTGAAGCAACATTAAATCCTCCACCTACTCCTAAACAAAACTGGAGATCACTAATTGAAAAAATGTCCGATATTTCTAAAAGTTCATATAGAAAAAATATTAATCAAAGCTCAGAATTTATTAAATATTTCAAAACTGTCACACCTAGTGCAGCTCTCGGAAAACTATCAATTGGATCGAGACCATCTAAAAGAAAAAATGTTGATAATATTAGGAGTTTAAGAGCTATACCTTGGGTGTTCGCATGGACACAAATAAGATTGATGTTGCCTGCGTGGTTAGGTAGCGCTGAGGCTTTAAGATATGCTTATATAAAAAAGTTTAGAAATACCTTAATAGACATGGAAAAAAATTGGCCCTTTTTCAATTCAATGTTAGACATTCTTGATATGGTAATTACTAAAGCTGATCCTGAAATTTCAAAAATTTATGAAAAATATTTAGCAGATAATGCACTAAAAAGGGTTGGACAAAAACTTAGATTTCAATTTAAAGTAATAAAAAAATTAAATAAAAAAATCACTACAAAAGAAATTATTTTAACACGTAAACAATTCAGAACTTTAATAACTGTCAGAGCTATATACTCTGAAGTACTTAATATTATCCAACCAATAGTTATATTTAAACTTAAAAAAAATAAAAAAATGTCTGACAAAAAATATTTAAATGATGCTCTTTTAACATCAATAGCTGGAATATCAGCAGCCATGAAAAATACAGGTTAAATGTTTGAATACTTAATTGCTTTTGGTGCAGGTCTTATAAGTTTTTTATCTCCATGTGTTTTACCACTGATACCTGGATATGTTTCCTACATTTCAGGTCAATCGCTTCAAGAGGTAATTGAGTCTAAAAAAACTAATATTTTTTCTTTGGTTTTATTTTGTTTAGGCTTTTCAACTGTATTTGTTCTTTTAGGAGCGTCAGCATCTTTTCTAGGTCAAGCTCTCTTACAAAATTCAGAAATTTTAAGAATTTTTGCAGGATTAATAATTATTATATTTTCATTTCAATTACTTGGAATAATAAACATTCCATATCTTAATTTTGAAAAAAGATTTGATGCAAAAGAATCTAGAAACATTTTATTTCCATATGTAATTGGACTTGCATTTGGCTTTGGATGGACTCCTTGTATCGGACCAATTTTAGGTTCTATTTTGGCCCTAGCCTCAATTGAAGAAACACTTACTAGAGCAATAATTTTATTGATATTTTATTCCTTAGGTCTTGCTATACCTTTTGTTTTGTCAGGATATTTAATTCAAAGATTTTTATTATTTTCTAAAAATTTTAGAAAAAACTTAAATTTAATCTCAAAAATAGGTGGAATAACTCTTTTAGTTACAGGTATTTTAATTTTAACTAATCAATTACAGGCAATTGGTTTTTATATAATTAAAGTTTTTCCTTTTATGCAAAATTTCGGCTAAAAAGAAGAGATGAAAATCTATCAAATAGACTCAAGCGCTAGAAAAAAAGGCTCAACTTCAAGAGCTTTAGCTAAAAAATTATTAGATAAAATCAAAAAGCCTGGAGACGAAGTTTTGTATCGAGATTTAGATGAAGAAATGCTTTTTGTAAGTGGGCTTACAGAGTCAGGGATGAAAATTGATGAAAAAGACCAAACAGAACATCATAAAAAAATGTTTGAGTTATCAGATCAACTTGTAAAAGAACTTAAAGAAAGTGATATAATTATTATTTCAGCCCCAATTTATAATTACGGTCCACCAGCTACATTAAAAGCTTGGTCAGACCTGGCAGCTAGAATTGGAGAAACTTTTAAGTTTAAACCCAATGGAAGAAGAGAAGGACTACTAAAAAATAAACAAGCTTATTTAGTAATCACCTCAGGCGGTACAAAACTTAACAGTGCTGAAGATTTTTTAACTCCATGGCTAAAATTTATTTTAAATTTTTTTGGCATAGAAAAAGTAGATGTTATTAGTGCTGATCAAATGGCTTTGGATTATGATAAATCTATTAAAGATGCAGAAGCTCAAATCGAAAGTTTATTCAAAAAATAATCGTAAAATTAATTAAATATTAACTTTAATCTGTACAAATTTAATAGTAAGAGTTTTTCGTGGATAAATTTAATTATAAAAATTACTCAATATTTTATAATTTCCTAAATAGATTAGCTAAAGATTTAACAAAGTTGTATCATCAAAAACTTTGTAAAAATTTCAAAGTATCTAATAAAATTAAAGGTAAAGGGTATGATCCAGTAACTACATCTGATAAAGCTTTTGAAAAATTTATTAGATTAAAAATAAACGAAAAATTTCCTAATCACCAAATTGTTGGAGAAGAATTTGGTTTCAAAAAATCAAAAAGTGATTACACTTGGGTTATAGATCCAATTGATGGGACAAGATCTTTTGTTATTGGCAGTCCTACTTGGAGTAATTTAATATCTCTTAACTATAAACAATTACCTGTAATGGGATTAGTTAATTTTCCTGTATTAAATAAATTCTATTTGAATAGGACAGATAAAATTGCACATGTTTTTGAAAATGGAAAAAAAAGAAGATTAAAGGTAAATGGAAGTGCAAAAATAAAAGGTGTTAAGCTTACAGCTGCATTTCATGGATATTTGTCATTTTCACAACAAGCAAAAATTTCTCAAATATTAAAATTAAATCATTTTCCAACTTCTGACGCGTTAAGTTATATGCAAGTAGCTGATGGTACTTTAGATGTAGCAATCCAATGTGGTAACCATATTTGGGATATTCATCCCTCTATACCTATTATAAAAGCTGCGGGTGGAGTGGTTACGAACTGGAGAAATGAAAATATTATTAAAAGAGACAATGCTTTGGTGTCAGCTAACAAATTAGTGCATAAAAAAATACTTAAATTATTAAGTCCACTTAAAAAAATTTAAATTTTACTTTGTAATTTTATCCACAAATCTTCGGGCAATTGGCCCAACTATCAAAGCTGTTGATATAGCTATTGGCAGTCCTACAGCCCAAGCTTTTAAAAATCTATTTATAAACTCTTTATCTATACCAGTATTAATATATGTAATAATAAGAGTCATAAATAAACTCATTCCAAAACCCATAATCAATATAAACAACAAATTAGAATATTTTTTGGGAAACATTTTTAATTATTACCTAATAAATTCACCATTAGCACACCAATAATAATTAATACTAAACCTATTAATGAGTAAAAATTTGGAACTTGATTAAATCTAATAATACCTACTACAACAGTTGCAATGATTGTTAGACCAGCAAATGAGGCGTAAGTAATTCCCATTGGTATATTTTTCATAACCAAAGAAAGTGCATACATGCATAAGACTATAGTAATTGCAGTAATTAAACTTGGAAAGAAAAGAGTAAAACCCTCAGCACTTTTTGCAAAACTATTAGAAGTAACGCCTAGAAAAACTGCAATCCCTAGAAATAGGTAAGAAGTAGTGAGACTCATTTAATGACATTAAATGAAATCTCACTAAATTTATATAATTATTTAGGTATTGGAGTAGCGCCTGTCTCCAAGCTTGCTATTTTTCCATCTTTATATTTGTAAACAGCCATTACAGCTTCAACATTACCATCATTAAATGTTACAAAAGAATGATGAACACCGACCTCATCATTTTCGTAAACTATTCTTACTTTATCTTGATTAATGTCACCACTCATGGCCCATTTCATTACGTCAGCTTTAGTTAAAACATTTCCTGACTTATGCATTGTAAATTTAAAATCATCATGCAAAAGTTCGTTCATTGCTGCTTCATCTTTATTTTTCAAAGCAGCGCTATATTTTTCTAATATCGACATTTTTATGCTCCTTGTATTATTATTCCGTTAGAAATTGCGTTATCTAATCGGATTTGTTTAATTGGTTGATATTCTTCTGAATTGTACCACTCCAATGCTTTTTCGTAAGAGGGAAACTTCAATACAATAGTTCTGCTATATTGCCAATTTCCTTCTACAACTTGATTTGTTCCACCTCTAACAATGTACTCTCCACCAAACTTTTCAACAATTGGCTTCACTTTAGTAATATACTCATTGTAGTCTTCTGGATTTGTTACATCAATGTTAAAAATAACAAAACCTGCCTGCATATCTATTCACCTCTGTGAATAGTATTATGAACTGGAAAAATTTGAGGTTCTCCTGGATCAATACCCATTTCTTCTAATATAGGACCTAATTTTTTTCCATGATCTTCAAAAGACTCCATTGTATCGTAAACCACTGAAACCTTCATTTGATCTCCTTCACCAAAGCATACTTCAAAGTCTAATCCTTTGTGAGGATGTATTCCTAGCTCATATTCTTTTTTTACAATTGCATCATATTGCTCTGCAGTCATAGACTTTGGAGCGTATCTAACCATTATACTCATATTTTTCCTTTTTTAGTATATACTCTAAAGCTTTACCTCTGACATTTCCCAAAGCTGAGCACTTTCTATACATTCTTCATAAATTGCTTTTGCAGTCAGGTTATTTCCAGATACAAACTCTTTCATTCCTGGTTCATTATGAACTGTAACTTTAAATAGCATACCTGTTTTATCTGGTTTCATTGCTCCGATGGTTTTTTCTGGATAGGCAACACTTTTTCTTACACCCATACCCTCATCAGACTGCATCCATCCCATGAAAGTTTCCATTTTACCTTCTTTAAAATTTACTAACGCTAACATCTCTTTTTCCATTTTTATCTCCTTTACTATATTATTCTAAAGTTCCTCTTAATTTTTCAATATCTTCTTTAGAACCTGGTATCAGTTTATATATAAATGAATTACATTCATCATTTCTTTCATTATTAAATGGTTTCCCAATTAATTTGTCTAATTCTTCAATTGTCCCTTTATTAATTTCTTCTTCTTTTACATTTTCACTTACTAAGTAAGCTCTAACTATTTTAAAAGAAGCATTGGCATATTCAAGTTTTATTGCTTCAATTTTATCAGCATCAATAAATGTAATTGCCGTATAGTGGCCCAAGCATTTTATTGCCTCTTTTTTATCTGCTTCAGAAATGTGCCCACCTGCAAATGCAAAAGTTGAGTTAATTAACAAAAAAAAAAATATGATGGCTTGTTTCATATCAATAAAGAGTTTGTACTACTTTTTTAACTCTTTCTTCTCCGTTTGGAATAGTAGAATTTACAAAACTATGACAAGCCTCAGTTTTAGCCTCGTCATATTTTGAACCGTAATATTTATCTACAGCTTTATTTACTCCATCGTCCCATTCTTTTGCGACAATACCTGTTTCTAAAGCATATGCTTTAAGAACTTTTACTGAAGCCATCGATTTTTCCTTCATACTGTACTCAAAAGTTTCACCAGAAGGTAAAAAGTAGTTAGCCATATAAATCCCACTACATTCCCAAGCTTTAGATTTATCACTATCAGACATCCCTGCAATTGCAGTTGATGAAAGTAAAGCACTAAATAATAATACCAATGTCGTTTTTCTCATTATTTATTTCCTTTTTTTATTAATAAGTAAAGTTTCCACTCATTTGATTTAATGAATGAGCCATTCCAGCTTTACCTTTTAAATTTTGTCTACTAGAGAAACCTGTTCCAGAAATTTTTTCATATTTCCCAGTTCCACCAACAATTACAAACTCTCCGGATCCACCTTGGCCTCCAGTTCCTTTACCTTTGTAATTAATGAAAACCTTTTCACCATCCATTAAGTAAAAAGTACACATACCTGTTTCATCATCAAATTTACCTGCAACTAAAGTTAATCCTCCAATACAGTGCATTGTAGACTTATCAAAAATACTTCCCTCTTTATCTGAAAGTCCAGCATTACCATCATAAGTAATACTCATGTTTCCATTTCCACCATCCATTACATTCACTGCCCAAGACCCTGCTCCAGAGGCATTAAATTTACCTGTTTCAGCTAAAGAGTAGGTTGTTAATAGTGAAATTATTAATGTTAATATTGTTTTTTTCATTTTTACCTCTTATTTGTTGAAATCAAAAACTTCTTCTTTAACCTCAGTAAATTGGTGAGGTTCAAAAAAATCATTCATCTGAGAAAGCTGTTCATTAATAGCATCAGTACTTTCTGCCATCCAATGACAAAACATTGTCATAGTATCACCCGGGGTGAAATATGTCATTTGGCATTTTGCTTTATCACTAGTGGAAGATTTAATCATATCTTCTCTGGACATGCCTCCTGTAACCTCGTTAAATTTGTCTTTCATTTCTTTCGATTTGAAAGTGTGAGTTACCATATAGTATTTCATTTTTTCTCCTTTTTTTGTTGTTTAGTCAGAGCAAATGCTCATTACTGTCGTTTCTTGTTTGTGTCCTGATTGTTCAATTACTTTAGCATTTTCAGGATCTTGCATAAATTTTTGCATTGTATCTGCTGCAGGTGTTTCCATTATGATATGTACTTTATTTGTATTTTCTATTTCATTTCCAACATAAATTGTCTTAATTCCTGCGGCTTCTCTTGCATTAGAATGTTGGTCAAACATTTTTTTCCAATGAACCCAATCATTAACCTCAAAGTTACCAATAATTTTTACCATTATTCGCCCCAAACTCCTGCAAATTCGTATGCTTCAACAGGTTCGTCACCAACAACCCAAGCGTCATGGCCCGGCTTGACAGAATAAGAATCTCCAGCAGTATAACTAATCTCTGTTCCATCATCATGTTTTGCAAAAACAGTACCTTTGGTGATTATTCCTATATGATTTGCCTGACAACTATCAGTTCCGATATGTGGCTTAACATCTGTGGACCATCTCCACCCTGGTTTTAAATGTAATCTGACTACCCTTTGACCACCAACTTTAACCGCTTCTATTTTAGCGTTATTAAACTTATCAACCACTTCATCTGCTTTATCAAAAGTTTTAACTTCTATACTGCTCATATATATCTCCTCCTTTTATTAATTACTGTGGTAATTTTGTAGCTCCAGTTTCTAATTCTATAATTTTACCATCTTTAAATTTCCAGTAACACATTAAAGCTTCTTTGTTTCCATCCTCGGCATAAGTAACAATAGAATGATCAAAACCTATTTCATCGTTTTCATACAAAATTCTATATTTATCAACTTTCATGAAACCTTTATTAATTGCCTCAATCATTCCTGTTTTTCCACTTTCAGTATAAGTTCCTTGAAGATGAGAATACCTCTTATAATCATCATGAATTATCTCAGCTGCTGCCGCACCATCTTTTTCCATGATGATTTTATTTAGTTTTTCTAAAATTGACATATTGTTCTTTACTTCTTCATTGCATTGAACATGCTAAGAGTGTCATCGTAGGTTATCATTGTTGAAATTTTACCATTATCAGCTACTTCAAAAAAATGACCAAACATCGTATTCATGCCGCTTGCTTTTCCCTCACATTTAACAAATACTTTATTACCCTCAGAGATCATCTCTCCTGGAATGACTTGAAAATTATCCCAAGCTCCTGGAATTTTTTGAAAAGTTTCCATCATAGCTTGTTTACCTTTATGAGTACCTGATAAAGGGTGTTTGCCAACTTCACCTGGAAAAATCCAAGTACAATCATCATGAACTAAGTCATTAAACATTGTTTCCATGTCACCTTTACTAAAAGCCTCGTAAGCTTTTTTTACTATTTCTTTTGCTTCCATAAATCTTCCTATAATTTTTTTCTAATATTATATTAACGCTATTTTTATTTTAATACTGTTACACATTCATTAAAACGTCATGCGTCAAATGTGTATATTAAATATGCAAAACCTTCATCAACTCACAATTGAAATTTGATTTATTTTCGTAAAAAATAGAGTGTATTCAAAACCTATTTTTGATATTGTTAAACATGGTTGAAAAATTTAATGGAGTTTTTTATTTAATTCTTTTTTTAATTCATTTTATAGGCTTTGCTTACTATGGATTTAGATGTGTTTTCCAAACTCAATCTTTTTTAAATCAATATGGCATGGATGCTACAGGTGCCGGTGTAGTTAGATTTTTTGGATCTATTTTTATTGGCTCAACCTTAATGGCAATCTATGTCGGCTTTATAAGACCTAACGGCTTGGAAGCTACTTGGGGCTTCTTTAATGTAATTTTCTTGCAAAACTTATGTGCTTTTATTGTTGGTTTTTATAGTACCAAAATAAATAAACTTGGTCATACAGATAAAACTTCAGATGAAGCAATTTATGCTCCGTTAGTGCTTACAATATTAAGTGGTGTTCTTTGCTACGGATTAGCTGATAAAATTTATGTTTAAAACCAATTAGGTATTGGCAATCCTTTTTCTTCTAAGAACTTTTTATTGAACATTTTAGTAGCGTATTTATCGCTTCTATCACAAAGAATAGTAACAATTGTTTTTCCTGGTCCTAATTCTTTACCCATTCTAATAGCTCCTGCAATATTTATCCCACAGCTAGTTCCTAAGCTCAAACCTTCATTTTGAATTAAATCATAAAGAATTGGCAAGGCTTCATGATCATCAATTGAATAAGCGTCATCAATTTTAGCATCTTTAAAGTTTGCAGTTATTCTACTGGATCCAATACCCTCAGTTATTGAACCGCCCTCAGATTTTAGTTCTCCGTTTTTTATATAATTGTAAAGAGCAGAACCTTTTGGATCTGAAAGAAAAATTTTTATATCTTTGTTTTTTTCTTTAAGAGCATTACTGACACCTGAAATTGTTCCACCGGTTCCAGATGAACACACAAATCCATCAACGATACCTTTAGTTTGATCCCAAATTTCTTTACCAGTTCCTTCATAATGACCTTTTGCATTTGCCACATTATCAAATTGGTTAGCCCAAATTACTCCATTATTATTTGAAGGTCTAAGTTCATCGGCTAATCGTGCAGCAACTTTAACAAAGTTGTTATCATCTTTATAAGGTTTGGCTGGAACTAATTTTAATTCTGCACCTAAGTTTCTTAAGAGATCTTTTTTTTCTTGGGTTTGATTGTCATTCATTACTATGATTGTTTTATACCCTAATGAATTTCCTAAAAGACCTAATCCAATTCCAGTGTTACCAGCAGTGCCTTCCACAACTGTTCCACCTTTAGCAATTAATTTTTTCTCTTGGGCATCTTTAATTAATGCCAGTGCAGCCCTATCTTTTACAGATCCCCCTGGATTTAAGAATTCAGCTTTACCAAAAATATTACAACCAGTTATTTCTGATGCTGCTCTTAATTTTATTAAAGGAGTATTTCCAATCCCTGAAATAAAATCATTTTGAATATCATTCATTAGTCTGATTTTTTATCACTATCAGGAGTAATACCATATGGTTTAAATTCACTGTCTGCCATACCAACATTTTTAGCGGGTATACCAACCATCACAGCTTTTTCTGGAACATCTTTTGTAATTACAGCATTAGCTCCAATTTTTGCACAACATCCAACAGTCACTGGACCTAATACTTGAGCGCCTGAACCAATAACAACTTCATTTTCAATTGTTGGATGACGTTTAACATTTCTTTGATTATCTGAATTTATAGAAGGAGCTATTCCACCCAAAGTTACCATATGATAGATAGTTACATTATCACCAATTTCTGAGGTTTCTCCAATAACAACTCCCATACCGTGATCAATAAATAAATTTTTTCCTATTTTTGCTTTAGGATGAATTTCAATACCAGTCATGAATCTCGAAAATTGTGAAATGATTCTTGCAATCAAATCAAATTTTGCTGTAGAAAAAAAATTTGCTATTCTATGAAAAAAGACTGCCTTAACACCTGGGTAAGTTAAAATTAAACTTAATTTTGACTTTGCCGCGGGGTCTCGATCAATTATTGATTGTAAAAAGTCATTCATATTTATGCTAGTTGAATTTAAAATTACAGGTTATATAATGATTATATTCAGTAATTAAAGGATAATATATGTACAAAAATACTAACTGTTTTCACCTGGCCATACCATGTGGAGATTTAGAGATAGCAAAAAAATTTTACAGTGAAACTTTAGGATGCAGATTAGATAACTCAGCTCAAGAGTGGGCAGATGTTGATTTTTGGGGAAATGAATTAACTCTCCATAAAAGTGAGCATAAACTGGATAGTGAGAGACATGATGTTGATATGGGAAATGTATCAGTGCCTCATTTTGGAGTTCATTTGTCTAGAAAAGATTTTGATGGTTTAAAGCAAAGATTAAAAGATAGTGGTACAAAATATTATGATGAGCCTTATTTGAGATTTAAAGGCACCAAATATGAGCAAGAAACTTTCTTTGTTAAAGATCCAAACGAAAATATTTTAGAAATCAAAACTCTTACAGCAAATTCAGAATAATTATTTTTTAATAATTATTTTTAATGGAATTTCTATTACTAGGTTTTTTTACAAGTCTAAGCCTAATATTAGCTATCGGAGCCCAAAATATATTTGTAATTGAGCAGGGCTTAAAAAAACAATATACATTTACTGTTTGTTTTATATGCTCAATTTCGGATTGTTTTCTTATATTTGTAGGTATTTTTCTTTTTTATTATTTTAATCAATATTTTACACATACTGTTGAATTAATTTTTAATATTCTTTTAGTCTTATTTTTAATTTATTTTATTTATTCAAAAATAAAATTGAGTATTAAAATAATTGATTTAAATCAAAATTTTAAAAAAATATCTTTAATTAGTATAATTTTTAAAACTTTAGGTTTTACTTATTTAAATCCTCACGTTTATTCAGATACTGTATTTTTTTTAGGTAATTTTTCGAAAAGTTTTTTGTTAAATGATAAAATAATATTTGGTGTTGGAGCTTCTATAGCGTCTACACTTTTTTTCTTTTCTATAGGATATGCATCAAATTATTTTTCAAAATACCTAAATAACAAAAAAATTTGGAATACAATTAATTGGGTAATAATTTTTATTATGTCTGTAATCACTTTATATGTGATTAGGGAAATAATTTATTCAATTAATCTTTAATTTTATTCCACTCAGCAATACCACCAGAAATATTCTTTACATTTTTAATTCCCATATCCTTCATAGTTTTTGTTGCTAGTGTACCTTGTCCGCCGACACCACAAAAAACTACATATTCTTTATCTGGATTATCTTTAAACATTTTGCTTTCAAGAGGGCTTCCTTCAGCTAAATAAAACTCAAGTAAACCTCTATCCATGTGGATAGCATTTCCTATTGTTCCTTTTGAAAAGCTTTCTTTATCTCTAACATCAATAAATTGGACATTTGGGTCATGAATCTTTTTCTTTGCATCTTCTGCAGTTATACTTTCAATTTCACTGCTCACGCTCATTAGTTCTTCAAATTTCTTCATTATTCTCCTTTGAATTAAATATTTATTCTAGATAGTACCCAAGATTTTATAAAAGTGAATTATTTTAATTATTAATTTGTTGTGACATAGGTGTTTATTGAAATAATAGATTTTTTTCGTATGAGTATAAAATGAATAACAAAAGAAATTTCTTAAAAATTGTAAGTCTATCGTTTTTGTCATTACTTTTAGCCCCTTACAAATTTGCTTTTTCGGAAATTAAAAAAATTATCAATAAAAATTTAACTAAAAAGCAAAAAGAAATCATGTTTAATGAGGGCACAGAAAGAGCTTTTACAAGTAAATTACTTAATGAGAAAAGAAAAGGATTTTACCATTGTGCTAATTGTGGAGCTAAATTATTTTCATCTGATGCAAAGTTTGATAGTGGAACTGGCTGGCCATCTTTTAGTGAGGCATTACCAGGTGCTTTTAAAACTAAAATAGACTATTCCTTTGGTATGAGAAGAATGGAATATCATTGTGCAAATTGTGGTGCTCATCATGGTCATGTTTTTCTTGATGGCCCAACTGCTACTGGAAAAAGATTTTGTAATAATGGTTTGTGCCTGTTGTTCGTTCCTGAAAGTTAAAATTTAAAAATATTTTTTCAATTTTTAAATATTTTTCTAGTTAGCAATTGATATAATTCATATATTAAATCATATAAATTTATATGTTCTTATAAATAAAAATTAATATGGCCAATATAAAATTTAATGGTGTTTACAAATCTTTTGGATCTAATAAGATAATTACAGATTTTAATCTTTTAGGAAAAGAAGATGAGTTTCTTGTTTTAATTGGACCATCAGGATGTGGAAAATCTACATTGTTAAGAATGATCGCTGGCTTAGAACAAATTGATGAGGGTGAAATATTTATTAATAACCAATTAGTAAACAATCTACATCCATCTAAAAGAGAAACAGCAATGGTATTTCAGTCCTACGCACTTTATCCACACATGAATGTTTTTGAAAATATGTCTTTTGGTCTAAAAATCGAGAAAAAACCAAAGGATGAAATACAAAAAAAAGTAATGCAAGCTGCAAAAATTCTAAAAATTGAAGAGTTATTACAGAGGAAGCCAAAAGAATTATCTGGAGGTCAAAGACAAAGAGTTGCAATAGGAAGAGCTATAACAAGAAATCCTAAAATTTTTTTGTTTGATGAACCGTTATCTAATTTAGATGCTGCGTTGAGAGCGGAAATGAGAGTTGAAATTTCAAAACTTCACAATCAAATAAAAACTAATATGATTTATGTAACTCACGACCAAGTTGAGGCTATGACATTGGCTGACAGGATAGTTATATTGAATGGTGGAAATATTGAACAAGTAGGTACTCCAGATGAAATTTACAGTAATCCATCAAATATTTTTGTAGCTCAATTTATTGGTACTCCAAAAATGAATATTCTTAAAATAACAAAAGATAATATTATTTCAGATAGTGAGATTAATTTTTTAGATAATAAAATTAAAATGGGTTCAATAAATTTTTTACAAAAAGACTATTATATAGGTATAAGACCAGAACATTTTAATGTCTCTGATGATAGTGAGTACAAATTTAAACCAAAAATAGAATTGGTTGAAAACTTAGGTAATGAAAAAATTATTTATATTAAAAAAGATAATTATGAAATTAGTATAAAAATACCAAGTAAAAATAATATCCAAAACACAATAGGTTTTAATTTAAAAGATATTTTTGTATTTGATGAAAACGGAAAGCGGATTAAATCTTAATTTTGAAATCCATATTTTCTTAGTCTTACATCTCCTGTTCTTGCATGTGCTTCCATACCTTCATACCTGGAAATTCTTGCTGCTGCAGCTCCAACTAATTTGGTAGAGTCTTTGGTCATTCTTTGAAAACTTAAAGTTTTGATAAATTTTCCTACAAATAAACCACCTGTATATCTTCCTGCACCTTTAGTAGGCAATATATGGTTTGTGCCTGAACATTTATCTCCATAAGCAACAGTAGTTTCTTCTCCAACAAATAAAGAGCCATAATTTGTTAGTCTTTCATGAAACCATTTCAAATTTTCTGTTTGAACTTCTAAGTGTTCAGGTGCATATTCATCACTAATTTTTACCATTTCTTCATCGGTATCACATAAAATTACTTCTCCATAATCTCTCCATGCTGCATCGGCACTTTGTCTTGGAACTTCAGGAAGCTCTGCAATTAATTCAGGAACTCTTTTCATTACTATTTCTGCAAGATCTTTACTTGTTGTATACAACCAACATGGTGAATTATACCCATGTTCAGCTTGGCCAACTAAATCTACAGCTACAATTTCAGGATCAGCTTTTGCATCTGCTATAATTCCAATTTCTGTTGGTCCAGCAAACAAATCAATACCTACTTTTCCAAATAAAATTCTTTTTGCTTCAGCTACAAACTGATTTCCCGGTCCTACAATAATATCCGCAGGAGGGTTATTGAATAATCCATTAGTCATTGCTGCAATAGCTGGAACACCACCAAGATTTAAAATTACATCTGCTCCACATAAATCAGCAGTATAAACAATTGTTGGATGAGCACCGACACCTTCTTTAGGAGGGCTGCATGCAACAATATTTTTAACTCCAGCAACTTTAGCTGTAGTAACACTCATGACCGCTGAGGCTATGTGAGCATACCTTCCACCAGGAATATAACAACCAGCTGTATTTACAGGTATCAATTTTTGGCCGGCAAATAAGCCGTCTGATAATTCAACTTCAAAATCCTGACCATAGTTTTTCAATTGTGCTTCAGCAAACTTTCGAACTCGATCAAATGAAAATTGAATGTCATCTTTCGTTTTTTGATCTAATGATTTTTTAATTTCTTCAATTCTTTCTTTAGAAACAACTATTTCACCACCATATTTGTCAAATTTTTTAGTTAGATCAATACAGCCTTGTTCTTTAGTATTCTCTAAATCTTTTAAAAGATTCTGGACGATCCCTGTAGTTTTACTATCATCAGTTGATGAAGTTTTTGGTGATTTTTTTAAATATATGATTGTCATTTTTAAATCTTTTATATTATCTTTAATCTAATGCAACTACTGCAGCAGCAATAGAAGCCAATCTTGCTGGAGCTTCATCAGATCTACTTGTAATTACAACTGGAACTTTGCCACCAATTACAACACCAGCAGCACAAGCACCCATAAAATAGATCATCATTTTTACTAAAGCGTTTCCTGCTTCAACACTAGGAACTAATAGCACATCTGCTTCTCCAGCTACTGAATTTTTTATACCTTTTATACTTGCTGATTTTTTTGAGATACTGTTATCAAAAGCTAGAGGGCCAAATACATCTGCATTTAAATTTTCTTTTTCTGCCAATTTTGTGAGCTCTGCTGCCTCTAATGAAGTAGGTACACTCTCAATTACTTCTTCTGTTGCTGATAATATAGATACTTTTGGTCGTGAAATACCAATTCTGTGTGAGAAATCTACGACGTTCTTAAGTATGTGCATTTTTGTTTTAATATTAGGCAATACATTTAAGGCACCATCAGTAATAATTAATGGTGCATCTTCTTTTTCAATAGTCATGTGCCATATATGACTTAAACGAGTTTTACCCATTAAATTATATTCACGCTTTAGAACTTCTTTCATTAAAATATCAGTATGAATATGACCTTTTACAATAATTTTCACTTTATCTTCGCTTGCTAGTTTAGCAGCAATAGGGGCTGTATTATTCTCCACAGTTTCATCAATAATTTCATATTGGGAAATATCCCATTTTAAATCTTCAGCACATTTTTGAATTTCTTTTTTATCTCCAATAAAAATTGGCTCAATTAAATTTTCTTTAACTGCATCTTGAACAGACAGCATTGACAAGGGCATTCCTGCATTTACAACTGCTGCTTTAACACCTTTTTTTCTATGTGCTACATCAAGTAGATTATTGGGACAAACAATTTCTTTATTTGAGAGCATTTGCTACAAATATGTGAAAATAATGTTCATGTACATAGAAAAATATTTTAATATCTTTAAGATAATTCTATATGGTTACTTGGAATGGAAATAGTTACTAAAATTGCGCCAATAGTTTTAGCTCTAATCATGTTAGGATTAGGTCTTGGGCTTTCAATTAAAGACTTTACAAGAATATTAAGAACACCAAGAGATTTTATTGTAGGTTTTTTATCTCAAATAATTTTGTTACCAATTGTAGCTTTAATCATTGCACTTAGTCTCGATCTTCCATCTGCTATTGCGGTAGGTCTCTTGATCATTGCAGCTGCACCTGGGGGTGTTACTTCAAATGTTTTAACAAAATTTGCTAATGGAGATGTAGCTTTATCTATTTCTTTAACTGCAGTGACTAGTTTAATTTGTATAATTAGTATTCCAATAATTGTAATTAACTCAGCGAATATCTTGGGAGTTACCATTGCAAAAGAAATTTCAGTAATTGGTATTGCTGTGAAAATGGCATTAGTGGTTACAGTCCCTGTAATTATTGGAATGATTATAAGAGGGTTTGCTGAAAATTTTATTTTATCTAAAATTAATTTAATTAATAAATTAACAGGATGGTTATTTGTAATTGTATTTGTTGCAATATGGATTGAAGAAAAAGATAATATTTTTACCTATCTTGCTCAGGCAGGTTTAGCAGTATTAATTTTAAATGTTGCGATGATGGTATTGGCATACTTTATTGCTAAAAAATTTGTATCAGGAGTAGCCCAACAAAAATGTATAGCATTAGAGTGCGGTCTGCAGAATGGAACTTTAGCGGTGTTTGTTGCAACATTAATTTTTGATGATGTAGCTTATATAGTGCCAACAGGAGCTTATGCACTGCTAATGTATATAACTGGATTTATTTTTATTTATATCTTAAGAAAAAATAATTAATTATCTCAAGTAACTAGGAATAAAATCATCATCTTTATCTTTACCTGAGTCGATAATTTTAATTTGATTAAATACTTTAAAAATAAAATTACTTAAAGATTTAATATTTGCATCTTGTAATTCAGAACTTCGTTTTAAATTTGTACCTCGAATATTTATAAAAAGCAGTTTTTTTTCATTAATAGTTATATAATTATTTTTAATTAAAAATTTTAATTTTCTAACAACCGTTGGTCTTGGAATTCCTGTGATGTCAGACAAAGACATTGCATTCATACCTCTTTCATCTGAACCCATAACTTTTTTTTGATATGTTTTTAAATTTAAGTCCTTTACTTTGAAGCTCTTATTTTCAGATGCATTAAGCATTACTAAAATTCCAATACACATAGTTTCCAGATCCTTCACCTCTTTTCTCCACCTGTTGGTATAAACAAATATAAATTTATAAAACTGATACCAGCAAAAAGAAAAATTTTCTTTCATTGAGGATGAAATCTCATCAATAGTAAAAGCCTTTTCATTTTTTAACAATTTATTAAATTCAAATAACAAAGAACTCATATCTTTTAGGGTGTCTATTGCTTCGGTAGCAACAAGTGTACTCCTATTAACAAAGATTTTTTTTCCAGTTTTTTTAATTACACCTTCTTTTTCTAATTCTAAGATTTTCCTTCTCACACTTTCTTTTGGTATTTCTAGGTCTTTTGAAATGTCGCTTAAATTTATCTTCTCAATTTCTATTGATCTATCTTTGTAAAAGGTATCGTAATCAACAATCAACCCGTTTCTTCTAAAAACAATCAAATCTTTATTAATTAGGTAAATAATTATTATATATTTATCTATATCTTTATGAACATTATATGCTCGTATTAACCAATTGCTGATCAAGAAATAATAAGCTGGAGCCAATTTGCTAAAATTATTACTAATAACCTTGAAAATTTCTTTCTCGTCAATTTGAGCCGTAACGCTAGGTACTATTGCCATTGTTATCTCCTGACCCACTCTGAACTATTATATAATGAATAGCAACCCAAAATGGACTCTCACAATATATCAAATTTTATGATCACATGGTTTAATACATTAATGAATAATGAAGGCTTAAAGAGAACATCCAACGTTGTTGAAGACCTCACTCAAGAAAATGAAGCTCCTCTTAGAGTTAACGTGGATGTTCTTAAGCAAAGACTAATTGAACAAAAGAGAAAAGACAGAGTTAAGAGAACAATTATTTTATCTACAGTGGTAGTATCTCTAGGTGCTTTGACAGTGTTAACTTATTAAAGTTTCCAAGTCTTTTTTAATAATATCTGGAATAAAAATTTCTTTTTTAGAATTCTTTTTGTATCTGTAATACTTATTTTGTCCTGGATACATTATTTCTTTTACTCCTTTAATTTTTGGAAGTTTTTTAATTGTTCGAATATTATCTTTTATTCTTTGATTATAATTTTTTTGAAACAAATTTGCTTTAAAGGTGATGAATAAATGTCCAATGTTTTGTGGTCCAGAAAAATCATCGAATGGATCTTTGACTCGCCCCGCATGATTTCCACCTGTAATTACTCCACTTAAAATATCAACCATCCATGCAAGACCTGATCCTCTAAATCCTGCAATCGGTAGCTGAACACCTTCTAATGCTTTTTTAGCATCTATAGTTGGTTTACCAAACTTATCTAGCGCAACACCTTCAGGAATTTTTTGATTGTTTCTTGCGGCAACTCTTATTTTTCCTCTATTAATCATAGAAATTGATGTATCTAATATAAAAGGAATTTTTGTTCCAGTTGGAGTTGCAAAACATATAGGGTTTGTTCCAAACAAACTTTTTAATGCCCCGTGTGGCGCAACTGCAGGCGGTGCATTAGTATAAATCATAGTAACTAAATTTTTTTTAACTGCTTGTTCAGCGTAATAACCAGATAATCCATAGTGTCCACTTCCTTTTATTGCAACCATGCCAATACCAGTTTTTTGTGCATGTTTAATGGCAGTCTTTATTCCAAGATCCGCAGCTACAAAACCTATACTATTATTTGCATCAATATGAGATACAGATTGAGAAATTTTTTTTATTTTAATTTTTGGTTTAGGGTTAATTACCTTTTTAGAAATTCGATCACAATACATTTTAAGTCTTGATAAGCCATGACCGTAGGCGCCAACTAGTTCTGCATTTATTAAAGCATTAGCTGAAATTAAAGCATGATCTTTACTTAAACCAAACTTTCTAAAAATCTTAATTATTTGTTTCTTTAGAAGAGGTGTTTTCACTTATTTGAATATTTTTAAATTTTCGTTTTAACCTTTGCCTCTCCAAGGAATAGTCTTATCTATTATTTTTCTTAAAGATATGTCAAATAAAAGACCCAGCATACCCATTATGAAAATTGTTATCCAAATAACTTCATACTGAAAGTATTTTTTTGCAACATTTTCAACAAAACCAATACCAGTTGTACCTGCTAGAAACTCTGCAGCAACAAGTGTTCCCCAGCACATACCAACAGCAACTCTAATTCCTGTAAGAATTTCAGGAAGTGAATTAGGGAAAATCACATATCTTAAAATTTGTTTTTTAGTAGCTCCTAATGAATGTGCAGCATGTATTTTTGAAAGCTGTGTTCCTGATGCACCAGCTCTTGCAGAAATAATCATAATTGAAAGAGAGACCATGAATAATAAAAATATTTTACCCGTATTATCTATTCCAAGAACTGAAATAATCAATGGCGCCCAAGCTAATGGAGGAACAGGTCTGTATAATTCGATTAAAGGATCAAAGAAACCTTTAGCAAATCGATTTAGACCCATAAATAATCCTAATGGCACTCCAATAAGAATTCCAAAAACTAAACCTAAAAATACCCTTAAGAATGAGTCCCATATGTGCCCGTATGGAACAGGCACTTTAAATAATTTAAAGTCACCAGTAACAACTTTCAAAACGTTACTTTTAAAGTTTTCTTTTACAATTCCATCTTTTGTATGCACCGGATATTCACCAGGCAACATATCTGCTATCCAATCAGGTAAAATAAATCCAATCATTTTACTTACATCAACCATCTCAATCCATAAAAGAGGAATATTTTTGTATCCAACACTTGGTTTAGACATCAATACAAATTTATTAAATGTATCTGATGGTTTAGGTAACCATCTACCTGAACCTTGTTCAGAACATGTTGGTCCACTTGCTACAATTGTTCCTGCTGGAAATAGAAGAATATCAATTAATCTTAATCCAGCTTGCTCTTTATTTTGTAATTCATCAAACTCTATTATTGCTGCTTGCATTTCATTTAATGCATTGGGAGGAAAGATACTTGCAAACTCTATTCTTCTTGCAATTTTAACAATATTTTTTGCATAGTCAGATGCTATTTCTTCACTATCATCTAAACCTTTTCTGTAAGCTTTAATATCATCTTTAAGTTGTTTGATTGAGCTTTTGAACTGTGGGTTATGGTTTTTTAATTTAAAAAATTTGTCGTCAATTTTTTTTAGTTCGGCTGCAGCTGCATGAAATTTTAAACCTTTATTAGTTTGAGGTGCAGTTGGTATCTCAATAGTATTTTCAATTGTACCTGTTCCAGAGTCTATTGTTGTAATTCCCCAGCCACCTTGTTCAACAATAAGTTTCTGTCTCTCAGTTTTTTGTGAGTCTGTCTCAAATGGATAACCTTTCTTTTGGAAATTAGAACTTAGAATTTTTATTTCTTCTGTCATTTCCTGAATTTTAATTTTGGTATCCATTTCCATTAGCTCTTCACTTGTTAAAAATGGAATTAATTTAGAAGTTCTATCAATGTAACTTACTAGGATTGTCTTTTGCTGATCATTTAGATCTGGAGATCCTTTTATTTCGTTAGCAATTTTTATAAGATTTTTATTTTCAATTTTAATAATGGACGTGCTTTTGAATTCTCTTTCCTCAATAGGGAACTGATATTTTAGACCTAATAAAGACTCATTAATTTTAGCAACCTGACATAATTCATTCGCTGATTTTGGATAAAAACCTTTTGCAATATCCCATGAATAATAAAGCCACAGCATCAGGATTGCACTACTACCGACAATTACCCAGTGCGTTCCACCTTTGGCTCTTTCTGGATTTCCAAAAACAGCATCTACTTTTTCAGTTCTAATTAATCTTCTTCCATAAAGAATACAGCCAATAACTGATACGATAATTAGTATTGTTATAAATTGGGTTAACATTAATTTTCTTTCCCCATTATTTCTTCTTCCATATTCCAGATCATGGATAAAATTTCTTCTCTAGTAGATGAAAATTCTTTATTTTTTTTAATTTCTCTTAAATCTTGAGTAAGCCCCATTTCAGCAAATGGGAGATTGTACTCTTTATGTATTCTTCCAGGTCTTGGTGCCATTACATATAATCTTTCACCAAGCAAAAGAGCTTCTTCAACAGAGTGAGTAATTAAAATAATTGTTTTTCCAGTTTCTTTCCAAATTTTTAAAACTAATGATTGCATCTTTTCTCTTGTTAATGCATCCAATGCACCTAATGGTTCATCCATTAAAATTAAATCGGGATCATTAATTAAACATCTTGCAAGAGCAACTCTTTGCTGCATACCACCCGATAGCTGATAAGTAGGTGTATTTCCAAAACCTTTTAAACCAACAATGTCTAGCCATTCTTCAACTCTTTTTGCTGTAACTCCAGGATCTTCTTTTTTCATCCTAAGTCCAAAATTTACGTTCTCAGCAACTGTTAACCATTCAAACAAAGCACCTTGTTGAAATACCATTCCTCTTTCAACTCCAGGGCCATCTATCTCTTTATTATTAAGAGTAATTATTCCAGAAGTAGGTCTTAAAAAACCAGCAGTAATATTTAATAAAGTTGTCTTTCCACAACCAGAAGGCCCAAGAACTGTAAGTAGTTCACCCTTTTTAAGAGTAAAACTTACATCTTTTAATGCGTGAACAGTTTCTCCCTTGGGAGTTTTAAAAATCATATTTAGATTTTCAGAAATAAGATCACTCATTCACTACTTTATATTAGAAATTTTATAAAAAAAATAGGCACCAATCATCATAATTGGCGCCTATTTAAATTTTAAACCTTTAAAAATTATAAAGGTAGGAAACTTGTATCTACAGCTCCACCTGGTGTTCCCATTCCTTTTAGGAAACCATCAAGATTACCACTTTCCATAGATTGCTTAGTTTCTGATGGAGTTAAGAATTTAAATCCATCTAAAGTTTCTTTCATATCAGCAACTTTCATTTCAGAAGCTTTTGACATAGAATTCATATCGCTTTTACCAGCTCTATATCTATCATTTGCTTCATGAGTTACTTCAATAAAAGTTCTTAACATTCCTGGATTTTCCTTCATAAACTTATCTGTTACAGAAGTAATATCTATACCTAAGATACCTGCATCTCTAGCTTCTTGAACTGTCAATAATCTAGAACCAACAGCAACTGCAGCTTTAATAGAGTTACCACCAAATAAACATGCCATTACAACATCACCACTAACTAATGCAGCAGCACCTTCTTCAGGATCCATTTGAATTATATCCATTTTACTTCTGTCAGCTCCAACAACTTTCATACTTTCATCAAAAACGTATTCAGCCATTGTTCCAAGTGGAACAGCAACTTTTTTACCCTCTAATTCAGAACCGTTTGCTTTAGTAATTCCAGAAGCATTAGAAGTAACACAAGTAGTTCCCCCCATTCCGTATTCCATAGCAATATCAACTAATTTGATTGGTGCATTAGATTTTACAGCGTTGATAAAAGGCACTAAACCTTGTGAGTAAGAAATATCTATATCTCCTGCTAACATTGCATCAGTCATAGCTCCACCATTTGTGAAGTTTGTCCATTTAACTGGAACACCCAGAGCTTTTGCAAAATTTTTCTTTTGCATATCTTCTAGGTTAGGACTTGGCCATTCTAGAAAATATGCAACCCTAACTTCTTTTGCAGCTGAATTTGCAACTGAAATAGACAAGTTAAGAGCAAGTATAGATCCTAGAATAAAAGTTAATAATTTTTTCATTTATTCCCCTATGTTTAATTAATTAAATTAAACATATTTAAATTCAATTTTAGATAGAAGTAAAACACTTTATGACGAAGATCTGGATTGCAAATAAATCATTTGTTCAATTAAAAGTTGTATGTTAGTTTTGTCCAATGTAGGTCAAAATATATCTAGTAAACAAAACATATTAGTCTACATATTTTAGTATTATTAAAAATTTAAAAATATGAGCTCAGAAAATAGAACTTCAGTACCAAATTCTTTAAATGAACATTGGATGCCATTTACATCTAATAAAGATTTTAAGGCAAACCCAAGATTAATCACCGAAGCTAAAGGAGTTTATTTAAAAACTCACCATGGAAAAACTCAAATTGATGCAAGTTCTGGATTATTTTGTAATCCTTTAGGTCATGGAAGAAAAGAAATTACGGAAGCTGTAACCAAACAATTAGAAACTTTAGACTATGCTCAACCTTTCCAACAAGGATTTGGTGGGTCATTTGAATTAGCTACAAAAATTTCAAAACATACTCCAGCGGATTTAAATAAAATGTTTTACACCATTTGTGGATCAACTGCAGTTGAGACAGCAATTAAAATTGCAGTAGCTTATCACAGAGCAAAAGGTAACGCTCATAGATTCAGATTTGTAGGCCGTGAGCGTGGATATCATGGCATGAACATTGGCTGTGTTTCTGTTGGAGGAATGATTAATAACGTTAAAACTTTTGCAAGTATTTTAATGCCAGGTGTTCAGCATATGAGACATACACATTTACCTGAACATAAATTTGTAAGTGGTCAACCAGAAACTGGTGCAGATTTGGCTGACGACTTAGAGAGAATAGCAACCAACTTTGGACCTGAGAATATTGCAGCATGTATCGTTGAACCGATTGCTGGATCAACTGGAACCTTAGTTCCACCAAAAGGTTATTTACAAAAATTAAGAGACACATGTGATAAACATGGAATACTTTTAATATTTGATGAAGTAATTACAGGTTGGGGTAGAACTGGATCTGTTTTTGCTAGTCAGGAGTTTGGGGTAACACCAGATATCATGACAATGGCTAAAGCAACAACCAATGGTGTAGTTCCTATGGGTGTAGTTGCATGTAAAGACGAAATTTACGATGCAGTGATGGATGCTTCACCAATGGGTTCAGTAGAGTTATTTCATGGCTACACTTACTCAGGAATACCAGTTGCGGTCGCTGCAGCTTTGGCAGTACAAGATATTTTTGAAAAAGAAGATATCTTTGAAAGAGCAAAAAACTTAGCTCCTTATTTCCAAAAAGGATTATTTTCGCTTCAAGATTTAGAAGCTGTAGATAATATCAGAGGTTATGGAATGATGGGTGGAATAGATATGAAATTAAACACTAAACCAGGTAAAGCAGGATATGAAACTTTCAAATCTTGTTATGAAGCAGGAGTGAATTTTAAAGCCACTGGAGATTGCTTAATTATAGCTCCACAGTTTATTTGCGAAAAAAAACATATAGATGAAATAATCGATAAACTTAGAACTGGTATAACTAATTATCAAAAAAACCAAAAAAATTAGTTAATCTAACTTAAAAAAGAAAGCCCATGAAGATTGGCGTACCTAAAGAGATAAAACCTCAAGAGAATAGAATTGGTCTAACTCCTGAAAGTGTAAAAACTTTAATTTCAGAAGGACATGAAGTTATTGTTGAAAATAATGGAGGTTTTGAAGCTGGTTTTGAAAATGAACAATACATAAAAGCTGGTGCTAAAATTGCTAACTCTGCCTCAGATATTTTCGATGATGCTGAAATAATTGTTAAAGTTAAAGAGCCTCAAAAAGTTGAAGTAGAAATGATAAAAGAAAATCAAATTGTTTATACCTATTTGCATTTAGCAGCAGCTAAAGATTTAACTGAAGGTTTAATCAAATCAAAAAGTATCAATATTGCTTATGAAACTGTGACTGACGACAATGGACGATTACCTTTACTTGCTCCCATGAGCGCAGTTGCTGGTCGAATGTCTGTTCAAGCCGGAGCTCATTGTTTAGAAAAAAACCAAAATGGAAGAGGTCTTTTACTTGGAGGAGCACCTGGCGTAACTGGAGCAACTGTTGTTATTTTAGGTGGAGGTGTGGTTGGAGAAAATGCAGCGGTTATTGCAACTGGGATGCAGGCTAAAGTGCATATTGTTGACAAATCAGAGGAAAGATTAAAACAGCTAACAGAAATTTTTGGTGATAAAATTATTCCAGAACAAAGTGATAAAATTGATTTAACTAAATTGTTATCTGAGGTTGATCTTTTAGTTGGAGGTGTCTTAATTCCAGGAGCTGAGGCACCAAAATTAGTGACGAAAGAAATGTTAAAATTTATGAAACGTGGATCTGTAATTGTTGATGTCGCTATAGATCAAGGGGGATGCGTTGAAACAAGTAAGCCAACTACTCATGGAGATCCAACCTATATAGTTGATGATGTTGTACATTATTGCGTTGCGAATATGCCAGGTGGGGTACCAAGAACATCAACATTAGCCTTAAATAATGCTACACTTCCATTTTTAGTAAAACTTGCAAATAAAGGTTATCAAAAAGCCTTAGGCGAAGACAAACATTTTTTAGCAGGACTAAATGTTCACAAAGGTCAAGTAACCTATAAAGCTGTTGCCGATGTTTTTGGGCATAGTTTTGTAGAGCCTGGAGAAGCTATCAAAAATTAGTGATGGATAAAAAGTATCCTTCAAGCACAAAAGTTGTTGTAATAGGTGGTGGAGTGATTGGCTGCTCTGTTGCTTATCACTTAACAAAGTTTGGTTGGAAAGATGTTGTTTTATTAGAAAGAGACCAACTAACATCAGGGACAACATGGCATGCAGCAGGATTAGTAAGTCAATTAGGTCCATCAGCCTCTGTAACTAAAATTAGAAAATACACTTTAGATTTATATAAAAACTTAGAAAAAGAAGTTGATCACTCAGCAGGACTAAGACTTAACGGTGCACTTTCAATTGCACAAACCGATAGTCGTTGGCAAGAACTTAAAAGACAAGCAACAACAGCTCAACTTTATGATGTTGACTTAAAGATACTTAATAAAGAAGAGATAAAAAAAAAATACCCATTGATGAGTACAGAGGACTTAAAAGGTGGAGTTTTAATGCCAGGAGATGGATCTGCGGATCCAAGTGGGGTCACTCATATGCTTGCAAAAGGAGCAAGAAAAGGGGGAGCAAAAATATATGAACAATCACCCGTTGAAACTATATTGACTAAAAATGGAAGAGTTCATGGGGTTAGAGTTAATGGTCAAGATTTAGAATGTGAGTACGTGGTTTTAGCAACAGGGATGTGGTCCAGACAAATTGGTGAAAAGATTGGAGTTAGTATTCCTCTGTATCCCGCAGAACATTTTTATGTAATTACTGAACCAATAGAAAAACTTTCCCCAACTCTACCAGTGATTAGAGATTTTGATAGCAGTGTTTATTTTAAAGAGGATGCTGGAAAATTATTAATTGGAATATTTGAGGGTAAATCTATTCCTGCATTTAACAAAACCAACAAAGTACCAGAAGACTTTTCTTTTGGAGAATTTCCTGAAAATTTTGAGCACTTTGAACCTTATTTAGAAAAATCTATGAAAAGGTTTCCTGTATTAGAAAAAATAGGAATTAGAAAATTTTTTTCAGGTCCAGAGTCTTTTACACCGGACACTAATTCTTTATTAGGTGAAGTGCCTGAAGTAAAAAATTTATTTGTTAGCTGTGGTTTAAATAGTATTGGAATTGGAAGTGGAGGAGGTGTTGGAAAAATAACTGCTGAATGGTTAATGAATGGGCATATTAATGAAGATATTTTTAATTACGACATAAAAAGATTTCAGAAATTTCATTCAGATGTGGAATTTATTAAAGATAGAATTACTGAGTCTTTAGGGGATTTATATGGAATGCATTGGCCCTACAAGCAACATAAAACATCAAGAAATATAAAAACTTTACCACATCATGATTTATTAAAAAGCTTTGGAGCATGCTTTGGAGTATCCGCAGGCTATGAAAGACCAATGTGGTTTGCTCTTGATGGCGAAAAATCAGAGTATGAATACAGTTACAACTATCAAAATTGGTATCCAGCTGTCGAATATGAAACAAGCAATACTATGAATAATGTAGGCTTATTTGATTTAACTCCATTCTCGAAATTTGAAATCAAATCAGAACAAGCTCATGAAAATTTACAAAAAATTTGTACCGCAAATATTAAAAATGAAGTCGGAAAGTGCACTTATACTCACATGTTAAATGAAGATGGTGGCATTGAAACCGATTTAACAGTAGTCTGTATTGATCATAATCATTTTAGAATTATTAGTTCAGCAGCCACAAGAGAAAGAGATAAATTTCATATTAAAAAACATTTGTCAGATGGAATTGATCTTAAAGATGTAACCGATGATTATTGTGTATTTGGTATTTTTGGCCCTAAAAGCAGATCTTTAATGCAAGAGATAAGTAAAGAAGATTTTACAAATGAAAATTTTAAATTTGGTTATGCAAAACATATTAAAATCGATAATACAAAAATTTGGGCTCAACGATTATCATACGTTGGAGAGCTAGGTTATGAATTATATATAAGAACAACTGATGCTAAAAAAATTTACGAACTAATTATTGAAAAAGGAAAGAAATTTAATCTTTCTAATTGTGGTATGCATGCTTTAGATACGATGAGAATGGAAAGTGGTTTTTTGCATTGGGGTCATGATATTTCTCCAGAAGAAAATCAATTTCAATCTGGCCTGACATTCACTATTAGTAATAAAAAAGAAATTGATTTTATTGGAAAAAAAGCACTTGAGGTTATTAAAACCAAAAAAATTAATCGAAGATTTATTATGCTCAATTTAAAAGACAGCAAACCAGGTTCACCATTGTTGCTTCATGATGAACCAATTTATTATAAAGATAAAATAATTGGTAGAACAACTTCCGGTAATTACTCATTTAATTTTAAAAAAAATTTAGCTTTTGGATATATCGATAATATGCTTACAGCTGATGAGTTATTAGGAAATGATCTTTTTATAGAAGTTGAGAAACAAAAGTATCAGGCACAACTAATACAAAAACCACTAAAACAGAGTAATTTTAAAAATATTTAATATTAGTTTAATAAATATTAATTGTCTTATTTAGTCTTCAATGATTAGATAGGTTTTTGAAAAAAATGACTACTGGTTATTCAAATTTTGATCGAGACAAATCCACAACTGAAATTTCATCAAAGAATCAGATCAAAACTACAGACGTTAATGTTTTACTCAACAGAGTTAAATTAGATAAAAAAAAAACTTTTCAAAAAAATGTAATAGTTTCACTTTTGTTAGTTGGTTTAATCTGTGCGATTGCCATTTATTTAATTATTTAGACCATAAATCTTAGTTAAAAGTATATTGAAACAATAAAGATTTATATTATAAGACTTCTCACGGTATGGCGGGGTAGCTCAGTTGGTTAGAGCGCAGGACTCATAAGCCTGAGGTCAGTGGTTCGATCCCACTTCCCGCTACCAATTAATGTCCTGGAAATTCAATTAAATTTTCAACTTTGTAATTTTTTTTAATCAAGTTATCTGACCCACCAAGATCAAATAAATTAATAACAAATATAAAAGCTGCTACTTTACCATTTGAAATTTCTACAAGTTTTGCTGCTGCTTCTGCAGTTCCTCCGGTTGCAATTAAATCATCAATAATTAAAACAGAGTCTTCATTTTCTATGGAGTCTTTATGAACTTCAATAGTAGCTGTTCCATATTCGAGCTCAAAATCTACTGAGTGAACATCAGCGGGAAGTTTATTTTTTTTCCTTAACATAATAAAAGGTTTTTTTAAAATATAAGAAACTGCAGAAGCGAATACAAATCCCCTCGACTCTATTGCTGCTATTTTGGTAAAATTATATTTCTTTGATCTTTCAACTATTTGATTGATAGTTGTAGCAAATGCATTTTCATCTTTAATCAACGTTGTAATGTCTCTAAAAAGAATTCCTTTTTTTGGATAATCTGGTATTGATCTAATAAAATTTTTTAAGTCCATAGGTCATGAATAAATTATTTGTTGCAGCTTTAAAAGAAGAAACTCCAGGTTTAGATTATTTTCATTATATTGGAGTTGGAAAAATTAATGCCACATATAAGTTATTAAAATTAATCAATAAATTTAAACCTAATCAAGTAATAAATTTCGGTAGTGCTGGTGCCATAAAAAAAGATATCTCTGGTATTATCGAGTGTACAAAATTTTATCAAAGAGATATGGATGTGAGAGGATTGCTTGACCTTAAATTAGGTGAAACCCCTTTTGATAATATTAATGAAATAATTAATTCTGATGAAGGCTTTTCATGTGGAAGTGGAGATAGTTTTGTAAATAATAAAATTGAAATGAATGTAGATCTTGTGGATATGGAGGCATACGCTTTAGCAAAGGTTTGTAAATTGGAAAATGTTAAATTTAGATGTTTCAAGTATGTATCGGACAATGCAGATGAAAATGCACCAAGTGACTGGATAGAAAATTGTAAAAAAGGGGCAAAACTCTTTCAAAACAAATTAAAAGAATTTGAATTATAATTTTTTAATTGAAAATAAAAACAATTTCTATATCAAAGACTTCAAATTCAGGAGATAAATGACTAAAGTTGGTGAACATATAACTCTAGATATTATAGGAACTACCAAAGAGTATGACCCGTCAGTTTTTGAAAAAGTAATTTATGACATAGCTAAAGCTGCTAAAGTTACAATAGTTAATATTTCCAAATATAAGTTTGAGCCCCAAGGTTTTACAATTTTAGCTTTATTAGCAGAAAGCCATATTAGCTTTCACACTTTTCCAGAAAAAGGCATTATTAGCTTTGATTTTTTTACATGTGGAAAAATAAATCCATCAGTTGCAGTGGAAATTATAAAAAAAGAGTTTGAACATACCAGAATAGTTAAAAAAGAATTTAATAGAGATACCAAGTCTCTTTATCATGATATTTATAGCTCAACTGGACTACAAAAGTATTATGTAGTAAACGATGTTTTGGAAGACTTTAAATCAAAAGTTGGTCAACACATTGAAATCCTGGAATTAGAACAATTTGGCAAATCCCTCTTTATTGATGGCGAAATTCAAGTAGCAACAATAGATGAACATTTATATAGCTCAACATTTGTAGGAGCAGGTTTGAAACTAAACAAAAATAATGAAAGAGCAGCAATAATTGGCGGAGGTGATGGAGGAGTTGCCAGAGAATGTATATCTAAAAATTTTAATTTTATAGATTGGTATGAGTTAGATCCAGAGGTTGTCGATGTATGCAATAAACATCTTGGTGATATTGGAAAAAAAGCAACTGAAAAAAATTCTGTTAAGTGTGTTTGGGGAGATGCTTTTGAAAGCATTAAGTCTGTGAATGATGATACTTACGATCATATTTATGTTGATTTAAACGACGATCAATTTTGTATTGATTTAGCATCGAAGAATATGGACTCGTTAGTAAGAATTTTAAAACCAAAAGGAGTTATCACTGCACAAGTTGGAAGCCAAGATAAAAAACCACAGCAGGTTGAAAATTGGTTAAATGTTTTTAATCAAAATTTTGGAAATACAAATTTATCAAGAGTTTACATACCCAGTTTTGATTGTTCTTGGAATTTCTCCTCTTCAATAAACCATTAATTTTTCTTTTTTATTATTAAAATTTGTGAAATAAATATCTTCAAATTAAGGAGAAAATAATGAATATATTTAAAAAGACTATTTTAACAGTTCTTGCTTCTCTTTTTGTTATCGGAAATGTTTACGCTGACAAAATTAAAATTGGAACTGAAGGAGCCTACCCTCCATGGAATTCAAAAGATGCATCAGGTAATCTTATTGGTTTCGAAGTTGAGCTTGCTCAAGAATTATGTGTAATCATGAAACGTGAATGTACAATCGTTGAACAAGATTGGGATGGAATGATTCCAGCTCTATTAATGAGAAAGTTCGATGCAATCATGGCAGGAATGTCTATTACTGCTGAAAGACAAAAAACAATTACTTTTTCACAAGGCTATGCAGACGAAGTTGCTTCTCTTGCAGTAATGAAGGGTTCAAGTTTAGTGGGCATGGATACTCCAGAAGGTATAAACTTATCTTTAGGTGGATCTGATGTTAAAAAAGCTCTTAAAACTTTAACAGGTGCACTTGCTGGTAAAACAGTTTGTACACAAACTGGAACTATTCACCAAAACTTTTTAGAGTCAGGTGATGTAGGAAGTGTGAATGTTAGAACTTACAAAACACAAGACGAAGTTAATCTTGATCTAACTTCTGGCAGATGTGATGTTGCTTTAGCAGCAGCTGTCGCGTTTACAGACTATGCTGACAAATCAGGTGAAGCAGTTACTCTAGTTGGACCAACTTTTTCAGGTGGTGCATTTGGTAATGGAGTTGGTGTTGGAATTAGACAGAGTGGAGATGATGCAATTGGAAAACGAGATGCAAAACTTCTAAAAGATTTCAATAAAGCAATAAATACAGCTAGAAAAAAAGGAATTATTAGCAAACTTGCTATTAAACACTTTGGTTTCGACGCATCTATGTAATTAATTTATGATTTGGCGACTATAATATATAGTCGCCAATCTATATGGAACTTCTCGCATTTGGTAAAACTGGTTGGGGTGATGAACTATTCTATGCTACCCTAATGACTATAGCTGTCTCAGTTACAGCAATGTTTATTGGATTTTTTTTTGCACTAATATTTACACCTTTAAAACTCTCTAAATTTAAGTCTTTAAATTTAATTGGAAATTTTTACACAACAGTTATTCGTGGTGTTCCTGAGCTTCTAGTCATCTACCTTTTCTTTTTTGGAGGAAGTGGTGCAATTATGTATGTTGCATCAATTTTTGGATATTTTGAATACATTGAAATTAATGCATTCATTACTGGATCTATGGCTATTGGAATAATTTCAGGAGCTTACTCCACAGAAGTTTTTAGAGGTGCAATTCAATCTATAGATAAAGGTCAGTTTGAAGCTGCGAAGGTTCTAGGAATAAATAAATTTACTCAGTTTTATAAAATAATTTTACCTCAAATGTTAAGACTAGCCATTCCTAACTTAAGTAACGTTTGGCAAATTACTTTAAAAGATACATCTTTAATTTCTGTGACCGGACTTGTAGAAATTATGAGACAGTCCTACATTGCAGCAGGTTCTACAAGAGACCCTCTATTCTTTTATTGCTTTGCAGCAATTTTGTATCTGATGCTCACTTATATCAGTATGAAAATTATTAACAGATTAGAGATTAAATACAGTAGGGGATATTAATGGATTTTGATTTAATGTTCACTAGTTTTCCTAAACTTTTAGGAGCAACTGTAGTAACTCTAAAATTATTATCCGCATCATTATTCTTTGGATTAATAATTGGGCTTTTTTTTGCAATCTTAAGATTGAACAAAAATATATTTATAAATAAATTTTCTTATGGATATTCTTATTTGTTTCGAGGAACCCCTTTACTGGTTCAAATTTTTATAATTTATTTTGGGTTAGGACAGATTGAATATTTAAGGGCAACATTTTTATGGGTTATTTTAAAAGAACCTTATTGGTGTGCAATTATAGCTTTTACTTTAAATACAGGTGCCTATACATCTGAAATATTAAGATCTGCGTTCCAAACTATTAAGCCTGGAATTATTGAGGCTGGTAAAAGTTTAGGAATACCAAGTAAAATTATTTTTTATAAAATACAAATTCCAATTGCTATTAGACAATCTCTTCCCGCATATGGAAATGAAATTATATTAATGATGAAGGGGACATCTCTAGCAAGTACAGTAACGTTAATGGATTTAACTGGTGTTGCAAAATATATAATATCAACCACGTTTAAGCCAATTGAGGTATTTATTGTTGCGGGAGGAATATACTTATTTATGACTTTTATTATTCACAATGTGATTAAATTTTTAGAAAAAAAATATTCTTTTAATAGCTAGTATATTCTTTGATCTCTTTGATTTTTGAGCCGGTATAATTGTTTATTTTTAGCTTAATTTTTGCTCGATCATCATTTAAAAAATGTACATCCCTTGAAAGTTTAATAAATTGATCTGTGAAATTTTGTTCTTTTTCACATTGTCTTTTTTCATCTTCAATCACCCAAAGTTTTGCATTGATCTCTTTTAATGAGGAAAAAAGATTATTTAATTTTTCATCAGATTTAATATTTTTATTTAATTGATCACTAAGGATCGAATGCTCATCTTTGATAAATTTAAGTTTTTCAGGATCTTTAATTTTATCTTGTTTAATTTCTAAAATTGAAATTTTATCCAACAGCTCACCAACAGATACTTCAACCAGAATTTTATTCATAAATAAATATACTATGTTAAGTTGTTTTAATTATGTCTAATATTTTAATTATTAAACATGGCTCTTTGGGAGATATAGCTCAAGCTTGTGGAGCAATTCAAGACATTTATGAAAATCACCCAGACGATAAGATTCATTTGTTAACAACAAAACCTTATTATGACCTTTTTAAAAAAAATCCTAATATTTCAAATATCATTTTAGATAAGCGACTATCAAGATTAAATCTCATTTATTTATATTCATTAATGAAAGAAATTAAAAAACATAGTTTTTCCAAAGTTTTTGATCTTCAAAATTCAAGCAGAACTTCTTTTTATAAAAAAATTCTATTCCCTAAAGTAGGTAAGGAAATATGGTCGTCAACTGAAACCACTTTACCAGAAGGGACTACTAAGCTGGATTTTGATAAAGACTCTGTGTTAGAAAGATTTGATCATCAACTTAAAAGTTCTGGATTAAAAACATCATATACAGTTAAACCTGATTTTTCATGGAGTGTAACTGATATCTCTGAAATAAAGAATTATTATGAGCTTGATAATTACATAGTTATTTTTCCTTTTTGTTCTTCTCATTTAACTTCTAAGAAATGGCCTTATTATAATGATTTAATTTCTATGATTAATGAAAAAATAGAAAATAAGTTTAAAGTGGTTATAGCACCTGGACCAGATGAAATTAATGAAGCATCAAAAATAAATGCGCTTTGTGTTTTAGATAATGGTAAGGCATTAGATATTTCACAGCTTGTTTCATTAATTAAAGATAGTTCTTTTGTAATTGCTAATGATACAGGACCTGCTCACATATCTGCACATTTAGGTGTTAAAGGATTAGCTTTATTTGGAGCTCATACTACAGCACATAAAGTTAGTATAGAGAGAGAAAACTTTAAAGCTATTCAAGTAAGCGATCTGTCAAAACTTTCAGCAAATAAGGTATTTGAAAAAATTTTATTGTCCTTAAATTAGGATTGTTACTTATTTTTATAAAATTTAGATAAAAGAACAGGTAAAAACATCACAATTAAAAATATTCTTAAAAAATGATGGTAACTTACAAAAATAGGATCAATTTTGTAGGCTACACTTATAACTACCATTTCATGAATTCCTCCAGGTGCAAAACTTAAGAATGTTGGAATAAAATCAAAACCTGCATAAGTTAAAACATAAGCAGTAGTCATTGCAACAATTACCAAAATTGCACTAACAATTAATCCATGAAATATAAAATAAAACAATTCATTTAACTTTAAGCCATTCAATCTAGTACCTAAAGCGGTACCCAAAAAAACAAATGCAATATTTATGAATATATCTGGAAATCTAGCATCAATTATCTCAAAAGTATAAAATAATCCCGATAAAGCCATAGCACCAATTAATGCAGGAGAAGGGATGTTAAATTTTTTAAGCAAATTTGAGAATAAAAAACAAATCGATAGAAGAAATATAATTTCTAAGAAGTATTTGTAATCATAAACGTTAGAAAAATTATAACCTGTTATTTCTGAAAAACCTAAATTATTTATGAAAAATATCGGAACGAAACTAACAATAAAAATTACTCTTGTTGCTTGAGGGATCAAAACTTTTTTATCATCTTTACTTTTGCCAAATTCTAATAATGCTGCTGAAATTGGAACAAATGCCCCAGGAAGTGCAGCCAACACTGAAATAAATTTACTAAACTTACAAATTTTAAAAAAATAATATCCAGCCAAAATAGTACTGATGACTGTGCAAAAAATCATTGCAATAGATGAAAAAATCCACAAATGAATTTTATAAAGTAGTGATACATTTAAGGTTCCACCTAAAATAATACCTACTATTAAAAAAACAGGATTTAAAAGTTTAGTGGGGAATTCAATTTTAAATTTTGTAAATGCAAAGCAAAGATTTAAACCTAATGAACCTAACAACCAAGGAAGAGGTAGACCAATTACTGTTCCTAAATAACCACCTATCAAACCTATAATTATTGCCTTATAACTTTTAATGATCGAACTAAAATAATTTGTAATAGTTGTGTAATTAATAAAATCGAACATTAATAATTTTAATTAGTTTAAAAATTGAAAACTTGTAATTTAAAAAAAATTATTTCTATTGTTTACCCACAATAATTTTTTAAAAAACAATTTCAATCGTTAGTTGTACTAAGAAATTATAGGTTGCATAAACTAAGGCAATGTAATTTAATTTAATCTTAAATATAAGAGAGAGGAATATAATGAGAAATATAAAAAAAATTGTTTCAGTATTATTCTCGGCAATCCTATTATTCTCAGCATCTACAACTAGTTCAATTGCGATTGAAAAAATTCACTTCGTGATAGGTGGTGGTGCTGGTGGTGGTTGGGATGGAACTGCTCGAGGTACTGGAGAAGCTTTAACAAAAGCTGGGATGTTAAAAAGCGCATCATTTGAAAATATGTCAGGTGGCGGTGGTGGTAAAGCGTTAGCTTATATGATTAATACTAAACCTGCGAATACAGTATTAGTACAATCTACACCGTTAGTATTAAGATCAATTACAAGACATAAAGGTTACGTAAAAGGTAATGGAACTTTATCTTACAAAGATGTTGTGCCAATTGCTGGTGTAATTGGTGATTATGGTGCAATAGCTGTTGCTAAGAACTCGCCATACAAAAACTTTAAAGATGTTGTCGATGCATATAAAAAAGATCCAAACTCTATTAAAATGGCAGGTGGGTCGGTAAGAGGAAGTATGGACCATTTAATTGGTGCATTAGCTTTTCAAGCCGCAGGTGCAGATCCAAACGCTGTATCATACATTCCTTATGATGCTGGCGGAAAAGCATTAGCTGGACTTTTATCTGGAGAGACACAAATTATCTCAACAGGTTTAGGTGAACTTATGGGTGCAAGAGACCAAGTAAGAATTATTGGTATAACTGCTCCATCAAGAGTTTCAGATGCTCCAGATGCGCCAACTCTTAAAGAACAAGGTTATGACGTACAATTTGTAAACTGGAGAGGATTTTTTGGTCCTCCAGGTATGAGTAATTCTGATAAATCTAAAATTGCTAAGATGCTTGGTGATGTTCAAAAAACTTCAGAATGGGAAGCTGTTAGGGCAAGAAACGCTTGGGTAAATATTTATAATCCTGAGGGTAAATTTGTTTCTTTCTTAGAAAAACAAACTGAGGAAATGACAGCTCTTATGAAAAAATTAGGAGTTATCTAGTCTTTTAGATTAGCAAGTTAAAATTAGAGCAGTGAATATAAATACTACTAAAATTATATCACTGCTCTTTTTTATTTTTTCAGTATTCTATTTATATACAGCATACCAAATTCAAGTATTCGCATTTGATGAAAATGCACCATTTAATGCAAAAACATTTCCAATTTATTTAGGTTATGCAGGATTATTTTTTTCAGGGTTAAAATTAATTTTACCAGATCCAGGAACTATTAAAGTTGAACATAAAAATTTAGAATATAAAAAAACAGCAATATTAATTATTATTGCAATTATTTATGGAGCAACAATTTTAAAAATTGGATATTTTTTAACTACCTCATTCTTTTTATTTGGTTCTTATTATTTTTTAGGTGAAAGACGTTGGATATTGATGTTTTTATTATCTTTCCCTTTTGTAGCTGCTTTTATGTATTTGTTACATGGTGTGCTTGAGATTTATTTAAGAGATCCATTCTTGAAGTTGATTGGGGTAATGGGATGATTGAGGGAATATTAATAGGTCTTTCAACTGCACTAACACTTCAAAATATATTCATGGTTATGATTGGTTGTTTTTTTGGAACAATCATAGGGATGTTACCTGGTCTTGGTCCAATGACTGCAATTGCTCTCATGATACCTATTACTTATGGTTTTGATCCTGCAACAGGGTTAATATTAATGGCTGGTGTTTATTATGGAGCAGTATTTGGTGGATCAACCTCATCAATATTATTAAATGCACCTGGTGTTCCAGGTACTGTTGCTACATCATTTGACGGTTATCCAATGGCACAACAAGGCAAGGCTGGTAAAGCTTTAGCTATCGCTGCATGGAGTTCATTTGCCGGTGGAACGTTTTCGGCAATTTATTTATTATTTTTAGCTCCAAGTTTATCTAAAGTAAGTTTATCTTTTAGATCTCCAGACTATTTTGCTTTGATGATTTTAGGTCTAACTGCAATCGCTGCATTTTCATCTAAGGGACAGTTCTTAAAAGCAATGATGATGGTAGTGCTTGGTTTGATGTTAGCTTCAGTTGGTCAAGACAGCCTATCTGATATTACTAGATTTACTTTTGATAACATGAATTTAACAGATGGTATCAGTTTTGTTTTAGTTGTAATGGCGACATTTGCAATGAGCGAAGCTTTGACAATTATTTTAAAAAGAAATGATCCAACCGCTGCTGCTAAACAAGTTTCTTTAACTGAATTAGGTTCAATAAAAATTGAAAAAGAAGATAGAAAAAAAATGTACAAAACAATTCCTCGATCTTCAGTAATTGGTTTTTTAATAGGTGTTTTGCCTGGGGCTGGAGCAACCATTGCATCATTTTTAGCTTATGGAATGGAAAGAAATTTAGTCAATGATGATGAAAAACAGAAGTTTGGTAAAGGGAGTGTGAATGGACTATCTGCACCAGAAACAGCAAATAATGCTGCATGCTCAGGTTCATTTGTACCTATGCTCACTTTAGGTATTCCAGGAAGTGGAACAACAGCAGTGATGTTAGGTGCTCTCCTAGGATTTGGTGTTCAACCAGGACCAAGACTCTATATGACTAATCCTGAAATTTTTTGGTCAATTATTATGTCCATGTATATAGGGATGGTTATCCTATTAATTTTAAATTTACCCCTTATACCGTACATTGCTAGAATTCTTGCTGTACCAAAAAATTATTTAATTCCTTTAATTTTATTTTTCTCAATCACTGGTATTTATGTAATGTCTTTTAATAATTTTGACATTTATTTAATGATTGGAATTGCAGTAGTTGCAACTTTTTTGCGCTTATATGATTTTCCTATGCCACCGCTAATTTTAGCTTTTGTTCTTGGGGGACTAATGGAGGAAAATTTAAGAAGATCTTTATTATTAAGTAATGGATCTTGGGAATTTTTATGGGACAGAACTTTGACACTATGTATTCTACTTACAACAGCATTTATTGTAATTTGGCACATGTACAAAACATTTAAAAAAAATTAATTTAAAATTTTTTTATAATCTTCGATAATTTTAGTCCACTCGAATTTAGTCACAAATTCTTTTGCATATTTTCCATACTCTAGATATTTTTTATTCTCTAGAATTGAATTTATAGATGAGTAAACATCATCTAAATTATTGCCATCACATATTAGACCTGTTTTTTCATGCTCAATTGCATCTGCTGCACCACCATCTTTTCCACCAATTGAAGGAATTCCATATTGAGCAGCCTCTACATAGGCAATTCCAAATCCTTCAACTGATGTTTTGTGAATTATAGAAGGCATCACAAATACATTAGATTTTGCAATTAAAGCATTTTTTAAATCATTAGTTATATCCTTAAAAAACATAACCTGACCCTCTAAATCTAATTCTTTGACAAGATTTTTTATATTTTCTTCCTCTTCACCATAACCAATACAAATGTAAACTATATCAGGATAAATTTGTTTTAAATTTCTTAAAGCCATGATTACTTTTTCATGATTTTTTCTTTTATCAAATCTTGAAACCGTAATTAAACGTGGTGTTTTTACTTTAAGTAAACTCTCAACTTTATTCATAGTTTTTCTCTCTAATTCTTTAGCTGGATCTATTCCAGGATTGATCACAATAATATTATTCTCATTAACACCACACTCAGTTGCTAAATTTTTTGTAAATTGTGAATTAGCAATTACTTTCTCAACATTATTTAAAACATTTAAAACTCTTTTATTTAAACTTGAACCTTTTTGATGATTAATTTCTTTACTATGAATTAGACAATATTTTTTTTTTGATGATTTGATTAGTTCCAAGCTCTTCCAATGATCAGCAATAATTCCCTCTATCTTGTTATCCTTAATAAATTCATTAATTAATTGTGCTTTTCTATATTTTCTTAAGAGTTTTATTCCTCCAACTCTTTCAATCGAAAAAGAAGCTTGGTTGTCAAAGTCTTTGTGCCCCTCAATATAATCTGCAAAAACTTTAACCATAAAGTTTTTTGATAATTCTCTTGATAAACCCCACATTAAACTTTGCATTCCACCAAGTTCAGGTGGAAAAGTTCTGGTAACGATTAAATACATTAATCAAATTTCCACTTAATGCCACAACCAGCACTTGGAATTTGTTCCTCTGGACCTTTGCCTGTTTCTGCAATTTGTTTCATTGCTTGTAATAGATCACTCTCACCACTTCTCACTGGAATAAGTTTTTTTAATTCCCGCATTCTACCTCTATATTGGAGCTCTAAATTTTTATTGTACCCAAAGAAATCAGGCGTGCACACAGCATCATAAGCTTTAGCTACTTCTTGTGTTTCATCAGTTAAATATGGAAAACTAAAGTTATTTTCATTAGCAAACTTAATCATATTTTCAAATGAATCTTCAGGATAGTTAATTGCATCATTAGAGCAAATCGCAATTGAGTTTATTCCAATTTTTTTTAAATTATTACAATCTTCAACGATATCTTTTGTAACTGCCTTTACATATGGACAATGGTTACAGATAAACATTATTAAAGTTCCATTTTCACCTTTTATGTCATCAAGTTTTAAAATTTTTTCATCAGTTGATTTAAGTTCAAATGGGACAGCTTTTTTACCAAAATCACATATTGGAGTTTGTATAGGCATAATGTAGTAATATATAAATTATGTTTTACGATTTAAAAGATAAAAAACCAAAAAATTCTGGCGAAAATTGGGTTGCACCTAATGCAATAATAATAGGTGATGTTACTTTAGAGAAAAATACAAGTATTTGGTTTAATGCAGTCTTAAGAGGGGATGTTGAAAATATATTTATAGGCGAAGGATCAAACATTCAAGATGGAAGTGTTTTACATACCGACCCAGGTTGTCCATTAAAAGTTGGTAAAGATGTAACTATAGGTCATATGGTTATGCTTCATGGATGTACTATTGGTGATAATAGTTTGATTGGTATTGGCGCTGTTATTCTTAACAAAGCTAAAATTGGAAAAAACTGCATCATTGGAGCTAAAGCTTTAATAACAGAAAATAAGGAAATACCTGACAACTCATTAGTAGTTGGCTCACCTGGTAAAGTTATAAGAGAAGTAACTGAGGATGAAAAAAAAGCTATAGTTGAAAATACAAAGCATTACCAGAATAACTGGAAGAAATATTCAAAATCTATATTTTAATTTTTATGCCAACTTATATCGTCACTAATTCAAATTTTAATTTAAGTTCTAAAGAGCAAAAAAATTTAGCAGAGGGAATTACTAAGGTTCATAATCTTGTAACTGGAGCAAATACTTATTTTGCTCAAGTAATATTTAATAAAACAAAAAAAAATAATCATTTCATGGGAGGCAAAAAAATTAAAGAGCCTTCATTATTTTTACTTGGTCAAATTAGAGCTGGTAGACCAAAAAAAATTAAAGATAAATTAATATCCGATCTAAGAGATACTTTAATTAAAAATTCTAAATTAGATAAAACCCAAGTTTGGGTTTATATTATTGATTTACCTCCATCTCAAATGATCGAGTACGGAGAAGTATTACCTGATTCAGGAAAAGAAAAAGAATGGTTCTCCAGACTTTCTAAAAAATTAAAAAAAAAATTGTCCAAAATAGGTAATTAGAAATTAAATAATTTTATCATTATTTAACAAGATAATAAATACAACCAAGGATTGAAGACACAATTGTTTTGTTTACAAGTCCTTTTAATAGGTTTTTAATTTCATTTATATAAATGGTTAAGAAAATTAAAAAAACCAAAAAGAAAAAAAAGAAATTAGTCAAAACTTCTAGAAAAATAAAAACTAAAAAAAAGGTTAAGACAAAAAAAGTTAGGACAAAAAAGTCTGCGACTAAGAAACCTTTAAAAAAATCTAGAAGATCTAATAATATCAAGTCTAATAAAACAAGAGGAGTAAAAAAAATGAGTGCAGAAGCATTAAAGGTGTCATCAGCTCTAGACACATCTCATTTAAAAGTAGATTTTCCTTATAAAGCAAAATATGGAAACTACATTAATGGGAAATTTGTAGAGCCTCTATCGGGCAAATATTTTGATAATCCAAGTCCGATATCAAATGAAATTATCTGTTCTGTTGCTAGATCAAATGAAAAAGATGTTGAAGCAGCATTAGATGCAGCACATGCAGCTTTTCCAGAATGGGGGAAAACAGATATTACAACAAGATCAGTTATCCTTAACAAAATAGCAGATGTTCTTGAGCAAAATAAAGACATGCTTGCAGTTGCTGAATGCTTAGACAACGGTAAACCAATTAGAGAATGTATGGCTGCAGACATAGCTTTAGTTATTGATCACTGGAGATATTTTGCTGGAGTAATTAGAGCAGAAGAAGGATCTGTTGCTGAAATAAGTAATTCTCAATACTCTTACAATATCCCTGAGCCTTTGGGAGTTGTAGCTCAAATAGTACCGTGGAACTTCCCATTATTAATGGCTACGTGGAAATTAGCTCCAGCTTTAGCTGCCGGAAATTGTTCAGTTCTTAAACCAGCAGAACAAACCCCAGCATCAATTATGGTTATGATGGAATTAATTGGGGATTTATTACCTCCAGGAGTTGTAAACATTGTTAGTGGTTTTGGTTTAGAAGCAGGAAAACCTTTAGCTTCATCAAAAAGAGTTGCTAAAGTTGCATTTACTGGGGAAACTACAACTGGAAGACTGATCATGCAGTATGCTGCACAAAACATTATTCCAATTACACTTGAGTTAGGTGGAAAATCTCCTAACATTTTCTTTGAGGACATCATGGATAAAGATGATGATTTCTTAGATAAGTGTGTTGAAGGTTTTGTAATGTTCAACTTAAACCAGGGTGAGGTTTGTACTTGTCCAAGTAGAGCATTAGTCCAAGAATCTATTTATGATAAATTCATGGAAAAATGTATTGCTAGAACAAAAGCTGTTATCCAAGATAATCCATTAAAAATGGAAACAATGATTGGAGCTCAAGCTTCGGTTGAGCAAATGGAAAAAATCAAATCATATCTAGATCTTGGTAAAAAAGAAGGTGCTAAAGTTCTTGCAGGAGGAGATGTTGGTAAATTAAATAGCGGTTTGGAAAAAGGAAACTATATCCAACCAACTATTTTTGAAGCTGACAACTCAATGAGAATTTCTCAAGAGGAAATTTTTGGACCTGTTGTATCTGTAATTAAATTTAAAGATGAAGCAGAGGCATTAGAAATTGCTAATGATACACTTTATGGTTTAGGTGCAGGTGTTTGGACTAGAAATGGAAATATTGCATACAGAATGGGTAGAGCAATACAAGCAGGAATAGTATGGACAAATTGTTATCATGCTTATCCAGCTCACTCTCCGTTTGGTGGTTACAAACAATCAGGTGTAGGAAGAGAAACTCATAAAATGATGCTTAATCATTACAGACAGAATAAGAACTTGCATGTTTCTTATGCTGAGCAAAAATTAGGCTTCTTTTAATAAATAATATATACTGGCCCATGATTCTAAATCATGGGCCGGACTTTAAAAATGAAAGTATCTGCAACTAATTCAGCGTTAAATTTGTTATCTGAACTTCAGGGTAAATATGGTGAAAAATTAATGTTTCATCAATCTGGAGGCTGCTGTGATGGTAGTGCACCAATGTGTTTTCAGGAAGGTGAGTTTCCTCTAGGAGATAATGACGTTAAATTAGGTGAAATAGGTGGTGTTCCTTTTTATATGAATGGTGATCAATATGAAAAGTGGAAACATACAGATTTAACTATTGATGCTGTTAAAGGAATAGGTGGCATGTTCTCATTAGACAATGGAACAGGTCGCAGATTTCTGACTAAATCAGAAATCTGCTTAGTTGTCGATAACGACAAAAAATAATTGATCTTAACTATTGTCCTGGAGCCTTGTAAGCACCTGAAGCAACTTCACTTGCTCTAGTTGTGGCTTTATTAAAATCAATAGCCTCTAACATAGTTAAGTTCTTAACTGCACCTGAAGCTTCTACAACAAGCTTAACCGCTGCAAAATCCTCAAATGTATTTAATTCATTAACAACTACAAAATCATATGAACCACGCACGATATCCATACTATGCATTGTTCCACCCATAGCTTTTGTTAATTGTTCTACAACTGCTTTTCTGTCAGTTTTAGGATCTTTTAAAAAACCCTGAAATGCTTTTTCAGTGTAGTTTCCCATTATGTATGCTTTCATCATTTCCTCCTTTTAAATTAATAATCTAGCACGGGATAATACAATTTTCTTTTACAAATTGTCTCAATAAAAAACAAATAATTAAGGAACTAGCCAATTATCTTTATTGTTTTCTAAATCAAATCTGGCTCTTCGGTGACCTTTGGCTGCTAAATATAGCCATTCAATAGACTTAATTTTACACTGTATAACAGTAAAATTTTTATAACCTTCCTCACTTTCTTCTTTTGTGTAATCAAAATTATCAAGCTCAGGTTTTAGACCAGAAGTTGGTTCATCTGAAATAGTGCCAGGACCATTATCAACTAAATAACATTTTCTACTTATATGTTGAGTTTTTTCCCAAGATTGTTTTGTAACATCATTATCGTGATTAATAATTGCTTCTACCTTCAATCTTACTTGGATTTTTAATTCTTTATCGTAAAACAGAAAAGATGCTTTAGGATTTTTTTTTAAAATTTCTATTTTATCAGATCTAATATCACTATGAAATTGGACTATATTATTATTTTCGTCTGATTTTCTTAAAACTACAATTCTACTTTCAATGTTGTCATTGTTTCCACATGAAAAAACCGGAATTCTAAACTGAGAACTTCTGTCTTTGACAGCATTGTTCAACATTGACCAAATTTTCTTTTTGATCTCTACAAAGTCCTCGTAATAAGGAACAGTATCAGTCACAAATTATTTTTTCTTTTTTAAGAGGGCTATTAAGCTTGAGCTGTCCCAACGATTACCACCCATTTCTTGAACTTTAGAATAATAACCATCCACAATTTCTGTGATGGGTACAGGTGAACCATTTCTCTTAGCTTCCTCAATAACTATTGCTAAATCTTTTCTCATCCAATCAACAGCAAAACCATAATCAAACTTATCATCTGTCATTGTTCTATATCTGTTTTCCATTTGCCAAGACTGAGCTGCACCCTTTGAAATAGTTTCCATAACTTTATCCATATCTAATCCAGCATTAATTCCAAAGTTAATAGCTTCAGACAATCCTTGAACAGTTCCAGCTATACACATTTGGTTCATCATTTTAGTTAGCTGTCCACTACCGGAAGGTCCAATTAATTTAACTTTTTGACTGTAACAATCGATAACCGGTTGTGCTTTTTTAAATGTGCCTTCATCACCACCAACCATTACTGTTAATATTCCACCCTCAGCTCCTGCTTGACCACCAGAAATAGGTGCGTCTAAAAAATCAAAATCTTTGTCTTTTGCTGCTTTGTAAAGTTCTCTAGAAATTTCTGCAGATACAGTTGAATTATCAATATAAACAGAACCCTTTTTAGCTGTATTAAATAATCCATTATCCCCTAATGATACTTCTCTAAGATCATTATCATTTCCAACGCAAGTAAAAATAAAGTCAGCACCATCTGCAGCCTTAGCTGGAGTATCAGCCATTTTACCTTTGTATTCACCAATCCATTTTTCTGCTTTTGATTTAGTTCGATTAAAAACAGTTACATTGTGTCCGGCTTTTGATATATATCCAGCCATTGGGTAGCCCATAACTCCAAGACCTATGAAAGCAACATTAAAAGTCATAATTTTTATCTATGTTTAAAAGTTTAAGTTTAAAAGTAATTATATTTGGATTTATCTTTACATTTTTTTCAAGTTTTGGACAGAGTTTTTTTCTTGGTTTATTTAATCAAAGTATTAGGGAAGCTTTATCTATTACACACGGACAATTTGGCTCAATCTATGCATCTGCAACACTATTAAGTAGTATTGTTTTAGTTTGGATTGGAAAAAAAATAGATGACGTTAATATTTTAAAATTTGCATCTTATGTAATTATATTTCTATCAATTTCTTGTTTCATATTTTCTAAAATTTCCTCTGTTATTTTTTTATTTATTGGAATTTTTTTAATGCGATTATCAGGCCAAGGTTTATCAAGCCATACTGCAACAACAACAATTTCTCGATTTTTTGAAAAAAATAGAGGTAGAGCTTTAAGCACAGGCTGGTTAGGTTTATCTTTAGCAGAATTTATTTTGCCTGTTCTAATTGTTTTTTTACTTACATTTATTCACTGGAGAGATATTTGGGTTTCTATTTCTATTTTAGTAATTATAGTTTTACCAATTGCTACATATTTTTTAGTCAAAGAAGTTAAACTTGATACCAGAGAAGATAGCAATAATGAAGTCATCACTAAACCAATAAAACAATGGAAAAGAATAGAAGTTTTAAAAGATTATAGATTTTATATTGTTTGTATGACTATGCTAGCTATGCCATGGATTGCAACAGGTACATTTGTTTACCAATCTTTTATAACAAGCTCGAAAGATTGGGGACCATATGTAATTGCACAATCCTTCATGGTTTATTCAATATTATCTGTGGTAACATTATTTATTTCAGGTTTCTTGATTGATAAATTTACTAGCAGAAAATTATTAATTTATATGAACGTTCCTCTATTTTTTTCAACTGTAGTCCTTTTTTATTTTGATGTTGAGATTTCGTCATTTTTTTTCTTTGGTTTGTTAGGTATTACTAACGGCCTAGCTAATGTTTTAGGATCATCTACATGGGCTGAAATTTATGGTGTTAAGCATATTGGATCTATTAAAGCTCTCACAACAGCTTTAATGGTATTTGCTACTGCTTTTGGAACAGCATTATTTGGTATTCTTATAGATATTAAATTTTCAATTGAGCAAATAGCTATTGTTTCAGGTGCCTATATTTTGACCTCAATAATTCTGCTTTATTTAGTTAGAAGTAAGCTAAATCCAAAATATATATAAAAAACTGCTTGATTTTATAGGGTCCACTGTATAGATATTGCGCATGGCAAGAGTAACTGTAGAAGACTGCATCGATAAAGTAGATAGCCCCTATGAATTAGTATTAGTAGCTAAAGAAAGAGCCACTCAATTAAATGCTGGTATAGAACCAACAATTGATAGAGATAATGATAAAAATACAGTTATTTCGTTAAGAGAAATTGCAGAAGAAAAAATTCAAGTATCTGATTTAACTGATAGTGCTGTTTATAAACTTAGAAAACACGTCGAACAAGTTGATGACACTGCAGAGGATGATGAAGATATAGGTGATGATTTTGAAAACTTATACAAAGGAGAAATTTCTAAAAGTGGAACCCCAATTCTTCCATCAAAAAGAGCAAGAAAAACTCCAGAAAAAATTCAAGTTACAAAAGAAGATTTAGCAGAATTATCTGAAACTGCTAAAGCTGATATTGATAGTTCAGTTGGCGAAGAAACTATGAATGAAGAAGGCGAAGTATCATTAGACGAAGTTTCAAATAGTGAAGAGCCAACTCAAGAAAACGGTCAAGAAGATCAATAAATTTTAATTTACAAATTCCTTAATTATTTTTTCTCTGTGCTCATCTAAATCAGGGATGTCACCTCTTTTATCAGGATCATCATACGTAGACATTTTAATTGGATTTCCTGCCAACTTAAAATCTCCTATTACTTTGTGATAAGCTTTTACAATCATATTTCTTGCTTCAACTTGAGGATTTTCAACTGCTTCTTTAATATTAAATATAGGACCACATGGAATTTTATCTTTCTCCATTTGACTAACCCATTCATTTGTTGATTTTGCAGAAAGTTTATTTTCTAGAATTGTTTTAAGTTCATCCATATGTTTTGCCCTGGAAGAATTTGAGTTAAATTTTTCATCACTAAACATTTCAGGAACTTCTAAAATGTTACAAAGCTTTTCAAATAATTTATCATTACCAGCAGCAATGATTATATAACTGTCTTTGGTTTTAAATGCTTCAAACGGAGCTATAGAAGGATGCCTTGAGCCCATTGGTTTTGGTATTTCATTTTTAGATAAATATCTTGCAATTGCATTTTCAAGAATTGCAATTTGACAGTCAAGCATTGAAACATCTATATACATCCCTTTACCAGTTTTTTGTCTGTCATATAAGGCTGCATTGATACCTATTGCCGTGAACAAGCCAGCTGTAATATCACCAATTGAAGTACCAACTCTTGTAGGTTCTGAATTTGGTTGACCGGTTACACTCATCAATCCACCCATTCCTTGAACCACCATATCATACGCGGGTAATTCTTTTAAGGGACCTGTTTGTCCAAAACCAGATGCTGAAGCATAAATTAATTTAGGAAACTTTTTACTAACTTCTTGCCAACCGTATCCCCATTTATTTAAGGTTCCTGGTTTAAAATTCTCAACTAAGATATCTGCTTTAGATAAAATTTTATCAAATATTTTTTTATCATCTAAATTTTTTAAATTTAAAGCTATGCTTTCTTTTCCCCTATTGAGAGACATAAAATAGGCAGAGTAATTCTCAACAAAAGGACCAAATTTTCTAGAGTCATCACCTATTTCAGGAGCCTCAACTTTTATTACCCTTGCACCCAAATCTGATAAAATCATCGTGCAATATGGTCCGACTAAAACTCTTGTTAAATCAACTACTAATAAGTTTTTAAGTGGTCCATCCATAATTAGTATTAAAAATTAATTGTATTTTTTGTTAACTTGACTCTTAGCGATATCTTCATTTTAATACAACTATCATAAATAACAATAGAGGGAGAATTAAATGTTAAAAAAAATATCTTTATGTTTAACTTCATTTGTTCTTGCGTTCACTTTAATTGGTTCTGCTTATGCCGTAACTTTAAAAGCAAGTCACCAATGGCCAGGAACTCCAAGAGCTGACGGTTCATTTGACCCTAGACACGAAATGGTTCAAATAATTGCTGATGAAGTTAAAAAAGCTAATGTTGGAATAGATATAAGAATCTACCCAGCGAAATCTTTATACAAACCAAAAGAACAGTGGAAACCAATGACAACTGGTCAATTGGATATTTCTGCATTTCCTTTAGCGTATGCTTCTAAATTCCATCCAGAATTTGATGCAACTTTAATGCCAGGAACTGTAAAAAATCATGATCACGCATTAAGATTTAATAAAGGTCCTATGATGACTGAAATTAAAAGAATTATAACTGATGCAGGTGTAGTTGTTTTATCTGATGCTTGGTTAGGAGGTGGATTTGCTTCTAAGTCTCAATGTATTAAAAATCCAAGCGATGCAAAAGGACAGGTTATGAGAGCTGCAGGGAAAGCTTTTAACCAAATGTTAGAAGCAGCTGGTGCAGGTATTCAAAGTATGCCTTCATCTGAAATTTACACTGGATTACAAACAGGTGTCTTAACAGGTGCAAATACTAGCTCAGGAAGTTTTGTAAGTTATAAAATTTATGAGCAAGTAACTTGCGCAACACCTCCAGGAAAATTTGGATTATGGTTTATGTATGAACCAATTCTAATGTCTAAAAAATCATATGATGCTTTAAATTCAAAACAACAAAAAGCACTTATGGCTGCTGGTAAAGTAGCTGAAAAATATATGACAGCTCAAGTTGAGAATTTAGATAAAAAGTTTGAGGATGCATATAAAGCTGCAGGCGTTAAATTAGTCTACATGGATGAGAAAGATCATGCTGCATGGGTAGAGATTGCAAAGAAATCTTCTCATAAAGCTTTTGCTGAGAAAGTTCCAGGTGGAGATAAACTAATGGAAATGGCTTTGGCAGTTAAATAAAGTAATATATAAAGAACCCCTATTTATCAAAAATAAGTAGGGGTTTTTTTTTATGAAAAATAAATATTTAAAATTCTGTGATTTTACAGCTAAAGCTTGTGGAGCTTTTGCTGTTCTGGCTTTGCTTTTATCAATTCTTGTAATTGTCGAATTAGTATTCGAAAGGTATTTTTTTCAAAGAGCAATAACATGGCAAACTGAGCTAGTAACAATGTTACTAGTTGCATCTACTTTCATTGGTAGTGCTTATGTTTTAAGTGAAAAAGCACATGTTAGTATGGAATGGATATATGACTTTTTGTCTTCAAAAAACGTTCTAAGATTAAAAATTTTTACATCGTTATTGAGTTTACTATTTTTTTTAATTCTATTTTATTTTGGCTTCTTAATGGTTGAAGAGGCATTTACTAAAAATTATTCAACCGGAACAGTTTGGGATCCTCCACTATGGATACCTTACTCATCAATGATGATTGGAGCTATTTTAATGATACTTCAGTACATTGCAGAAATTATTAAGTTAACTGACGAGGCAGGCTAAAAAAATGGACCCATTAATAATAGCTATAATTGTTGCAGTTTTTACTTTAATAGTTCTTTTTTCAGGAATTCCAATTGCGTTTGGTTTAAGTTTTGTATCAATAGTTCTCTTAGTATCATTTGAAGGTTTTCAAATGTTAGACGTTTTTGCAGAAACGTTTTATGCAGGATTAAATTCATTTGTCTTACTTTCAATACCAATGTTTATTTTAATGGGTATGGCAGTAGCTAATTCTCCAGCAGGAAAAGATTTATATACTGGTTTGGATAGATGGTTGTGGAGGCTTCCTGGAGGTTTAGTTATTTCTAATATTGGCGCCTGTTCAATTTTTGCAGCTTTAAGTGGATCTAGTCCAGCTACATGTGCAGCGATTGGAACGATGGGGATACCAGAGATGAGAAAAAGAGGTTATTCTGATCAAATTGCTACAGGCACCATAGCAGCAGGTGGCACATTGGGAGTTTTAATTCCTCCAAGTATAGTTTTAATAGTTTATGGAATTGCAACCGGTACATCGATTGGTAGACTATTCTTATGTGGATTAGTACCTGGCTTTATGTTGGCAGGTATGTTTGCAATTTGGGCTCTTATTCATAGTTACTTTATTGATAAAGATGCAGCTAAGGCTTTAAGAAATAGAACACCTCCTACGTTAAGAGAAAAACTTGAGGTATTGCCTAGAGTTCTCCCATTCTTAGCTATTATAGCAGGTGTTTTGTACGTTTTATATGGTGGTGTTGCAACTCCATCTGAAGCATCAGGTGTTGGAGCATTCTTAGTTTTTGTATTAATCGCTATAGTTTACAAAATTTATCAGCCAAAAAAAATATGGAATATTGTTAAAGTCTCAATGAAAGAAAGTGTGATGATAATGTTTATCATAGCAGCTTCTTATCTTTTTGCATTTACACTTTCACAACTTTATGTAACTCAGTCCTTAGCCCAGAGCATGGTTGAACTCAGTTCAAACAAATGGGTTGTATTTCTTTTGATAAATATATTTCTTTTAATAGCTGGTTTCTTTTTACCTCCAGTAGCAGTTATCGTTATGACTTCTGCTATATTATTGCCCGTAATTACCACATTAGGTTTTGATCCTTATTGGTTTGCAATTGTATTTACTATTAATATGGAGATAGGATTAATAACTCCACCTGTTGGATTAAATCTTTATATAATTAAAGGAATTACCCCAGATGTTAGTTTGTCAGAAATTCTAAAAGGCTCAATACCATTTATGATCATAATGGCTTTAGCTATTTTGATTTTGTGTATCTTTCCAGAGATAGTTACATGGCTTCCTGATAAAATAATGGGTAAACCTCTTGGATATTAATAATAAAATTAATAGAAAAATTTCAGTTGCTCCAATGATGGATTGTACTGATAGACATGATCGTTTTTTCCTAAGATTAATGAGTAAAAATGTGATGCTTTATAGCGAGATGGTTGCAACAAAATCTGCAATACATGGGGATAGAAAAAAAATATTATCTTATAGTCCTGAAGAAAAACCACTAGCATTGCAGGTAGGTGGATCAAATAAAGAAGAGCTAGCTGAAGTTGCAAAGATTGCAGAGGGTATGGGGTATGATGAAATTAATATTAACTTAGGTTGTCCTAGCAAAAAGGTTCAAAAAAATATGTTTGGTGCTTGCTTAATGAAAGAGCCTGATCTTGTAGCAGAATGTATAAGCGCTATGGTTAATTCATGTAAAATTCCAGTAACTGCTAAAACTAGAATTGGATTTGATGATGTAGAAAGCTTTGAGTATTTAAATAATTTTATACACAAAATGAGGGATGCTGGGACCAAAACATTTATTTTACACGCTAGAAAGGCGATGTTAACAGGACTTTCTCCAAAGCAAAATTTAAATATTCCAAAACTTAATTACAATATGGTTTATGAAATTAAAAAACAAAATCCTGAATTAGAAATAATTATAAATGGAGGTATTTCTAAAATAGATGAAATTAATAATCATTTAAATCACAGTGATGGTGTAATGATTGGAAGATCTATATATCAAAATCCATATTCATTAGTAGAAATTGAAAAAGAAATTTTTAACACAAAAATTAATCCCACCAGAGAACAAGTAGCCGAGCAGCTTTTAGAATATGTTGAAAAAGAAGTTAAATTAGGAACAAAAGTAAATCATATAATGAGACACACTGTAGGTTTATACCATGGCCAAATAGGATCAAAGGAATGGAAAAGATATTTAAGCGATAATTTAATGGCTCGTGAATCTGATTTTCAAAAAACAAAACATATAATGACAATTGTTCAAAATAATGAAAAAGCCAATCAGGCAAATACATAATGGATATTTCAAATATTAATGAAATTATGAATTTATTAGTCGTGTTAGCTATTGCTGCAGCAGTAGCTGGTTTTATGGCTGGTTTATTGGGCGTTGGTGGAGGAATAATAATGGTTCCAGCTTTATATTATGCTTTTACAGTTTTAGATTTTGATATCGTTACAAGAATGCATCTTTCGGTTGGAACTTCTTTAGCAATAATAATTCCAACCTCAATAATTTCCACTAAAACACACATGGAATATGATGCTGTGGATTTTAAGATGGTTAAATCATTTGGTATCTTCATTTTATTTGGTGTTATAGCTGGAACTTTTTTAGCAGTTAATTTAAAAACACCATCTTTAGTTTTATTTTTTTCAATATTTGCATTTATTGTTGGTTTATTCTTTATCTTTATTAGAGATAAGCTTTTAGAAAATCCAAAAAAAATATCTAATATAGTAAAAAATATCTCAGGAATTGTTATAGGATTTATTTCAGTTCCTCTTGGTATTGGTGGAGGATCTTTGATGGTTCCTTTTATGAGAACATTTGGTTATGATATAAGAAAATCAATTGGGACAGCCGCTGCAGTTGGATTTTTAATTGCAGTTACAGGAACCACAACAATGATAGTTGGTGGTAAAATTGTCAATAATGTAAATACTCCCTTTAGTTTAGGTTATATTAATTTATTAGGTTTTATTGTCTTTGTGCCTGTGACGATGTTAATGGCTCGGATAGGTGCTAAAGCGGTATATAAAATCAACAAAAGTTTATTGAGTAAGATTTTTGGCTCATTTTTAATAATTGTTTCAATAAGATCTTTTTATGAATATTTAAGTATAAATTAGATATGAAAAACATGTTTAACTTAAAAGATATCATCTCATCAATTGCCGATGTAGGTCAAAAGCTATTTAAGAAAAAGGAACTTAAAAAGAATGATTTAGAAACAATACTGTCATTATGTGATGATTTAATATCTAATAAAGGTGCTGCTTTTGGAATTACTGTTGCAAGAGATGTTACCGATTTATATCAAACTCTTACTCATGAAAATAAACTAGCTTTTTTTAAAAAAATTAACGAGAAATTTAAACCTAATCACACGAAGGTATCAGAAGCTATAGAAACTTATCAAAAAACTCAGAACGACAAAAATTTATTTAATTTATTCATAGTATCTGAAGGAAAGAGAAGAGAACTATTTAGAAGAATGAATATGGCTCCAAATGGTATCTCTACCATAGTCTCATTAAGAGAAGATTTATTGAAAGTATTAAAAGAGAATTCGGAATTAAAACCTCTGGATGATGATTTAAGAGAATTATTTAAGTCTTGGTTTAATCCTGGGTTTTTAAGATTAGCCAAAATTACCTGGGATACAAAAGCAGCAGTTTTAGAAAAAATTATGAAATATGAGAGAGTTCACAAAATTAAAGATATGGATGAACTTAAGAGAAGACTAGGGGAGGATAGAAGATTTTTTTCATATTTTCATCCAGCACTTGAAGATGAGCCCATAATATTTGTTCAAGTAGCACTTACAAATGGTCTAGGTAAATCGATACAAGAAATTACAAAACCACACTCAACTGGGAATAAAAATTATGATACAGCAACATTTTATTCTATAAGTAACTGCCAAGAAGGTTTATCAAGAGTTACTTTAGGAAATTTTTTAATTAAAAGAGTTGTTTATGAAATCCAAGAAGAATTACCTAACATAAAACACTTTGGAACTTTGTCACCCATTCCAGGTTTTAGAGATTGGTTTTCATATCTAGAAGACAACAAAATAAAAAATATTCTAGGAAACATTCCTTTAGAAAATATATCTTTCTTAAAATCTCCAGATTTAAAAATTGGTGATACAAGAATTGTATCTAATAAGGATGCTATTTTAAAATTAGTAGCTCACTATTTAATAAATGAAAAAAACCATAAGCAATTACCTATTAATGATGTAACAAGATTTCATCTAGGAAATGGAGCTATAGTTGAGGATATAAATATAAATGCAAATGTATCAGAGGTTGGTTTTAATAGATCTTTTGGTGTTATGGTAAATTATTTATATGAACTTAAAAATATAGAAAAAAATCACGAGGATTATATCAACAACAAAAAAGTAATAGTCTCAGATAAACTTAAAAAGTTTATTTAATTGGTGCCCCATTTAACTTTGTTCCAAATCCGCTCATGAAAGTAATAGAAAAAAAGTGGAATAATTGATCCAACCCCTAAAATTCCAGCTCCCACAAATGTTCCGGTATAAATGTAGCCAAATATTACCCAATAAATAAAAATAAAAAGCCTCCAAGAAAAAGTTTTCGCAACGGATCTTATTTTTTTATCTGCCATCATTTAGGTATATAGGAAAAATAAGGTTTATAAATCTCACAAAAAAAAAGAGGTGACTTCAGTCTCCCTCCATCACCTCATAAAATAATTTTAAATGATTCTTTACAATTTTATTAACACTTATTAGTTGAAAATGATGTTTATTAACCTTTAAATCTTTTGGTCATAATCTCCAATTTTTCCAGTTTTTTGGAGTAAATCATCAATAAAATCAAAGATTTTTTTCTTTCTACTGTCTGAGGTTGGGCTCTCTGTAACAACTACTAATGACGGTTTATTAGATGACGCTCTGATTAAACCCCATGAACCATCCTCAAAAGAAAATCTAATTCCATTTACAGTTAAAATCTCTGATATGATTTGATCATCTATTTTAATTTTATCACTTTTAACTTTTTCCACCTGTTTTACTAATTCCTCAACTACTTGATATTTCTCTTCATCTTTACAAAAAGGAGCCATAGTAGGTGATTGATAAGTTATAGGTAATTCATCAATAATTTCACTCATTTCTTTATTTTGATTATTTAGTAAATGACAAACCTGAATTGCAGAATTAATACCATCATCGTATCCATAACCTAGTGGTTGATTAAAAAAGAAATGCCCACTTTTTTCAAACCCAGCCAAAGCTTTTTCTGTATTAACTTTTCTTTTAATATGAGAATGACCCGTTTTCCAATAAATCGTATCGCAGTTGTTTTTTCCTAATACTTTATCTTTTGCATATAAACCTGTAGATTTTACATCTACTACAAACTTTGAATTTTGATGTTTTGTTGATAAATTTCTAGCAATCAATAAACCAATTTTATCTGAAAATATCTCGTTACCTTTGTTGTCAATCACTCCAACTCTGTCACCATCTCCATCAAAACCAAAACCTATATCTGCATTATTTTCTTTTACAGATTTTGCTATTTCATGAAGCATCTCTAAATCCTCAGGGTTAGGATTGTATTTTGGAAAAGTCCAGTCTAAATTACAATCTAGTTCAATTACTTCGCAACCTATTCCTCTTAATATATCTGGAGCGAATATACCTGCGGTACCATTACCGCATGCAACAACAGCTTTTATTTTTTTATTAATTTTATTACTTTTGATTAAATCTTCTTTGTAAACTTGTTGGAAATTTTCAATTTGTTTCTCACTTCCTTGACCTGATATAAATTTTTCATTTAATGTTATTTCTTTTAATTCCTTCATTTCTTCTGGGGCATGAGTTAATCCTTTTTTGATACCCATCTTAACTCCAGTCCACCCATTTTCATTGTGACTTGCAGTTACCATTGCAACAGCATCAGAGTTTAAATTAAATTGTGCAAAATAAACCATTGGTGATAATGACAATCCAACATCTTCAACGTTACACCCAGTTGATATTAAACCTTTTTTTAGAGCAGTTTTTATCTCCTCACTATAAGAACGATAATCATGACCAACTATAACTGTAGGATTATTTTTGTGTGTGTGATTAATTATTTGTGTTCCTAGACCTTTTCCAAGATTCTCTATTCCTGCTTTATTTATGTTTTCTTCATACAACCATCGCGCGTCATATTCTCTGAAACCGTAGGGGTCAATTTTAATATTTTGTGTCATTTGTTAATTTCTTACCCCTTTTATGTTAATTAATTGCAATTTTTTAATTTTTTTTATTGATAAATAATTTGTCACGTTCTATAAATGTTCTGTTGATTTGCTGTTTATATAGTATATTAACTCAAAACGCCTACAACATGTAGTTGTTTTCGTATAATAAACAAAATATAATAAAAGTTATGAACAAAATTTTATCGCAGGCCCTAAAGAAAGCTGTCTCTGAATATAGCCCTCAAGTAAACGAGGTTTCAAAAGACAAAAGACCTGATCTTTTCTCATTAAATAACGAAACTGAACTATTTCAAAACGACAAAGGTATCATTATTAAGATTGACCGTTCAAAAGATGTAAACCTAACTGACTTTGGTAAAGCAACTTTAAAAGATAGATATCTTGGTCACAACGAATCTTTTCAAGATTTATTTGCTAGAGTTGCAAGTTCATATGCTGATGACAATCTTCATGCTCAAAGAATTTATAATTACATAAGCAACCTTTGGTTTATGCCTGCAACTCCAGTTTTGTCAAATGGTGGAACTAAAAGAGGATTACCTATTTCTTGTTTTTTAAATGAAGCATCAGATAGCTTAGGAGGCATTTTAGATTTATGGAGTGAAAATGTTTGGCTTGCTGCAAAAGGAGGTGGCATCGGAAGTTATTGGGGTAACTTAAGATCTATTGGTGAAAAAATTGGTAAAGTTGGAAAGACATCAGGAATAATTCCATTTATTAAAGTTATGGACTCGTTGACTATGGCAATTAGCCAAGGATCATTAAGAAGAGGGTCTGCCGCTTGTTATCTTCCAATTGATCATCCAGAAATAGAGGAATTTATAGAGATGAGAAGACCAACAGGTGGTGATCCAAATAGAAAAGCATTAAATTTACATCATGGTGTTTTAGTTTCAGATGCATTTATGAGAGCTGTAGAAACTGATGAACAGTGGGCTTTAAAAAGTCCTGCAGATGGAACAATCCAACAAACTATTTCTGCAAGAAACTTATGGATAAGATTGTTGACGGCAAGAATTGAAACTGGTGAACCATATATAATTTATATTGATACCGTTAACAGACAAATTCCTCAACATCACAAGTTAGCAAATCTAACTGTTAAAACTTCTAATCTATGTAGTGAAATTACTTTACCAACAGGAATAGATAAAGATGGTAGAGATAGAACAGCAGTTTGTTGCTTATCATCTTTAAACTTAGAAAAATATGATGAGTGGAAAGATGATCCAAACATGATTAATGATGTTATGAGATTTTTAGATAATGTTTTATCTGACTTTATAAACAAAGCTCCAGATCAATTTAAAGACGCAAAGTACTCAGCTGAAAGAGAGAGAAGTGTTGGATTAGGTGTAATGGGTTTCCATTCTTTTCTACAAAAAAACAGAATTCCTTTAGAGTCTGTAATGGCTAAATCTTGGAACAAAAAAATATTTAAAGATATAGATGCAAAAGTAAATCAAGCTTCTAAAGATTTAGCTGAAGAAAGAGGGGCATGTCCTGATGCTGCAGAATATGGTTATCAAGAGAGATTTTCCAACAAAACTGCAATAGCACCAACAGCTTCAATTTCTATTATTTGTGGTGGAGCATCACCAGGAGTAGAACCTATTGCTGCTAATAGTTACACACACAAAACTTTATCTGGTTCATTTAATGTTAAAAATAGATATTTAGAGGAAATTTTAGAGAGCCACGGCAAAAATGATGATGAAACTTGGTCAAGTATTACAACTAATCAGGGTTCAATATCTCATTTAGATTTCTTAACTGATTTAGAGAAGGATGTTTTTAAGACAGCATTTGAGTTGAACCAAAATTGGATTATCGAGTTAAGTGGAGACAGAACTCCATTTATATCTCAAGCTCAATCAGTAAATTTATTTTTACCTGCGGATGTTCATAAGAAAGAACTTCATAAAATTCATTTTGATGCTTGGAAAAAAGGTTTAAAGAGCCTTTATTATTGCAGATCAAAATCAATTCAAAGAGCTGAAAATATCAATGATGCAAAATCAACTGATATTATGGCGAATGTTTACAAAAATAAATCAACCAAAACTGAAGAAACCGAATACGAGGAGTGTCTATCATGTCAGTAGCCGAAAAAATAAACTCAGAAATTATACAACCTGAAAAAAAAGAAATTATCCATCCCAAAAAGATGGGATTATTAGTAGAAAATCCTGTTTATAAACCATTTAGATATCCTTGGTGTTATGATGCTTGGTTAACTCAACAAAGAATTCATTGGTTACCAGAAGAAGTTCCTTTAGGAGACGATGTTAGAGATTGGCAAAAAAACTTATCACAATCAGAAAAAAATTTATTAACACAAATTTTTAGATTCTTTACTCAAGCTGATGTTGAGGTAAATAATTGTTACTTGAGACATTACACAACAGTTTTTAAACCAACTGAAGTTTTAATGATGATGACTGCTTTTGCTTCAATGGAAACAGTTCATGTGGCAGCTTACTCACATCTTTTAGATACTATTGGAATGCCAGAGTCTGAATATTCTGCTTTCATGAAGTATAAAGAAATGAAAGATAAATACGATTATATGCAAAACTTTAATGTAAATTCAAAAGAAGATATTGCTAAAACAGTGGCTGTATTTAGTGCATTCACTGAAGGACTTCAGTTATTTGCAAGTTTTGCGATCTTGTTAAATTTTCCAAGACATAACAAGATGAAAGGTATGGGTCAGATTGTTACTTGGTCAGTCAGAGATGAAACACTTCACTGTAATTCTATGATAAGAATTTTTAAAGAATTCATTAATGAAAACCCTGAAATATGGACACCAAAGTTAAAGAAAGAAATTTATGAAGCTTGCAGAACAATCATTGAGCACGAAGACGCTTTTATTGATTTAGCTTTTGAAATGGGTCCAATGGAAGGTTTAAGTGCAAAAGATGTTAAGGATTACATTCGATTTATAGCTAATAGAAGACTAGATCAGTTAGGTTTAGAAGCTATTTATGATGTGGATAAAAATCCTTTAGGCTGGTTAGATACTATGCTTAATGCAGTTGAGCATATGAACTTTTTTGAAGGTCGTGCAACTGAATATTCTAAAGCATCCACTCAAGGTACGTGGGTAGAAGCATTTAGTTAATTTGAAATATCAAAAATATTTTCGCAAAACTAGCTTAAAACAAAAGGGTGTAGGAGAATTTTTTTTAGAAGAAATTTCTAAAAAAAAACCAAAAGTTTTTCTTGAAATTGGTGTTTTTCATGGAGTTACTGCTCGTAATGTATGCGAATTGCTTAGTTCAATACATGGAAATGACTTTAATTACATTGGTGTAGATTTGTTTCATGAAGGTCATGAAACTAAGAATGAGGTTATTCCGAACACTAAATTTAATAATCCTTTTAAAACAATCTATTTCAATTACATTAAAAGACAAAACCCTTATAGTATCGAAGCTGTAAAAGATTTGCTTAGAAAATTTAGGGAAAATGTATCTCTTATAAAAGGTAACTCTAATAAAATTTTAAAAAATATAGACATGTCAAAGGTTGATTATGTTTTTCTTGATGGTGGACATGATTATTCAACTGTTATGAATGATTTAAACTGTTGTAGTGAGGTAATTCAAAATGATGGAGTTATTTTGTGTGATGATTATGATTTAAGCTACGCCCCTGGTGTAAAAAAAGCCATAGATGAATTTACTTTTGAAAATAATCTAAAATGCGAAATAATTTGCAATAATAGATTTGCTAAAATACAAAAAAATTAAGTTATCTTTGGTTTAATTGCAAAACTTTTCTGTGTTTGCTACCTTTATAACTTGCTAAAGGTCTAATTAATTTATTAGCAGCATGTTGCTCCATTATGTGAGCAGACCAACCTGTTATCCTTGAAATAACAAATATTGGTGTAAAAAAATCAGTATCAAATCCCATTAAATGATAAGTGGGTCCTGTTGGGTAATCAACATTTGGATGAATATTTTTCTCTTTAATCATAACTTTTTCAACAATGTCATAAATTTTCTCAAATTTTTTATCTTTCTTAAGTTTAGCAACTTTTCCAAAATATTGTCTCATGGTTGGAACTCTAGAGTCTCCTGATTTGTAAACTCTATGACCAAAGCCCATAACTACTTCTTTGTTTTTTAATGCATTATTAATCCATTTTAATGCATTCTCAGGTTTTTTTATTTTACTCATCATGTGCATGACCTCTTCATTTGCACCACCATGCAACGGTCCTTTTAAACTAGCAATGGCTCCTGTAATTGCTCCATGAATATCAGATAAGCTACTTGTTATAGTTCTTGCAGTAAATGTTGAAACATTAAAACTATGTTCAGCATAAAGAATTAGTGACACATCAAAAGCTTTAACAATTTCTTTTTGTGGAACTTTGCCAAAACACATATAAAAAAAGTTTTCAGCAAAAGTTAAAGTTTTCTTTGGTTTTATTATTTTTTTTCCTTTTCTAATTCTATAAAACGCTGCTAAAGCAGTAGGGGTCTTTGCAAAAATTCTTAATGCCTTTCTCATATTTGCTTCAGTAGAAGAGTCTTGTGTCTCTTTATCTTCTAATCCCATTACACTTACAGCAGTTCTGGCTACATCCATAGGATGGGATTTTTTTGGCATATGTTTTATTATTTCATATAAATTTTTAGATAACTCTCTGTTATTTTTTTCCTCTTTTTCAAATTTTCTTAGCTCTAAAGTATTTGGTAAATCTTTATTTAAAATTAAGTAAGCCACTTCTTCAAATCTACAGTATTCACATAAATCTTGTGCAGCATAACCTCTGTAAGTTAGGGAATTAATTTCTGGCATTACTTTAGAAACTTCAGTTTCATCAACTACAATTCCAAGCAATCCTTTTTTGATATCTTCACTCATTATTCGTGTCCTTCTGTACTAAAGTTATAAATCTTTTCATCTAATGAATTATACTTTTCATATTCAACAAGCTCATAAAGTCTTTTTCGAGATTGCATTTTATCTATTATGTTGTTCTGATGTCCACTTGCATAAATGTCTCTTAATCCATCCTCCACATTTTTCATTGCTAATCTTTGTGTAGTTACAGGATAAATGACAATATTAAATCCTAAATTTTCTAATTCTTTGTAATTAAAAAGCTTTGATTTTCCAAATTCTGTCATGTTAGCTAATAGATAGCATTTTAACTCTTTCCTTACTGTCTCGAAATCTTTTTCATCTTGAAGTGCCTCTGGAAAAATGATCTCTGCACCTGCATCAATGTATGCTTTGCATCTTTCAATCATTTTATCTATTCCTTCAACATCTTTTGCATCAGACCGGGCAATAATTTTAAAATTTGGATCTTTTTTAGCAGCAACACATTCTTTAATTTTTTTCACCATTGCTTCTGTGGAAATTAATTCTTTGTTATCTAGATGTCCGCATCTTTTTCTTTCTATCTGATCTTCTAAATGAACTCCTGTAATTCCAAATTCTTCGAATGTTTCGATAGTTTCTTTACATGATTTAAACCCTGTATCAATATCTACAATAGTTGGAAGATTTGTAACTCTTGATATCAAGTAAGATCTTGTGCTTACATCTTGTAAGGTTGTAAGTCCTATGTCTGGAAAGCCCAAATCATTAGCCATCACACCTCCGGAAATATAAACTGCATCATAACCTATTTCTTCAATTAATTTTGCTGTTAAGGGATTGTATGCACCTGGAACTCTTAAAATTTTATTTGATTTCAACTTTAGATCAAAATCTATTCTTTTTTGACTTGGCTCTTTATCAATGAAATGCATTAAAAAATTCCTTTTTTTTGATTTCTTTTCAATTTACTTTTTTTTATTTCCAAATTTAATTTATGCAATTGACCAGATTTTAAATTTTTTAAATTTTGCACATTCTTTATAAAACGATTACTTTCATTTTTATCAAGAATTCCTTCAGTAAGTGTTAAAAATTTATTAATATAATTTTGTCTTTTAAAAGGTCTTGATCCATATGGATGCGCATCAGCTCTATCAAGTTGCTCAGTGATTTTTTGCCCATTATTTAAAGTTACAACTACTTTTGCACCAAATGACTTTTTTTTTGGGTTAGGATCATGATATTTTTTTGTCCATTTTTTATCTTCATAAGTTTTTATTGATCTCCAAATTTTAATGGTACTTTTTTTATTTGCTCTCGATTTAGAATAAGATTTTACATGGTGCCAATCACCATCTTCCAGTGCAACAGCAAATATATACATAATAGAGTGGTCAAGAGTCTCTCGACTTGCATTTGGATCCATTTTTTGAGGATCATTAGCCCCAGTTCCAATTACATAGTGTGTGTGATGACTAGTATAAATATCGATTTTTTTAATTAAGTTTAAGTTTGGTATTTTAGTTTTTAATTTCTTTGCAAGATCGATTAATGCTTGGGATTGATATTCAGCAGAATATTCTTTTGTGTAAGTTTCCAGTATAGCTTTTTTACTTTCACCCTTTTTTGGTAACGGAACTTTATAATTTGCATTTTTACCATCTAATATTCTTGCTATTACACTATCCTCACCCTCATAAATTGGACTTGGTGCTCCTTCTCCCCTCATAACTCTGTCGACAGCCTCAATAGCAAGCTTACCTGCATGAGCAGGGGCATATGCTTTCCAGCTTGAAATTTCACCTTTTCTAGATTGTCTTGTGGATACAGTAGTATGGAGAGCTTGTTGAACAGCTTGATAAATTGTTTCTGTATTAAGTCTCAACATTGAACCTAAACCTGCAGCTACACTTGGACCTAAATGCGCAATATGGTCAACTTTATGTTTATGCAAACAAATACCTTTAACTAAATTTACTTGAACTTCGTAGGCAGTTATAATTCCTCTTAAAAGATCTACACCACTTTTTTTATTTTGTTGTGCAACAGCTAGTATCGGTGGAATATTGTCACCTGGATGACTGTAATCAGCTGCTAAAAAAGTATCGTGAAAATCGAGCTCTCTAACGGCTGTACCATTTGACCAAGCAGCCCACTCACAATCAAATTTTAAATTTGACCTCACACCAAACAATGTTGCACCATTTTTCCTTGAATGTTTAAGAGCCATTTCTCTTGATGAGATAACTGGTCGTCTATTTAAAGAAGCAACAGCAACAGAAGCGTTATCAATAATTCTATTGATAACCATTTCAATTGCGTCCTTATTTAATTTTGCATTATCACTTGCTATTTCAGCAATTTTCCATGCAAGCTGTTTCTTCTTTGGTAAATGAATTTTTGATGGATAAACTTTAACAGTGTGTAATAACAAAATAACTCCTTTGAGATATTTTGTTTTAATAGTTAAATTAAATTAATCAATATTAAAGATATTTGGATATTATTTTTTCAATGCCGATAAAGTCTTTTATTAAGTGATTATGATAAATTTCATCAATATTTTTTTCAGTATATCCATCCTCCAATAAAATCATTGGGATTTCTGCTGATTTTGCAGCATTCGCATCTGTTTCGCTATCGCCAATCATTATTGTTTTTTTTAAGTCTCCATCCAAAATTTCAACCACTGAAGTAAGATGTCGAGGATCTGGTTTACAATAATCAAAAGTATCTGAACCAGCTACATATTCAAAGTAATCATAAATTCCAATTTTTTTTAATAGATCATTGGATAAATGCTCTTGCTTATTAGTACATACAGCCATTGATATATTGTCGTTTCTACACCATTTCAAAAACTCTTTAACTCCACTAATCAATGTACTTTCGTTAATTATATTTTTTCCATAAAAATCCACAAACTCACTCACCATTTCTTTTTTAATTTTTTCATCATTCACTTTGCTAAATTCTTTTTTAGCTTGACCCCAAATAGATCTACCAATCATTGCACCCGCACCTTTGCCAACTAGATTTCTTATTTGATCTGTAGATTTAGTTGGATAACCAAATTTTTTCATCACATGATTATGGGCATGCATTAAATCTGGCGCTGTATCAACAAGTGTACCATCTAGATCAAATAAAATAGTGAATTTTTGTTTCATTATAAAAGTATTTTAAAGAAATAATTTGTGAATTAATTAAGTTATATACTTAATGTAAACAAAAATTAAATGAAACCTTTAAATTCACAAAAAATTCAAATTAGGTTAAGAAGTAAATTTTTAAAAGCAGGTGTTAAAATGTTAGGACCTGAGACAATTTTCTTTTGTAAAGATACAAAAATTGGAAAAAATGTTTCTATTGAGCCTTATGTTGTTTTTGGTCCAAAAGTAAAAATTGGAAACAGTGTTACAATTAAATCTTTTTCACATTTAGAAGCATGTAAAATTGAAAACAAAGTTGAGATTGGCCCTTATGCAAGAATAAGACCTGAAACAATTCTGAAAGAGGGTTCTAAAATAGGAAATTTTGTTGAAGTAAAGAAAAGTACAATAGGTAAAAAATCAAAGGTAAACCATTTATCTTACATTGGTGACACAGAAATTGGTAAAGCTGTAAATGTAGGTGCTGGCACGATAACTTGTAACTATGATGGTATTAAAAAAAGTAAAACAAAAATTAAAGATAAAGTATTTATAGGATCTAACTCTTCGCTAGTCGCACCAATTATAATTGAGAGTGAAAGTATTGTGGGGGCAGGTTCAGTTATAACAAAAAATGTGTCTAAAAAATCTTTGGCTTTAACAAGATCTTTACAAACAGAAATCAAAAATTATAAGAGAAAAAAATAAATTATGTGTGGTATTATAGGAATTTCAAGTAATAAATCAGTATCTGCAAGTATCGTTAATTCACTAAAAAAGCTTGAATATAGAGGTTATGACTCTGCTGGGATAGCAACTCTTTTTAAAGGTGAGATAAAAGAAGTGAAGTCTGAAGGTAGAGTAAATACTTTAGAACAAAATTTTGATTTAAAAAATTTAAAAGGAAATATTGGAATTGGTCATGTTAGATGGGCTACTCACGGAGCACCAAACAATATTAATGCTCATCCACATTCATCTCACAATGTGTCTGTTGTTCATAACGGAATCATTGAAAACTCAACAATATTAAAAAAATATTTAACAACTAAAGGTCATATATTTAAGTCTCAAACAGACACTGAGGTAATAGTGCATCTAATTACTGAAAATTTGAAAACTGACGAATTAGAAGAAGCTATAACTAAAACATTAAAACAACTTCATGGTAGCTTCGCTTTAGGAATTGTTTTTAAGGATATTCCTGACCTATTAGTTGGAGCCAGAAGAGGCTCACCTTTAGCTGTTGGTTATGGACCAAATGAAAATTATCTAGGTTCAGACTCTTATGCACTAAAGGCAATGACTAATAAAATAACTTATCTTGATGACGGTGAATTTTGCATAATTAAAAAGGATCAAGTTCTTTTTTTTAATGAAGATGGAAAAAAAATAAATAAAAAAATCTTAGAACTTTCATCAAATGAGGCTAGTTATGAAAAAGGTGATTTTAAACATTTTATGGCAAAGGAAATTGAAGAACAACCAATTACTATTAAGACTGGTATTAAGGAGTATATAGATAAAACAAATTCAGAGATAAATATTTACAATTTTCCTTGGAAAATAAGTGAAATTAATTCAATTACTTTAATAGGTTGTGGAACTGCTTATCACTCTTGTATAATGGCTAAATATTGGTTTGAAGAATTAACTCAACTAGATGTCTCTATAGATATTGCATCAGAGTTTAGGTATCGAAATAATAGATTTAAAAAGGACTCTTTATATATATTTGTTTCGCAATCAGGAGAAACAGCAGATACATACGCGGCACTAAATCTTTGTAAGAAAAATAATATGAAAACTTGTGCTGTAGTTAATGTAATTGAAAGTTCCATTGCAAGAGATGCTAATTTTGTACTACCAATTCATTGTGGCCCAGAAATTGGTGTTGCATCTACAAAAGCTTTTTTAGGACAGATATTAATTTTATATATTTTAGCCTTAAAATTAGGATCTTTAAGAAATGAAATTAATAAGAAAAATTACAAAGAAAAAATTGAAGATTTACTTACCTTACCAAATTTAATTGAAAAATCTTTATTAATAGATAATGATATTCAGGCTATATCTTCTACTTTTAATGAAGCAAAAGGCTCAATGTTTTTGGGTAGAGGTTTTTCTTATCCAATTGCACTCGAGGGTGCTTTAAAACTGAAAGAATTATCTTATGTTCATGCGGAAGGTTATCCAGCTGGCGAAATGAAACACGGTCCATTGGCATTGATTGAGGATGGAATGCCAGTAGTAGTATTAGCTCCGAGAGACAGCTATTACAAAAAAACTATTTCAAACATGCAGGAAGTAATAGCAAGAGGAGCAAAAGTTTTATTAATTACTAATAAAAGTAAAGATGAAATTATTTCTGAGAATATTTGGGAAACAATTGAAGTTGAAAATACAAATGACGACCTATTACCTTTTCTTTTGACTATACCTCTTCAAAAACTGGCCTATTTCTCAGCTCTTAAAAAAGGATATGACATCGATAAGCCAAGAAATTTGGCAAAATCTGTCACTGTTGAATAAAATAAAAACTCTGTTAAAACACTTTCAGGTTGTATATGAAAAATTGGAAGAAAAACAGTTGGAGAAAATATCCCGTAAAACATATTCCAGAGTATCCAAATAAAAAAGAATTGGATACTGTTCTGGATAAGATTGGAACATTTCCACCATTAGTTTTTGCAGGTGAGACTAGACATTTGAAAAATCAACTTGCTGATGTTGTTGATGGAAAAGCATTTCTTCTTCAAGGTGGAGATTGCGCTGAAAGTTTTGCTGAATTTAATCCAGATAATATTAGAGACACATTTAAACTGATGTTACAAATGTCATTAGTTTTAACATATTCAGCATCTTTACCAGTTGTGAAACTTGGAAGAATTGCTGGTCAATTTTCTAAACCCAGAAGTTCACCAGTTGAAAATAAAAATGGTGTTGAGCTTCCAAGTTACCTAGGAGATAATATTAATGGAATGGAATTTAATGAGAAAGCAAGAATTCCTGATCCAAAAAGATTATTTAAAGCTTATTCTCAGTCAGCTGCAACGCTCAATCTTATAAGAGCTTTTTCAAAAGGAGGATTTGCAGATCTTAATAATGTACATTTGTGGAATCTAGATTACATTAAAAAAAGTCCACAAGCTAAAAAATTTAAAGATCTTGAAGACAAAATTGCTGATGCTATAGCTTTTATGAGAGCATGTGGAATTACATCAGACTTTAATAATAGATTATATACTGTTAATTTTTGGACTTCACATGAAGCATTATTGTTACCTTTTGAGGAATCTATGACAAGAACAGACTCTACCACAGGTGAGAATCATGATACTTCAGCTCACTTTGTTTGGATTGGAGATAGAACTAGGCAATTAGATGGTGGCCATGTCGAATTTTGTAGAGGAATTGAGAATCCAATTGGAATAAAATGTGGGCCAACTTTAAAAGCTGAAGATCTAATCAATTTATGTAATAGAATAAATCCAAAAAATGAGAAAGGTAAGATTACATTAATTTCAAGATTTGGTGCAGATAACGTTTCAAAACATTTACCAAAACTTGTTCGAGCAATTAAAAAAGAAGGACTTAATGTTATTTGGTCATGTGATCCATGTCACGGGAATACTATACAAGCAGTTACCGGCTTTAAAACAAGACCTTTCAATAGAGTCTTAAAAGAAGTTAAAGATGTTTTTGCTTGTCATCAAAGTGAAGGAAGCTATGCAGGAGGCCTTCATATTGAGCTTACTGGTCAAAATGTAACAGAATGTATAGGAGGTGCTCAAAAAATATCTGAGCAAGATCTGTCTTCAAGATATCATACCCATTGTGACCCTAGATTGAATTCAAATCAGGCTTTGGAATTAGCCTTTTTGATATCAGATGAGATCAAAAAGAATAGCTCTTATTCAAAAAATGCAAATAGAGCGGCATCTTAAAACATTGCAAAATCATTAAAAATTAATATTTAAGTAACATGGATTCATCTGAAAAAGTTAAATTTATTTCCAATTGGATTAAAGACTATGCAAATAATATGCCATCTAAGGCAGAGTCTTTAGTTATAGGTATCTCTGGCGGAATAGACTCCTCAGTATCAAGTACTTTAAGTGCTATGACAGGTTTGAGAACAATTGTTTTGTCCATGCCGATTAAACAAAAATCGCACCAACATGATTTAAGTTTAAAACATCAAGAATGGTTGGTAAAAAATTTTAAAAATGTTGAAGGACATACAATTAATTTAGATGAATTATTTCTAGCTTTTAGTGCCAGTTTATCTAAATTTGATAACGAACACGGAATGGCAAATTCTAGAGCAAGATTAAGAATGACAACTCTTTACCAAGTAGCTGCAGCTAATAAAGGCATTGTTGTAGGAACTGGAAATAAAGTCGAGGACTTTGGTGTAGGATTTTATACTAAATATGGAGATGGCGGAGTTGATATTTCACCAATAGCAGACTGTAATAAAACTCAAATTTGGGAACTAGGAAAAGAACTTGGAATTCTAAAAGAAATAATTGAAGCTGCTCCTACAGATGGTTTGTGGGATGACGGAAGAACCGACGAAGGTCAACTAGGATTAAAATATCAAGAATTAGAAGAAGCTATGGCTAACCCAAATTCTCCGAATCGATCTAAATACGAAACTATAAGAAAACAAAATATGCATAAAATGGAGCCAATTCCAGTATGCATAATTCCAGATTCACAAATCTATTTTTTAAGTATATTCCTAAAATCATGAGTAATGATATTTTTTTAACTAATAATTTAAGTAACAAAAAAGAAAAATTTGTTCCTATAGATGAAAAAAATATTAGAATGTATGTTTGTGGTCCGACTGTATATGACGATCCCCATATTGGTAATGCAAGACCAATTGTTGTTTTTGATATTCTTTATAAAATTTTTAAAAAAAAATATCCAAAAGTTATTTATGTTAGAAACATAACTGATGTTGATGATAAAATTATAAATTCATCAAAAGATAAAAATATTTCAATTTCTGAATTAACCAAAAATGTAAATAAAAGTTTTCAAAAGGATTGTAGTTATTTAAATTGTGATATTCCTACGCATCAACCTAAAGCAACTGAACATATTGATTTGATGATAGAAATGATTTCTGATCTGATAAAGAAGAAATTTGCTTATGAAGAAAATCAACATGTATATTTTGAAGTAAATAAATTTAAAGATTATGGAAAACTTTCAAATAAAAATCTTGATGAATTAATTGCTGGTTCAAGAGTTGAAGTGAGCGATAATAAAAAAAACTCAGAGGATTTTGTTTTATGGAAACCTTCTAAAGATGATGAACCTTTTTGGGAGTCTCCATGGGGAAAAGGTAGGCCAGGTTGGCACTTAGAATGCTCCGCTATGTCAAAAAAATTTCTTGGAAATGAATTTGATATTCATGGGGGAGGTATAGACTTATTATTTCCGCACCATGAAAATGAAATTGCACAATCGAGATGTGCCAATGACACAAAAGTTTTTGCAAACTATTGGTTACACAATGCATTTATAACAATGTCGAATGAAAAAATGGCTAAATCGCAAGGAAATATTTTAAAAATAAAAGATTTTAGAAATAAAGTAAGTGGTCAAGTTTTGAGATTAGCTATCTTGAGTGCCCATTACAAACAACCTTTAGATTGGAATGACAAACTTTTAAATGATTGTCAAAATACACTTAATAAGTGGTACAAAGTGTATGAATCGGATTATAAAGTAGAAGAAATTGATGATGAGACTCTTAAACCACTTTATGATGATTTAAATACTCCAGGGTATATTGCCAATCTTCATAAATTGTATGACAAAGCGCAAAAAGGCAATTCTATTGATAAAGCTTTATTTATTTCAGCATGTAAATTTATAGGTTTATTGAATGAAACACAAAATCAATGGTTAGAATTTAAGAAAAATAACCTTTCAATAAATGAAACTCAAATTTTAGAGAAAATTGAATTAAGAAATAAAGCTAGAGTAGATAAAAACTATGAAGAAGCTGATAAAATTAGAGACGAGCTTTTAGACAAAGGTGTTTTAATAGAAGATAAAGATGGTAAAACGACGTGGAAATTTAAATGAGTAAAGATCAGCTATATATATTCGATACCACTCTACGTGATGGAGCGCAAACTCAAGGTGTTGATTTTTCAATTGATGACAAAGAGAAAATTTCTTCTGCTTTAGATGAGCTTGGTGTTGATTACATTGAAGGAGGTTGGCCTGGTGCAAACCCAACTGATACAGAATTTTTTAACAAAGATCACAATTTTAAATCAGCTAACTTAACCGCTTTTGGTATGACAAAAAAATCAGAGCATAGTGCTGAAAATGACCCAATGTTATCCTCTTTAATTAATTCCAAAAGTTCATCAATTTGTTTGTTTGGAAAATCTTGGGATTTCCAAGTTGACGTAGCCCTTGGTATCTCAAATGAGGAAAACCTTACCAACATCAGCGATAGCGCAAAACATATTGTTAAATCAGGCAAAGAATTCATGTTTGATGCTGAACATTTTTTTGATGGATATAAAGCAAATGCTGATTATGCACTTGCTTGCTTAAAATCTGCCTATGACAATGGAGCTAGATGGATTGTTTTGTGTGATACAAATGGAGGCACACTTCCTCATGAGATTGAAAAGATTATTTTGGAAGTTGCAAAACATATACCGGGAAAAAATTTAGGAATTCATGCTCATAATGACACAGAAAATGCAGTTGCAAACAGTTTAACAGCAGTTCAAGCTGGTGTGAGACAAGTCCAAGGAACTATAAATGGATTAGGGGAAAGATGTGGTAATGCAAACTTAACATCTCTCATCCCAACTTTTTTTTTAAAAAAAGATTTTTATGAAAATTATCAACTAAACATTAAACGTAAAAACTTAAAAAATTTAACACAATGCTCAAGGTTGTTAGATGAATTACTTAATCGAAAACCTAACAAACACTTACCTTATGTTGGTGCATCTGCCTTTTCTCACAAAGGAGGGATGCATGTTTCTGCTGTTCAAAAAGATCCAAAAACTTACGAACACATAAATCCTGAAGAGGTAGGAAATTCAAGGAATATAGTTGTCTCAGACCAATCAGGGCAGTCTAATATTATGTCTAGATTGAATTCTATAGGTATCAAGGTAGAGAAAAATGATCCTAAAATAAAAAAACTTCTTGAGGAGGTAAAAGATAGAGAATTTATAGGATATAGTTACGATGGTGCAGATGCTTCTTTTGAATTGCTGGCAAGAAGATTGATGGGTGACATACCAAGATATATATCAATTAACGAATATGATGTTTCTGTTAAAAAAGATAAATCGGGAGAAATTATATCTCATGCAAAGGCAAAGTTAGAAGTAGATGGCCAAAAAATATTGTGTGAAGGAGAAGGAAATGGTCCTGTTAATGCTTTAGATAACGCAATTAGAAAAAACGTAAATAAACTTGATAAATATTCTGAATACCTAAAAGATTTAAGATTAGTCGATTATAAAGTAAGAATTTTAAATACAGGAACTGAGGCGGTAACTAGGGTTAGTATTGAAAGTACAGACTCTAATGGGTTAAATTGGTTTACTATAGGAGTTTCACCAAATATCATTGATGCATCTTTTAAAGCACTCATCGATAGCTTGGATTACAAACTATATAAAGATAACGCTCCTGCTAGCCTTTAGGCATGAAGATTAAAAAGTTTGCAAATAAACCTTCTGATATTAGTGAGAGAATTGGAGCAAAACCAGTGGTTTGTTATCCCAATAATAATATTGAAGAAAAAAACTTAACTATTTTACATCTAGCGCGAAAAAATTTGAATAAAAAAAATGAAGTTATAATTCCCCCAAGAGACGCCAAAACATTTCAAATAAAAAAAGGTGAGTTCTTTAGAATTGAAAGTGTTGAGGGGCCACAAGTAGGGGATTTAAATCTTTTTAATTTGAATAATTTAAATGAAAAATTTTATTCTGGAAAAACAAGAGCTCTTTATGGAACACATCTTTCCGTAGGGGATAAAATGTTTAGTAGTTTTCCTTATCTTAGATCTTTAGCAACTATCACATGGGATACGTTAGATTGGTACGATTATGATGAAGATGGTGGATCAGTACATGATGTAATTGGGACTAGGTGTGATCCTTACACGTCAAAGCTTCTATCGGGCAATGACTATCATTACTGCTGTCATTCAAATTTAACTAGAGCTCTAGTTATAGAAAAAAAACTTAAAATTGATGAAGCTGAAAAAATAGTTCACGATGTTTTGAACGTTTTTATGTTAACTGGATTTACCAATGATACAAAACAATATTTTATGAAGGCAAGCCCAGTAAGACCAGGTGATTATTTAGAATTTTTTGCAGAGACTGATTTACTAGGAGCTCTATCAGCTTGTCCTGGTGGAGATTGTGGATCTGAACACTCCTCTGATGTAGCAAAATGCTACCCATTAAAAGTTAGTATTTGGCAAACGGATAAAAAGTATTTGAAAGATTTAGATACATCTGAAATTTCAAATTATGATAGAAGTCACGGCATAGATTAATTATGTCAAAAAATAATATTTCATTTATTTTGCACAAACCTCAGCTCTCAGAAAATATCGGTGCATGTGCGCGGGCTATAAAAAATTTTAATTTTCAAAAAATGATTGTTGTAGATCCTAAACCCATCTATCCAAATGATAAAATTTTAGCTACATCTGTAGGTGCAAAAAATATTATTGGTAACAGTAAAAACTTTGATAATCTTGAGCATGCATTAAAAAAAATTGATTTAGTAATTGCCACTTCAGCAAGGTTTAGGAATAAAAACATAAAACATATCCAATTAGAAGATTTAAAGAAAATTGATTATAAAAAAAAAGTGGCTTTTTTATTTGGATCTGAAGCCTCAGGACTTTCAAATAATGAGATAAGTTATGCAAATTATACTCTTCAGATCCCAACTAACCCAGATTTTAAATCTCTGAATTTGTCTCACAGTTTAATTATAATTGCTCAAGTCGTGCACAGCGTTATTAATTCAAAAGTTTCTAGTTTTAAAAAATCTAAAAAAGTAAAGCCAGCCTCAAAAAAAGACATATTATCAATGTCCAACTTGTGTATTAAAAATTTAGAAGATATTGGGTTCTTCAAACCTAAAGAAAAGAAACCCATAATGCTTGAGAACTTGAGAAATATTTTTTATAGGATGGAATTATCTTCAAAGGAAACACGTATTTTATCAAGTGTATTTGCTAGTTTAGGAAAAAAACGTTGATTGACAAAACAATGAGTAGGTTTATAAACCCCTCTATTAAATGACTAAAAGATTAAACTCTAAACATAAAGTTGATAGAAGATTGAAGGTTAACCTTTGGGGAAGACCGAAAAGTCCTTTTAATACTAGAGCTTACGGACCAGGACAACATGGCCAAACTAGATCATCTAAGCCTTCAGATTATGGAATTCAGTTACAAGCTAAGCAAAAACTAAAAGCCTACTATGGTAATATCAATGAAAGACAGTTTAGAAATATTTATAAAAAAGCTGTAATGCTTAAAGGTGATACTGGTGAAAACTTAATAGGTTTACTTGAAAGAAGATTAGATGCAGTAATTTACAGAGCAAAATTTGCAACAACAATATTTTCAGCTAGACAGCTAATTAATCATGGACATGTTAAAGTTAACGGTAAAAAAGTTAATATTGGAAGTTATTTAGTAAAAGAGGAAGACTCAATTGAGATAAGAGACAAGTCTAAACAACTGGCTATTATTGATATTGCTCTTGCAAACAAGGAAAGAGAAACTCCAGAGTATATTCAGATGGATGAAAAAAATAAAAAACTTAAGTTTGTAAGAACTCCAAAATTTGATGAAGTTCCTTATCCAATTGTTATGGAACCTAACCTAGTTATTGAATATTATTCTAGATAATTAGTTTTTAGCTTTAAAATTTACATTTTTATCTTCAAGCAGTTTAGCAAGTTCACCACTTTCAAACATTTCTTTTACAATATCACATCCACCAACAAATTCATTTTTAATATATAGTTGGGGGATTGTAGGCCAATCACTATAAACTTTGATACCTTCTCTAAGTTTTTGATCTGCTAAAACGTTTATCCCTTTGAAGTTTACTTCTAGAACTTTTAAAATGTTAGAAGTAGCCATTGAGAAACCACATTGTGGTGCATCAGGTGTTCCTTTCATGAATAAGCAAACTTCGTTATTCTCAATTTCATTTTTAATTAAATCATTTGTTTCTTGGTCCATTTTAATTTTCCTTTGTTTTTATTGCTAATGCATGTAATTCGTTACCCATTCTTCCTTTTAACGAATTGTATACCATCTTATGTTGTTCAATTTTACTTTTACCTGAAAATTGAGATGAGGTTATAGTTGCAGAGTAGTGATTTCCATCACCAGCTAGGTCTTGTATTTCAACAATAGCATCAGGCATAGCCTCTTTAATTAAATTCTCAATTTCATTCAAATTCATTGCCATTAGTTACTCATGTATTCCTTCAACCACTTTGTATTAAACCCTTTTAATTCGTCAATTGTAACTTTTGTCTTTTCATTCAAAAATAGCATATTTTCATTGATTGTTCCAAGCTCATCATAATGAACTGCATTTTTATTTAATATATCTAGGACTTTTTTTTGATCTTTATTACTGATTTCAACAATGTATCTTCCTTGATCTTCTGCAAAGAAGTATTCTATTTCATTGATTAAATATTTTGGCTTTTTTAGATTAATACCTTTATTACCTTTAATACACATTTTTGATACGGCAGTAATTATTCCACCTAAAGAAATGTCATGGGCGCTTTTAATTAAATTACTATCAATTAATTTTAAAAGAGTTTCTCCATTATTTTTTTCATTAAAAAGATTTATTTCTGGTGGGGGCCCATTTTTTTCATCTAATATAACTCTTGCAAATAAACTTTGATCAATATGACCTTCAGTTTTACCAATAACTAAAACAACATTATCAACTTCCTTAAAATTCATAGTAATCATTTTATTATAATCTTTTATAAGTCCAACTCCTCCTATAGATGGAGTGGGCTTTATTCCCTGGTCCTTTGTTTGATTATAGAAAGAAACATTTCCAGACACTACAGGAAATTTTAAATAAGAGCTTGCTTCTCCAATTCCCTGAACACATTCAACAAACTCACCCATGTTCTCTTCATTTTCAGGGCTTCCAAAATTTAGACAATTTGTAATGGCAATTGGTTTTGCTCCAACAGATATTAAATTTCTAAAACTTTCACATACCACTTGCTTTCCACCTGTAAGAGGATGAGCCCAACAATAAACTGCTGAGGAGTCTACTGATGCTGCAACTGCTTTATTTGTGCCATGAACCCTAACCACACCCGAGTCGCCCCCAGGCTTTTGAATTGTGTCTCCCATTACTGTGTGGTCATACTGCTGCCAAATCCATTCTTTACTACAGATATTCGGATTAGATAAAATTTTTTTTAGTACTTCAATTATTTTTAAATTATTTATGTCATCTTTATTAATTTTGTTTTTATTTGGTAGTTTTGCTTTTTTCCATTTACGATCATACATCGGTGAATTTTCGACAAGAGTATTAACTGGAATGTCAGCAACTTTTTCACTATCAAAATATAGTTCAATTTTCTTTGATTTGGTTGTTTTTCCAATTACAGCAAAATCTAAATTCCACTTGTCAAATATTTTTTTAGCTTGATCTTCTTTTCCATTTTCTAAAACAATCAACATTCTTTCCTGACTTTCAGAAAGCATGATTTCATAAGGAGTCATTTTTCCCTCCCTACATGGAACTTTATTTAAATTAATTTCTATACCAAGATTTCCCTTTGAAGCCATTTCGATACTTGAAGAAGTTAATCCTGCAGCTCCCATATCCTGAATAGCAATGATTGAGTCCCCAGCCATTAACTCTAAACATGCTTCAAGCAAAAGTTTTTCTGTAAAGGGATCACCAACTTGTACAGTTGGTTTTTTTTCTTCAATTTTATCATCAAAACTGGCAGAAGCCATACTCGCACCGTGAATACCATCACGACCTGTTTTAGATCCGACATATATTACAGGTTTATTTAAACCCGCTGCTTTTGAGTAAAAAATCTTATCTTTCTTCACTAATCCTAAAGTCATTGCGTTAACCAAGATATTTCCATTATAAGAGCTATCAAAACTTGTTTGTCCTGCAATGGTTGGAACCCCCATACAGTTTCCATAACCTCCTATTCCATGGACAACACCTCTAAGCAGATTTTTAGTTTTTTTATGTTGTGTAGAACCAAAGTGTATTGAATTTAAATTAGCTATTGGTCTTGCACCCATTGTGAATACATCTCTCATTATTCCACCAACTCCTGTGGCAGCACCTTGATAAGGTTCAATAAAAGAAGGGTGATTATGACTTTCAATTTTAAAGACAATTGCATCATTATCTCCAATATCTACTACCCCAGCATTTTCACCAGGTCCTTGAATTACTTGTTTACCTTTGGTTGGTAATTTTTTTAAATGTAGCCTTGAAGATTTATATGAGCAGTGTTCATTCCACATTGCAGAAAATATTCCTAATTCTGTAATATTAGGAGTTCTTTTTAAAAGTTCACAGATTTTTTTGAATTCGTCTTTTTTCAATCCATGATCGATAGCTATTTTTTCGTTTACAATCATTTTAAGTTATTAATTAAGTTTTTAAAAAAATAAGAGCCATCCTCACCTGATAAAACAGGATCAATCATCCGTTCAGGATGAGGCATCATTCCTAAAACATTTTTTTCTTTATTAAAAATTCCAGCAATATTTTTTATAGATCCATTAGGATTGAATTGTTGTTCAATTTTACCCTCTGGGTCACAGTAATTAATTGCAACTTGTGCGTTGTCTTCAATTTCTTTTAATTGATCATTTGTACAAAAGTAATTTCCTTCATTATGTGCGATATGTAGCTCTAATACGTTGTTACTAATATTTTTGAAATAAGCATTGTCTTCATTGCTAATTTTTACAAAAACGTTTTTGCAAATAAATTCTAAATATTTGTTTCTTAATAAAACTCCAGGCACTAATCCAGTTTCAACTAAAATTTGAAAACCATTACAAATACCCATCACCATTCCACCAGAATTTGCAAAATTAATTACAGATTGCATGATCTTAGATTTAGAAGCCATGCTGCCACATCTAAGATAATCGCCATAAGAAAAACCACCGGGCAAAACTACCAAATCACTTTTTGGCAACTCAAGATCTTGATGCCAAACCATTTTATTTTTAAAACCAAATTTTTTTAAAGCAACATCCATATCTCTATCACAATTAGAACCTGGAAATGTAATGACTGCTGATTTCATGAATTACTGTGCGTCAATAATCTTGAAATTTTCTATTACAAGATTGGCTAAAAGTTTTTTGCACATTTCTTCAACTTTATCTTTTGCTTTTTTAGGGTCAGTTTCTTTAGTGTCAATTTCAAAATATTTACCCTGTCTTACTTCATTGACATCATTAAACCCCATACCATCAAGAGCCTGATGAATTACTTTTCCTTGAGGATCTAGGACGTCTTTTTTAAGAGTAATAATTAATGATATTTTCATTTACGTTTTCTTTTAACTGAAGATAGATTTGTTACATTTACTGCACTCACGTTGGATTGTTCGTGAAGAATACCAAGTCTTTTTGCAACTTCAGTGTATGCTGGTATAAGATCACCTAAGTCTTTTCTAAATCTGTCTTTATCCAATTTTTTATCAGTTAAACTATCCCACAATCTGCAAGTATCAGGACTTATTTCGTCAGCTAAAATAACTTCTTTTTTACCGTTATAGTTTAGTCTTCCAAATTCTAACTTAAAATCTATTAGCTTAATTCCCACTCCTCTAAACATTCCGATCATAAAATCATTAATTCTTAAAATCATTTTTTTTACTTTTTCGATTTCTTTTTTTGACGCCCAATCAAATGTAAGAATATGTTCTTCAGCAATTAATGGATCACCAAGCTTGTCATCTTTTAAGCAATATTCAATCAAAGGTTCTTTTAAAATAGTTCCGTCTTCAATTCCAAGACGTTTTGTTAAAGATCCCGTTGCAACATTTCTAACAATAAATTCAATAGGAATTATTTCAACAAGCTTAACGACTTGCTCGCGCATATTTAATCTTTTAACCAGGTGATTTTTTATACCTATTTGTGAAAGGCTTGAGAGTATATGTTCAGAAATTCTATTATTTAAAACTCCTTTTCCCTCAATGGTAGATTTTTTTTGATTATTAAAAGCTGTTGCGTCATCTTTAAAATATTGAATTACTAAATCTTTATCTGTTGTAGCATAAATAATTTTAGCTTTTCCTTCGTATAATTTTTTCCCCTTTTTCATTTTTTGAAAACTCTTTTAAATATTAAATTTACATTTTTAAAATGTTTGGAGTAACTAAAGATGGATTTCAATTTTTTTTGAGAAATTTTAGTCATAATCATTTTATCCTCTAAAAGAACATCATATAAATTTAAATTTTCTGCAAAACACTTTTTTGCATAGCTCTGAACCATTTTATAGGATTTTTCTCTAGTTAAACCAGTTTTTGTTAGTTCTAACATTACCTCTTGTGAAAAAATTAAACCTTTGGTTATATTTAAATTTTCAAGCATTTTTTTTGGATACACAATCATATTATCTAAAATATTCGTAAGTCTTACCAGAGCAAAGTCTGTAGTGATATTGGCATCTGGACCAATATTTCTTTCTACACTTGAATGTGATATATCTCTTTCATGCCATAGAGCTATATTTTCTAGTGCAGGCACAACTGTGCTTCTTACCATTCTTGCAAGTCCAGTTAAGTTTTCACTTAAAATAGGATTTTTTTTATGAGGCATTGCTGAAGAGCCCTTTTGTTTTTTTGAAAAAAATTCTTGTAATTCATAAACTTCTGTTCTCTGTAGGTGTCTTATTTCGATAGCAACTCTTTCTATTGAGCCTGCTATAATTCCTAAAACTGAAAAATAGAATGCATGTCTGTCTCTTGGTATAACTTGTGTTGAAATTGGCTCTACTTTTAAACCTAATTTTTTTGCAACATGTTTTTCAACATTAGGATTAATATTAGCAAATGTTCCAACAGCTCCAGAAATAGCACAAGTTGCAACCTCATCAATTGCATTTACCAATCTTTTCCTGTTTCTCTTAAACTCTTCATAAAATGAAGCTAATTTTAAACCAAAAGTAATTGGCTCTGCATGTATCCCATGACTACGTCCCATACACGGTGTTAGTTTGTATTTTTTAGCCTGTCTTTTTAAAACTTTTAAAATTTGATCGATATCTTTTAAAATGATTTTTCCTGATTGGACTAATTGAATATTGAAACTAGTATCTACAACATCTGAGGATGTCATTCCTTGGTGAAGATATCTAGCTTTTATTCCTGCTTTTTCAGTAACTGAAGTTAAAAAGGCTATAATATCGTGTTTAACTTCAGACTCTATTTTATGAATTCTTAGGACATTAATTTTAGCTTTTTTTCTGACAATAGATGCAACTCCTCTTGGAATTTGTCCAAGTTTTTCCATCGCTTCTGCTGCAGCAATTTCAACATCTAACCAGATTTTATATTTATTTTCTTCTGACCAAATGTCAGTTAATTGTTTACGCGAGTATCTTTTAATCATTAATTATAAGTATGGAGGCTTCGAATAACCTTTAGCAGATTCTGTAAAGATTTCATAACCATTTTCAGTAATTCCTAACGTATGTTCAAATTGAGCTGATAAAGATTTATCTTTTGTTACTGCTGTCCAGCCATCATTTAACATCTTTACATCATATTTTCCTGAGTTGATCATAGGTTCAATAGTAAATGTCATTCCAGGTCGAAGTTCCATTCCTGTATTTTTTGTTCCATAATGTAAAATATTTGGAGATTCATGAAAAGTTGTACTAATTCCATGACCGCAAAAATCACGAACAACAGAGAAGCCTTTATCTTCAACAAATGATTGGATTGTATATCCAATATCACCTAATTTTATACCAGGTTTTAAAATTTTAATTGCTCTCATCATCGACTCGTAAGTTGTATCAATTAAATTTTTTAATTTAACTGGAGTTTTGCCAATACAAAACATTCTGCTGGTATCACCGTAATGTTCATCAACAATTGCAGTTACATCTACATTGACTGCATCACCCTCATTTAGAATTCTATCTGAAGGAATTCCATGACATACAACATGATTTAAAGATGTACAAAGTGATTTTGCAAAGCCCCTATAATAAAGTGGAGCAGAGTAACCTCCATTATCTCTTATAAATTCATATCCTAATTTATCGATGTAGTCTGTGCTTACGCCTTCTTTAATATTTTCTGTTAGCATATCTAAAGTTCGAGCAGCAAGATTACCTGCAACTTTCATTTTTTCGAATTTTTCTTTAAAATCAGTCATCAAGTATTTTAATTTTTTTATCTATAAATATTTTTTTTGAACTTATATCACATCTGTAAGCTAAAAAATTTACTCCTGCTTTTTTAGCTAGTAGATAATTTTTATAATATTGCTCATCTATATCTTTAGCTATTTTAAAATATTTCATATTTTGAATTTGAACTAAAAATAATAGATATGTTTTATATCCTTTTTTTATGGCATCAATAAGAGTTAATAAATGTTTCGATCCTCTTGAAGTTATAGCGTCAGGAAATTCTGCAGTGTTTTCGTCTCTAAATAAAGTCACATTTTTAACCTCTACAAAGCTTTTTTGGCCTTTTTTTTCTAATAAAAAGTCAAATCTGGTTTCTTTATTAAAAAATACTTCAGGCTTTATAATATCATTATTCCTAAGTTCATTGATTAGGTTATTTTCTAAACCATGCTTTACAATTCTATTAGCCATGTGTGTATTAACTCCAACCAAATTTTTCCTTGAATTGATAATCTCTAGCCCAAATTTAAGTTTTCTTTTGGGATCATTATTTGGAAGTATGTAAACTTCATTGCCTTCATCTAGCAGGCCTTTCATTGATCCAGTATTAGGACAATGAGCCGTTACAGTTTCTTTTTGTAACTTCACATCAATAAAAAATCTTTTATATCGTTTGATTAATTTGCCTTTTATTAAAGACTTGGTAAATTCCATCACTAAATTATATATATATAAAATGACTAAAAAAACAAAAGTTAATGCAGCTATTTTAATTATAGGTAATGAAATATTATCAGGTAGAACTCAAGACACCAACACTTCAACCATAGCAGTATGGCTAAACTCGATTGGTGTTAAGGTAGAGGAGGTTAGAGTAATTCCTGATGTTGAAAAAACAATTATAGATACATTAAATTTATTAAAATCAACTTATGATTATGTTTTTACAACTGGAGGTATAGGTCCAACCCATGATGATATCACAGCCGAGTCTGTTTCAAAAACTTTTGGGATCAAATATGAAATTCATAAAGAAGCTTTTAAAATTTTAGAGGCATACTACAAACCAGGTGAATTTAATGAGGGGCGACAGAAAATGTGCTGGATGCCTGAAAATGCAAATTTAATTTTAAATCCAACAAGTGGAGCACCTGGATTTAATGTTGAAAATGTTTTTTGTTTGCCAGGTGTACCATCTATACTAAAGTCGATGTTAGGTGGTTTAACAAACACTATAGTGGGTGGTGAGCCGATTAAAAGTCATACAATAAGTTTAAGAACAGTTGAAAGTGAAATAGCAAACTCATTAACCAAAGTACAAAATGATAACCAAGATGTTGAGATAGGAAGCTATCCTTTTTTCCATGCTGGAAAATTAGGTGTTTCAATTGTAATTAGATCTGAGGATCAATCAAAAATAGATTTATGTAATTCTCAAATTTTAAAATTTGTTAATGCAAAAAAAATTGAAGTTGTTGATAGGTAATGCTTTATTTTGCATATGGTAGTAATCTGCATCATTTCCAGATGAAACGAAGATGTAAGGATAGTATTTTTTTGAAAAAAATTAATTTAAAAGGCTTTAAATTGACTTTTAGAAGCAAATACAGAGCTGCAGATATCGAAATTAAAAAAAATTCAATTGTACCTGGGGCTCTCTTCGAGATTTCAAAAAGCGATGAAAAAAAATTGGATGTATATGAGGACTATCCAGTACTTTATAAGAAACATTATTTTTATTATTATGGAAAAAAAGTAATGACTTACACAATGGTTAAAAAATCTCCTTTTAAGTTTCCAACTGAACGCTATCTTAATATTGTTAAAAAAGGTTATAAAGACTGTAATTTAGATTATATAATTTTAAAAAAAGCGTTGTTAAATAATGAATGATTTATAATATTAAAATTAATTATGATCATATGGTTGGCATCTTATCCAAAAAGTGGAAATACGTGGATAAGAACGATTATTGGACAAATAATTAATAATAATTTTGATAGTAACGATGTATTTAAAGAGTCTAAAAACATAGAACTTTATCCCTCAAAAAAGTTTTTTCGTGACTTAGATAATCATTTTAATTTATCAGTATTTCCACAAGAAAAAAAAAAAATAATTTTTAAAAAAACTGCACTTAATTGGGATATATCTCAATCTAGAATTAATATTAGTAAAGATATTAAAATTTTTAAAACGCACAATATGCTTTGTAAATTAAATATTGATGGAAAATTATGCTCGTTTACAGGTCTAGATAATTGTCTAGGAGTTATCCATATAGTCAGAGATCCAAGGAATGTATTTACATCTTTAAAAAATCATTTTTCATTTAAAGATGATGATTCAGCCTTTAGATTTATTACAAACGACAATCAATCTATTGGTTTAGATGAAAATAATATTCCACAGCTTCTATCTTCTTGGAAAAATCATTATAACTCTTGGAAAAGATTTCCTAACAATAATCTTTTAATTAAATATGAAGATTTAATAAGAGATCCAAAAAAAGAAATTACAAAGTTAATAAAATATTTAGATCAGTTTTATGATATTTTAATTTCAGATGATAATATAAATAAAATTATTAATAATTCATCCTTTAAAAATTTAAAAAATTTAGAAGAAAATGGTTTTTTTGATGAAAATTCTGTCAATAAACATACCAATGAAAAGAAAAAATTTTTTAACTTAGGTCCACAAAATGATTGGAAGAGTCTTCTAAATAAAAAAACAATAACCAATTTACAGAATATATTTAATAGCGAAATGAAAGAGCTTGGTTATTTATAAATGTTTTTACATACAAAATTAGAAAATAGAAAAGATCCTATAAAAATTTGTTTTATTGGATGTGGTAAATTTGTAAGTATGTTTTTGGCTCAGTACAATCATCTAGACAAAATTCAAATCGATAGCATTGTTGACATTAATATAGATCAAGCAAAAAAAAATTGTTTGAAAAGTGGGTTAAATGAGCAAACAGTTAAAGGAATAAATTATTCAAGTTCATTAGACAACGTTATTGATAGAGATATAGAAATTTTTATCGAGGCAACAGGTAACCCAATAGTTGGAACAGTCCATGCAACAAAGATAATAAAAAATAAAAAACATGTTATTTTAGTTAATGTAGAGGCGGATATAACTTGTGGGAAATATTTATCTGATCTTGCAAAAGATAAAGGTGTAATTTGCTCAATGGCGTATGGTGATCAACCATCTTTAATTCTTGAACAAATAGAGTGGGCAAGATTAAATGGATTTTCAATAGTTTGTGCTGGAAAAGGAACAAAATATCATCATAGTTTTGAATACTCCACACCTGATACTGTTTGGGGCCACTACGGTCTAACCAAAGAACGAGCTGAAAATGAGTCTGGAATGAACCCTAAGATGTTTAATAGTTTTTTATGTGGAGACAAATCAGCTATAGAAATGTGTGCAGTTAGTAATGCAGCTAACCTAAAGTGTCCTAGTAATGGATTAACTTTTCCGCCGGTTGGTGTTTACGATATTGCAAAAAAAATGATCCCAAAAAATGATGGTGGTCTAATAGAATTTGAAGGGCAAGTAGAAGTTATCTCAAGTATAGATTTAGAAAAAAAAGAGATTCCTAATGATTTAAGATGGGGGGTTTATATTGTGATCAAAGCACAGAATGAATATGTAAAAAATTGTTTTAAAGACTATGGAATGGTAACGGATGATTCTGGAAACTATTCAGCAATCTGGAGACCTTATCATTATATTGGTTTAGAGCTTGCTCAATCAGTTTATTCAATAGCACTAGATAAAAGAGCAACAGGTTATACAAAAAGTTATAACGCTGATGTTGCAAGTTTTGCAAAAAAGGATCTTAAAGCTGGTGAAAAATTAGATGGTGAAGGAGGGTTTTGTGCAAGAGGTAAACTAATTACATCTGAAAAATCTAAAAATGAAATGATCTTACCATTAGGTCTTACTGATAATGCGGTTTTAAAAAAAGATATAAGCAAAGATGATGTTATCAGAATTGAAGATGTTGAGTTAAATCTTCCAGCCGAAGTAATTGAGGCAAGAAACTACCAATATAATTTATTAAATTAATTATATTTCTTTTCCAGTACCAAATCTAAAAATAAAGAAGCAGTCCAAGAAAAGTTACTTGCCCCAAATGCTTTTCCAGTTTTAAAACTGTAGTATTCAAAAAAGCCATTTTTTTTAATAAGATTAATTGTTTTTTCCTTAATTTTATTAGCAAAGTTTTTATCTTTATTTTTTAAACCTTGATAGATAATCCAATTACAATTTATCCAAACAGGACCTCTCCAGTATCGCTTTTCCTCAAACTTTTTATGATTAGGCTTAATACTAGAAAATATATATTTCTTTGTTTGGTTATGATTTTTTAAATTTTTAATTATTTTTTTATTAATATTTTGATTTTTTAAGTCGGCTAATAAAATAAAATAATTTGTTATTGAGGGTACAATAATTTTTTTTTTATTTCTTATATCATAATTTGTAAAAACTCCTTTTTTTACATTATATAATTTTTCAATCTGATTTTCTGATTTTAAAATGAATTTTTTTAATCTATTGTGCTCTAAATTGAATGATTTAAGTAATTCTAATAAATCTTTATTTGCTCTCAAAAATATAGAGTTAAAACCTACATCAACAACATTAAACATTGATTTATTATAAAGTTTTTTTGGATTATATTTATTTTTTCTTAAGTGATTTTTAATTGTTACATATCTATCATAATCAGAATCTAAAGGTCTATATTCTGGATTTATAACTTTATTATCTCCTCGTTTATATTTTAAGTTTTTTTCAACCTTAACTTCTTTCATTGAATAATCCCATAGTGGAGAGTTATCATATCCACTTTCCCAAGGATGTAATATCGAAACTAGACCTGTATTTTTTGGATCTCTATATTTAATTAACCACTCATGATATTTTTTTAATTTTTGAACTATCGACTTAATTTTTACTTTGTCTGAAATTTTGATTTTATTTTTATCTAAAATTTTCTTCAACATAATTGCAAGAACTGGTGGTTGAGTTATTCCTGATGAATGTATTTTGTTTCCACAATTCCATACTGAGTGGTTTGGATAATAATTTGTTTTTAAATCATGGAATAAAATATGAGGTATCATACCATCTTTCCATTGCCCCCTTAAAAGAGTTGTTATTTCATCAAGTGCATACTTTAGATTAAAGTATGAGTAGCCTAAAGAAATAAAGCCAGAGTCCCATTTCCATTGAGCAGGATACAATTTGTTATTTGTGGGTAATGTGTAACCTCTTTTTTTATTTCCTAACAAAACTTTTTTTGCTTTTTCTATTAATTTATTTTTCAACCTTTGACACTCCCTGCGGTGAGACCACTAACTAGATATTTCTCAAAATAAACAAAAATAAATAGAACAGGCAAAGTTACAATAACTGAGCCAGCCATTAAATATTGTCTTGGGGTTTCTGCATCACCACTCAAATATTGTATGGCTCTTGAAAGAGTAAAAGAATTAGGGTTATCTAGAAACATTAGAGAAAATAAGAATTCATTCCAAGCTATCATAAATACATACAAAGCCACAGAAGAAATTGCAGGAATACTTAATGGAATTATAATTTTAGAAATTATTCCAAACCAACTAAGTTTGTCTAATATTGCTGCCTCTTCTAATTCCTTTGGAATACTTTTAAAGTATCCTTGCAGCATGTAGATTGCCACAGGAAGTGTTGTGGCTGTGTAAACAATTAATAAACCTTCTATAGAGTTTCTAAGTCCTAATTGACTAAAAATTGTATATAAAGGAATTACCAAGACTATCGCAGGAAACATATAAATTATTAATATTGATGTTGACATAAATGTCTTCCCAAAAAAGTTTAATCGCGCAATTGCATATGCTGCTGGAATTGCAAAAAGAAGAGTTATGATCACGGTACCTACTGAAACAATAGTACTGGTCAAAATATATTTACCAAATTTGTAAGATTTAAAAATTACAAAATAGGAATTAAATAAGTCTTTTAAATCTTGACCAAAATTAATACTAAAGTCTAAGGGATTAACCAATAAAGCAATTTGAGTTTTAAAACTCGTTATTAACATCATGTAAAAAGGGAAAAGAATTACAAATGAAAAAAATAAAATACCAAATAAGGTTAAAAAATCAAAAAAGATTACTTGGGTTGAATGTTCCCGCTTTAAATCTTCAAAACTATATTTATTTATTTTGTTAACAAAAAAATACAAAACTAAGAAAATACCAATGTTGTACCATAATGGTAATTTTTGAATAATATAACCGTCACAGACTACAAAAATAAAAGAAAAAATAATTGATTTATAAAAAATTTTAATTTTATTACCTATTCTTAAGTGAGCAAAAGATATTAGAAGACCAAAAATAAAAATTATTTGTAAATTAAAGTTTTGAATATCTAACCCTTGTAAAGTTGCTAATATTTTCCATATTGAAACTAAGAAAATTAAAAAAAATGAAGATATTAATGCAAATAAAATTAAATTTTTAGTTTTCATCCACTCTCTTTCCTAAAAGTTTGAAGTAAAAAAACATAAACAATAAAAGTAAAACGACTATTACTATTGAAACAGCTGATCCCATTCCAATATCAGATATTGCAAAACCTTGTTGATAAACATTAATTGGTAAAGTCCTGGTACCTGAGGCACCACCAGTAAGTAAGAACACATCCTCAAACTTATTAAAATTCCAAATAAATCTTATCATAAATAAAATTGATATAACTGCTGTGATTTGAGGTAGCGTTATTTTAAAAAACTTTTGAAATGGGCTTGCCCCATCAACATCAGCCGCCTCATACAATTCTTTAGGAATTGCCTGAAGTCTTGCAAGTATAAATAAAAAAGCTAAAGGAAAATATCTCCAAATTTCAAACATAATTACCGTTGTAAGAGCTAGTCTTAGTTTTAAGTCAAAGCCTAAAATATTAATCTCAATGTATTTTTGTCCAAGTAAATTTATTGGTGTCTCTATAACCTGATAATTGATTAATAAGCTATTTAAAGTTCCACTATTTGGATCTAATAGAAGTTCCCAAGTGTAAGCTAAGGCTACCACCGGAGCAACATAAGGAAAGAGTAAAACACTACGCATAAAAGTTCTTCCATAAAACTTCTGATTAACCATTTGTGCTGTTAAAATGCCAAAGATAATTGATCCAACTGTACCAAAAAATGTGTAGTAAAAAGTTGTAAGAAGTAGGTCTATAAACTCATCATCAAGTAAAACTTTCTTAAAATTTTTTAGAGTAAAAGTGGTATTAAGCAATATATTATCAGAGGTTCCATTTAACTTAGGTTTTGTTGATTTAAGTGAGTTTTTATTTATTTTAGAACCATCATTTGTTTTGAAAACTACTGTAAAATTTTCTCTATATTTTGCTGGCCAATTGCCAAATTTACACTTTAAAGTATATTTTTTGTAATCACATCTTTTGTCTAAATCTGTAATCTCAAAATTTTTTGGGAATTTATCTTGAAATGAAACATCTCTTATTTCTTGAAGTAAAGAGCTATTTCTTAATTTATATAAAATCTTTATTTTTGAGGGATCTTCTGAGATAGATTTAACAATTTTTTTAGCTCTTGGTTCTGGAATTCTAATATCTTTTAATTCAACTTCTTTAAAACTAATCCAAACATTTGCAAAAATAGGAAATAAAATTATTGCAAAAACTAAAGCAACTGCAGGTAAAGTTAAAATGTATGCAGTTTTCTTTTCAGTATTTGCTAAAGTATCTTTCATAAAAAAAGCGGATAAGTAATCTTATCCGCTTTTTTAATTAATTTAAATTACTAGAATTTAGCTAGTGCTTTGTTAATCATATCAACAGCCTCATCCACATCGATTTGGTCATCAATATAAAGTCTAGTGATTCTATTTATAAATTGAGAATTAATTACTTTGGATGCTCTTGATAGCTCACCCTCTTTAACTCCCCATCTATTTGCAGTATCTAAACCAGCAACAATATTATTTATAACATCAGGGTCATACAGATCTGACAAAGGAGCTTTTCTATCAACTCCAACTGGCAGTTTACTCCAAGCTTTTGTAAATGCCTCTGGATCACTTGCATTTCCTCTTCTTACCGGAAATTTACCTTCCGGAGCAATAGATAAAGTATTTGTATATCCTTCATCCATTGAATACATGATAAATTGTTTTGCTTCATCAGTATCAGCATCAGCTGTTATACCAAAGTATCTAACATCTGCCCATGCAGCACCTTTTTTATTACTTGGTCCACTAAAATTAGTTATGAAACCAGTTTTAGATGCAAGTTCAGGTGAAGTTGGATCACTATTTATTGTTGGAGGAGCAGAGTCTCTTAAACCTGCAAGCTCATCCATAATAAATGGAGACCAAATAATCATTGGTGTTTTTCCAGCAAAATAAAGTGCTCTTGATTGTTTCCAATAAAGCTCACCTGGAGGACTAGCTTTAGCTATAACTTTATAAAACTCTAATGCCTCTTTTAATTTTTTACCTTGCTTTTTAATTCCACCTTTTTTAACGATATTAACACCATTTGCTAAAAGAACATGTTCTAAAACTTGACTCATGAAATTTTCATCAGTTTTAGTAGCAGCTACAAACCCAAACATTCCGTTTGTTTTTGATAGTTTCTCAACAGCTTTTACAATGTTAGCATAACTTGTTGGCGGTTCTAATTCAGCGTTGTCAAAAAGATCTTTTCTATAAACAACCATTTGCGTCCATCCATCAACTGGAACAGCAGCAATTTTTGATCCTGACTTAGCCATGTTTAGGGCACCTGGAGCAAAAGTATCTTTACCTAATGCTTTTACAACTGCATTATTAGCATCAACATCTAAAATACCTGCTTCTGCCCAAGGTAACACATATTGTAAAGTGTGATAAATCACGTCTGGTAAATCACCAGCTGCTGCTGCAGCTGTTGCTCTTGTTCCTAATTCCTTTTCTTCAATTGGAATTACGTCAACCTTAATACCTGTCTTAGCTTCAAAAGCTTTAGCCATTTCTTCTTGCTTAGCCATTCGAGCAGGTTGGACTTCAGTAGTCCAAAATTTAATATCTGCATAAACGACATTTGTAATGAATAATGAAACTATGCAAAATATTTTAACTATATTTTTCATTTCCCCTCCTAGATATTTTTTTAAAAAATTACTATATCTGAAAGCTTGTCGCAAATGTTAGGTAAAAATATATAGTATCAATTTATAGTTGAATTATAATTTTTACCTTTTTAAAAAATGCTAGAGATAACGTTTGTTATCCTCATTAACAGCTTTTTCTAATCTAACTAGAAAATCTGGTATTGCACTTTTTACTCTACTCCATGTAGGAATAAAAGGTGCATCCATTGGGTTAAGATAAAAATCTTCTCCAGCTCTAATGATATTACTTGAAAACAATTCAACTGCTTTTTCTTCAGTATGGGAGTCAAATTTTAAACCATTCATTTCAGCATCAGCCCTGTAAGCATCAATAAGATCTAAAGCAGATCTATAATATGTTGCTTTCAAAGATCTTAATTGCTCTCTACTAAATGAATGACCTTGTGTTGCTAACTTTTTAATAAAAGTTTTAATAATATCTACAGACATTCTAGATAAACCTTTTTTTTCATCATCAAGAGACAGGTCTTGGTGCTTATGATCATAAGTATCTGCTAAATCTACCTGACAAATATTTTGAGGAGAAAAGTTTCTTTGCATTTCAGATAAAATTCCAATTTCAATACCCCAGTCTGATGAAATTCTAAGTTCTGGTAAAATATTTCTTCTAAATGAGAATTCACCAGCTAATGGATATTTAAAAGATTTCATAAAATCTAAGTAATCACTTTTCCCGATAGTTTTTTCTAGAGCGTTCAACAAAGGAAACACTAATAGTCTTGCTACACGTCCATTCATCTTATTATCAGCAACTCTTGGATAAAAGCCTTTACAAAATTCAAAATTGAATAATGGATTTACAACTGGATAAAATAATTTTGCTAACATTCTTCTGTCATAGGTTTTTATATCACAATCATGTAATGCAACGGATCTTGCACTGTCTCTTGCAATAGACATACCTATGCAATACCAAACATTTCTTCCTTTGCCATGCTCATTTGGAGCTAACCCTTTTTTTTGTAATTCTTTATCCAATTTTTTTAAATTAGGTCCATCATTCCATAAAATAGTAAAAGGGGTTTCTAATTTTTCAAAAAAAGTCCAAGCTTTCCTTGCTTCGGCTTCGCTTGCTTGATCTAAGCCTATAATAATATGATGTATGTAATTAGTTTTACTTATCTCTTTTACAATATTAGGTAATGCATCTCCTTTTAATTCTGAATAAAGACATGGTAGGATAAGTTCCATCTTCCTTTCTTTAGAAAAACCTAAAAGTTCCTTCTCTATTTGCTCTAAAGATTTTGTTCCAAAATCATGAAGTGTTGAAATTATTCCATTTTGAGAAAAATCACTCATAATGAACTTTAGTAATTTTTATTTATTTTAACCAGAGCCATTTTGATCACATCTGCCCAGCCTTCAGGAGATGGCTTATTTGTTGTTATTAAATCATTTATCCGGATTTGATCTAATGTAAATTTATCATTAAAGACAAGACAAGGAAAATCACTAACTTTAAGCATATCTAAATCATTGTAATTATCACCAACTGCTATTGTTTTTACATTTTTGTTATTCTTTTTAAAAAATCTGACAAATACTTGAAGTGCTTTAGCTTTATTTATTTTATCAGTTAAATTAATAACTCTTCCACCTTCTTGTAAAGCTAAACCTTTTTTTTTAACAATTTTAGATAACTCATTTTTTTCGCTTTTAATTCCATCAAATATAAAAGGAATGGTGTATTTACGATCTAAAGCCATTTTTAGTTTTTCACCTTCTAAACCAAAAATAGAGCTTTGTTTTTTCTTGTCCATATCAGATAACCATTTGCATTTACTTTGTAAATCTATTGGAACTGACTTTTCAAATATCTTTATCAAACTATCTTTTTCTCTACTTAAAATTAATTCTTTGGGTAAATTTGAATTTAATAAATCTAAACCATTAATAGCTGACCCATTTTCTGAAATGTAGGGTAAACTTGAACCTAGCTCATTGTTAAATTCTAAAATCTCTTTTTCGGTTTTGCTTGTATTTGGTATGATAAAAATACCTTTATAAATTAGTTGTTTTAGATAGTCTTTTATTTCATCAAATTTAAAAGTATCTCTATGAAGAAGTGAGCCATCGAGATCAGTAAAAATTAGAATTTTATAATTTTTATTCATTAAGGAATATTATAATGTTTTTTATTGATGAAAAAGCTTTTAGGGATCGTGGTTTTGGGATTTATAAGATATTAAATCATCATGAATATAAAATCTTATAAATATTCTCTTTATGATTTTGCTAATTCTGCTTTTACAACAGTTATTATAACCTTTGTCTTCTCAAATTATTTTGTGGAGTCAATCGTCCAAGATATGGTTAATGGCCAGGCATATTGGGGTTGGGCCATTTCAATATCAGGATTATGCATTGCATTTAGCGGACCTTTTTTAGGAAATTTAGCTGATAACAAGAATTTAAACTCAATCATATTAAAAACTAGTACCTATTTATGTATACTTTTTACTGCAGCATTATGGTTTGCTAAACCATCTTCTGAATATATTTTATTCACCTTAATCATAGTTTGTTTAGCAAACTATTTTTATGAACTAAGTTCTATGTTCTATAATTCATTATTAATTCATTCAGCGGACAAACAACATGTGGGAAAGGTGTCTGGTTTTGCTTTTGCACTAGGGTATTTGGGTGGCATTATCACACTTATTTTAACTATTATTTTGTTAATTCAATCAAATTATTTAATTGACTTAGATCAAAAAATTAATTTTAGATCTAGCGCCATTTTTGTAGCTCTTTGGTTTCTCATTTTTTCCTATCCATTATTGAATCAAACGAAATATAAAAAAGTTAAACTAAACAAAAAGAAGTCAAATAGTTTAAAAAAAATTCTTTGGAATAATGGTCTTACTAACACAACTCGATTTTTGTTTGCAAGGCTACTTTATGCTGATGGTTTAAATACCATTTTTGTCATGGGAGGTATTTTTGCTGTTGGGGTATTTAAATTATCAATAAATGAACTTTTAATGATGTCTGTTTTAATGAATGTTGCTGCTCTAATAGGCGCTAGTTTTGGTGGACACTTCAATGATAAATATAATTCAAAAAAAACAATTTCCTTTTCCTTAATATGTCTTATTTTTTTCTCCATTTTAATTATTTTTACACAGTCAAAAATAAATTTTTTTATTTTTTCATTTTTCTTGGGATTATTTATAGGACCAATACAATCTGCTAGTAGGGTCATGATAACTAAATTAACAAATATTGAGGATCAAAATAAAGCTTTTGGGTTATTTGCTACTTCTGGAAAGCTGACGTCTTTTTTTGGCCCATTTTTAGTAGGAACTATTACATTTATAACTGAAAATCAAAGGATAGGTTTTGCCTCAGTTCTCTTACTGCTTATTTCTGGATGGATCATATTGTATAGAACCAAAGGATTAAAATAATGTTTATACACAGAGGATTAATCGAATAAAAATTTACTTAATAAACCTTAAACAAAAGTTTGATGTTTGTTAGTTAATTTTATTAACAACAACCTTTTTTTTCAGTATCTGATCTTGCGCCGGCTGTATTATAAATCTCAGCATCTTCCATTGTGTGATAAGCTTCCCAAGCAACTCCATTTGGATCATTTACCCAAGATTTTTCTGATTTTGCATAACAACATGTTACCTCACCATCAGAGTAAGTAGATATATCAGCTTTATCTAAATTAGTTCTTATATCGTTTAGTTTCTCAACTTTATCAACCTGTATTCCTAGATGATCTACTCCTAAAGTTTTTACTCTAGTAGATATTGCAAAATTAATCTTAGGATCATCTAAAATCCATTGAGCATAATCTTCTTTTACTTTTGTTGGTTCAGATTTAAATAAATTTTTATAAAAATTTATGCTTTCGTTTAAGTTTTTAACTCCAAGATGTAAATGTAGTCTTTGCATATTTTTAATTCTTTTTAAAATTACAATACATTAAATTTTATAAAATTAAATTACAAATTTATTACAAAGAGTATTTAATCCATAAAATAAATTACAAATAGTATATTATAAATTTTGGGTTAGACACCAGTTAGACACCGATAATTCTTGAATAAGATAAATGCATTGTGTTAAAACAAAACAAAGATATAACAATGACTTTTAGTAATGCCCTCGTGGTGAAATTGGTAGACACAAAGGACTTAAAATAGTTTGAGTTGAGAAATTTCAGAGTCTCTAATAGTCCCTAATAGTCTAAATCCCTTATAATCCCATAACCTTAGAAATTGATAGATTATTTTTATTGGAAAATATGAATAATAAATTTCATTAAACTAGTAAGAAACTAGTAAGTAGAGAGATAAAATAATATAATATCTTAAATGGCTAACCCAAAATTATTAAAAGCAATCAAAGCAAAAAATGATGAGTGGATTACGATGTGGCCTGATATAGCTGCAGAATTACCGAATTATAAAGATCAACTAAAAGGAAAAAGAATATTATGCCCTTGTGATTGGGACGCTAGTTATAATGAAAAATTTTTTTATCTTAAAGGCAAAATTAAAAAAAAATTATCATCTACTAATTGTAATTTTTTAAAGTTTTTAATTTCACATGCGGAAGATTATAAAATTAAAAGTATCACAGCTAGTGGATATGATCCAAAAAAAAAGAAAGGAACAAAATTTGAAGATATTGATTATTCTAAGTATGATTTAATAATAACTAATCCACCTTTTAGTATATTTGAAGAATTTATTAATACTTTAGTTAAAAATAAAAAAAATTTTTTAGTAATAGGCCCAACATTTGCACTCAGTTACAAAAATATTATTGCTCATTTTTTAAAAAAAAAAATAAGCATAGGATATGCAAAACAATTGTCTGGTTTTGTGTCCAGATCTGGTAAGACTTTTATGGCAAATACTCCAGAAGGATCAAACGCACGTGCATGTTTATGGTATACCAACTTAAAATTAGACTATTCAAGGAGAAACTTGATACTTACTGAAAGTTACTCAAATAAAAAATACCAAAAGTTTTATAATTTTAATGGAATTAATGTAGATAAAGTTAAAAATATTCCATATAATTTTAAAGGAATTATGGGTGTTCCTATAACATTTTTAAGAAAATTTAATCCATATCAGTTTGAACTTCTTGGCACAGGCGTTCAAGCAAAAAAAACTAAGAGATGGAGCGGTGACAAAGCAATGTTGTGGACTGAAAAAAATGGAAAACCAGATAAAGCTCCATTTGAAAGATTGTTAATTAAGAACAAAAAAATATAGAAAATATTTGTGAAAGTAAAAGAATTATATAGAAAAATTAGAGACGGAATTATTATAAGCGATATAGAGTTGCAAAGAGATATAGTTTATAATGATGAAAAACAATCGCTAGTTATAGATAGTATTGTAAAAAAAATTCCTTTACCTGCTTTTTATTTTTGGAAAAATAGAAATCGTAAACTTGAAGTTTTAGATGGAAAACAAAGAATTCATGCAATTAAAAGATTTAAAGAAAATGATATTAAATATAACAATAAATTATGGCAAGAAACTTCATCAAGCATACAAAAAAAAATTGATGATACAGAACTAGTTGATATTATTTGTAAAGGTCCAGATAAATTAAAACGAGAAATTTTTAGACGTATAAATGTTTTAGGAGTAGCATTAAATAAATATGAGGTTCTAAATGGGCTCTTTCATGGGCGTTATCTCTCTGAACTAAGTCAATATGTTAAGGATGATAGAAATATATCAAAAATTTTAGGAGCAAACCAAAGAGGAAAAAATCAGTATGAAGTTTTAAAGAAAATTTTAATTTTAAAAGGAACTGATAACAAAGAATCATCAGTTCAGAAATATGTAAATGAAAATCAAAAAAAAACTTTTCAACCCGATCATAGAAAAGTAAGCAAATATATTAACTTTGTAGCAGCTATTTTTGAAAAATTTAATAAGTTTGATATTTTTTTTTCTTTAGCACAAAAGTATTTAAATGATAAGACAATATGGCAAAGTAAAAAAGACAAGATTAATAATGCGGTTCAAAAATATTTAAAGAGTGATGAAGCAAAAATTACCGATCAAGCTAAAGAAATTGAAGATATAATTCTAGCTGCTGTAAATAATATTAGAACTGATCCTAAAAGATTGTTTACCAAAGATGATAAAAAAGAACTTTTAGGTAATAAAACAATAATCGATGGAAAGTATAAATGTGAAAAATGTAATAATAAATTTCTTTCTAACGAATTAACTGTAGATCATAAAGTTCCTTGGAGCAAAGGACCACCGGGAACAGTTATATCTAACGCGCAACTTCTTTGTAGACCTTGCAATTCCCGAAAAGGAAATAAACATTTTATAGAGGATTAGTTATAGGATTTTATAGGATAACTAGTAAGAGACTAGTAAGCAGAGAGATAAAATAAAAAAAATTTACTTATTAAACTTGTTCAATTATAAATATTAGCATAAATACTCATGAAATTCATTAATGCCCTCGTGGTGAAATTGGTAGACAAAAAGGACTTAAAATCTAAATAGAGTTAATTTAATTCTAGTCTCAACAGCCCACAGCTACCCAGAACTATTGATACTAAAAGACTTTTAGGTTTGCATACTTATTTATGTATGGAAACAAATAAAAAGAAGAAGAAAGTCACACATAAGCCACACAGTATTAGGTTCACAGATAAAGATATTTTAAATAAAGAGTAAGCATAAAGGTCATTCATTCAGAATGGATAATTGATTCAGCTTTAGAAGACTAATAAATTGTCGCAGTTTATTTTATTTTAATAATAATTTATTTATTTTATTAATTTTTAATGCACAGTGAAAAAAAAATATTTTCGTATAATTTTAGATTAAATATTATTTTATTATTAATAACTTTTCTAGTTTCTTCATTATCCTCATTCACTGACGCAACTGCAAACAACCTACTTAAAGGCTATTTGCATGTTGAACAAGCAGAAACTAAGTATGATGGTCAAGTTGATAATAAAAATCCTGGCCAACCATTCACTAGAGTACAACTATCTTTAAGTAATAATTTTCTAGATGGGAATATATTAGGACAGTACGATTTATCTTATGAGGCTTATCAAATGGAAAAGAATGATAATGATGCAACTGGACACATATTATCCAATAAAATCAACATACAAAAAAATTTTAATCATCTAAATTTTGGATTATTCGTAAATTATTCTGAAAACAGGGATCGAGGAGATGATCGGGATGATGATGCTCATTTTTGGTTCTATGGTGTGCAAGCAAACAAATTTTTTGATAATAAAAAAATAAGAATTGGTGGATCATTTGGAGAAGTAAGAGCTTATGATTATTACACTGAGGGTTTTACAACTAATGATCCAAATACTAATTATAATTATTATTTGCAAAAATATTTTGATGAAAATCTAAGAGCTGGTTATGCTTACAATGTAGTAGAGGGCAGAAGAGATAATAATCAAAATGCTAATGATATGGCTGAGGCTAATTCTCATTTAGTGAATATGGAATATTTACTTTCAGACTATCCAATTACATTAACTGCAAGTTACGAGTTGATAGATTATAGACCAGGAGTAACGGAATCTGATTCGCCAGATGCTAAAGAGATAAAATTTGGTATTAAATATATTTTTGGAGCTAAAAAAAGTTTATTAGCTTTTGATAAAAATAGAATTTCTCATCAACCAAATGTAGAAAATTATTGGACACATTTAGCTAATGAAATTCAATAATCTTTAAATTAAAAAATAAAAATTTTATAATATTTTTTTAGGTTAGGTACTTATGAAAAAGTATTTGTTAGGACCTTATCTTTATATCCAAGTATAGTAGGCAATATAATCTAAAGGTTTTTTTAAAAGAGGTGGATAGGGGTCGATAATTAATGCTAATTTTGACTTCCATTTGGGACCCCTCGATCAATCATAGTCACACACCGGCCACACAAACTTATACTTGTAGTTGTTTGGTGACTTGAGTTATAAATAAATACAGATATAACAATGCAAAATCTAGGAGCCCTCGTGGTGAAATTGGTAGACACAAAGGACTTAAAATCCTTGCCGCTTGCGGAGTGCCAGTTCGAGTCTGGCCGAGGGCACCATTAAGTGAATAAAACTCAAATCATTTCAGATAAAAATAAAAAATCTCTTAGAATTAAAAATATTCTCACCAAAAAAATTGAAGCTAATCAATTTAAAAAATCAAATCTGGTAATTGTTATAGGGGGTGATGGTTTTATGCTTCAAACATTAAAAAAAAATAAGAATTCAAAAAAACAATTTTATGGAATTAATTCAGGAAATTACGGTTTTCTAATGAATATATTTTCTTCAAAAAATATTATTAAAAATTTAAAAAAAGCCAATATGATTTCAATTTCTCCTTTAGAAATGACAGTTAAAAATAAAAATAATAAATCAAAAAAATCACTCGCTATTAATGAGGTATCTGTTCTTAGACAAAGTAGACAGGCAGCTTCATTATCGATTAAACAAGGTTCTAGACAAATAATTAAAAAATTAGTTTCAGATGGTGTTTTAGTGTCAACTCCTGCAGGAAGTACTGCTTATAATTTATCAGTTCATGGTCCAATTTTAAGTTTAAATTCAAAAAAATTATCCATTTCTCCAATAAGCCCATTTAGACCTAGAAGATGGAGAGGAAAAATTGTTAATGATAAATCAAAAATTACTATCACTAATTTAAACCCAGCTAAAAGGCCTATAAGTGCGGTTGCTGATAATCTTGAAGTAAGAAACGCAAAGTCTATTACGGTTAAAACTAACAACAAAATTAAGTTTAATCTGCTTTATGATAAAAACAGAAGTCTGCAAAAAAAAATTAAAATTGAGCAATTAAGAAGAGAAACAAACTAAATCAAATGGATACAGACCAAATCTTTTTTAAAAAAAATGGTTATCTTTTAAAAAAAAATTTAATTGATAAAAAAATGATAGATAAGATAAATAAAGTCGTAAATGAGGTTGTAGCTCAAGATAAACAAAAAAATAAAAAGAAGGTTACAAATGGAACCCAAACTTATGATAATTATCATTTTGTTTACAACTCCGATTCTTCAAAAAATAAAGAAATTTTAAGACTTAATAATCCTCAAAACAGACATAAAATTTTTTATGATTTGTCTAGAAATAAAAAAATAATATCAATAGTTAAAAAACTGATAGGTGGATCAGTAAGATTTCATTTGGGGAAATTAAATTTTAAGCTTCCAAATAAGAAAAAAGGAAGCGAGGTTGGGTGGCATCAAGATTGGGCTTTTTATCCTCATACTAATGATGATTTGGTAACTGTTGGTATTTATTTAGACGATTGCACAGAAAAAAATGGACCTCTTAAAATAATAAAAAATTCGCACACAAAAAAACTATATAGCCATCATAGTAATGAAAACTTTTTTGTTGGAAAAATTGATACAAGTAAGAACAAAATTGGAGTTGATAATAGTATTTCAATTACAGGAACTGCTGGAACAGTTGTTTTTTTTCATTGCAGATCTGTTCATGGATCTGGTAGCAATCAAATGAAAAGTTCAAGACCTTTAATTCTTTTTGGTTATAGAGCATGTGATGCTTGGCCGTTAATTAATGATGGAAACCCTCATCCTGAAGTTAACTTAGAAAATTATAATAAAAATATTATTGTTGGAAAAAAGTCTTTAAAACCAAGATTAACTAAAGTTCCAACTATAATTCCATTGCCTAAGAAAAAACATTATGTTTCTATTTACGAACTACAAAAAAAATAACCATGAAACATAAATTAGAGTTAGTATATTTTAAAATGAGAGCTTTAGCAGAAGCTCCAAGACTTCTTCTTCATTATACCAAGCTTAAATATGACGATATAATGTCATGGGATTACTATGGAAAAGAATGGTCTGAAATAAAATCAAAAGTACCATTTAGACAACTGCCAATGCTTGTAGTAGATCAAAAGCATGAAATTTGCCAGAGCATTGCAATACTAAACTTCATCGAAAAAATTGCAGGTATAGAAATATTTGATCCAATAGTAAATGCTAAAGCAAATGCAGTAATGCAGAGTGCACAAGAATTATTTATGCCTCTTAATCCTACTATAAATTTTTCAGTTGGGGATCGTTTTAAAAAGAAACGTGAGGATATGATACCTTTTTTAAATTCTAGATTTGAGGATCTGGATAGAGCTTTAAAATACAATGACAAAAAGTTTTATGTAGATGACAAGCCACATGCGTGTGATTTTGCCGTATATCATCATTTAGATTTATCTAAGTTACTTGATCCAAAACTAATAAATCAATTTCCAAGACTTGAAAAATTTATTGAAGATATTGAGTCGATAGAAACTGTTAAATCTTATCTAAATTCAAGACCTCAATTAATTGATGTAGGTGTTGAACCAAAGTTAGTGATTGATGGAGTAGCTCATCCAACTGGTGTAAATAAGACTTGATAATGAAAAAAATCCATCCAGTCGCCCTTGTAGTAATTGTCTTAGTAGTTGGTTTTTTTTCATTTAAAATTATGTCATTCTTAGGTTGTTATGTTCGTATTGAAGACGTATCTAGATGCTTGAAACTAACAGCGTGGTAAGACTCATGAAAAAATTTTTAGGGATAGTGGTTTTGGGTTTGTTGTGGATTATTCCGGTATCAGCTGCTGAAAGATTTATTCCTTTAGAGCTCTTCACTGGCGGTGAAATAAGAGAAGATACAGAAATTAAATTTACTAATGCTAATTTGATATTTGGTGAAAAGAAAAGAAAAAAAATAGTTGGACCTGAGGATTGGAAAAATCCTCAAACCGGAAAAACAATAAAAGTATATAAAAGAACAAGAAAAGGTCAAAGCGGATTAAAAACACAGTTATTTTCAGTCACTAATGATGGACAGTGTATTGGTAGAGTTTGGGATAGTAGACGTGGAGGAAGAGTAATAAAAAATGGATGTAAATTTCCTTTAGGAGTTTGGAAAGAAGGTGAGACCAGATCATTTAAAGGTGCTTCAGGTGGTAAGCCAAGAAAAATAGAATTGACTATTTTAAAATTAGGTAAGAAGCAAAAAGATAAAGTAAAATTTAATTGGAAACTTTATGATGGAAGTGGAAAATTAATGGATGACAATGATTATACTTTTTCCCCTGGAAAAGCTATGACTAAGCTAAATGATAAAAAATTATAAATGTTGATTTAGTTGAGTGATGGTGCCCCCGCACGGATTCGAACCGCGGACCTATTGATTACAAATCAATTGCTCTACCAACTGAGCTACAAGGGCATGCGCAATAATTATTAACTATTTATTCAATAATCAACTCTTTTTTTTAATATAACTTAAATGATGAAAGACAATAGCCGCACTATTAGAAATATTTAAGCTTTCAATCTTATCATTAATATTTATTTTAACAAAGAAATCGGCATATTTACCAGTATGTTGCCTCATACCAAAACCCTCAGATCCAAATAATAAAATATTATTTCCTTCCCACTTGATGTCTGTAAAATTCTTTTCACCTCTCGCATCAAAACCATAAACCCAAAAATTTTTTTCTCTTAAATTTTTAAGTGTTGAATTTATATTAGATACTTCAAAAATATTTAAATGCTCCATACATCCGCTAGCGGACTTGTACATTAACTTGCTATCACTTGGAAAATGTCTTTCTTTTATAATTAAACCATCAATTTTAAATGATGCTGCACTCCTAATTAAAGAACCAATATTTCTTGGGTCTGTTACTTCATCCAAACAAACAAATGTAAGATTATTTTTATCTTTTATAAATTTTTTAAGATCAGGTTGATCTAGACGTTCTACCTCAGCAACATACCCATTATGCATTAACTGTTCTTTAGATGAATATTTATCCAGCTCTTTTTTTGATTTAAAATAAACTTTAACGTCTTCTAAAAGATTTTTATTTTGGTTTTTTCTGTGAATATTTTTTTTTGCTTCTTCAGTTAAAAATACTCTTAAAACCTTTCTTTGTGGGTTTCGGAGAGCTTCAATAACAGCGTGCTGACCAACTATAAAAAAAGAGGATTTGTTCATAAATTATCATGAGTTTTACACGTTTTTATGAATATTTGCCTATTAAATCACGTGTTGCATTTGCATAAATAAAATATATAAAACGCATGTTGTTTGAAGCTTTATTGAACAGGGGACACTTCCCCATAGGAGGGGTTCCAGAGCGGTCAAATGGGGCGGGCTGTAAACCCGTTGACTTCGGTCTTCGAAAGTTCGAATCTTTCCCCCTCCACCATTCAGTAGAATTTTAAGTGGCAATGGAGTGTTACTCTTGGGGTTGTGCGGGTGTAGTTCAATGGTAGAACGCTAGCCTTCCAAGCTGGATGTAAGGGTTCGATTCCCTTTACCCGCTCCAAGATAAAAATTAGTAATGAAACAAATAAAACTGAGGTAAAAAAGTAATGTCGAAAGAAAAATTTGTAAGAAATAAACCCCACTGTAACATTGGGACTATTGGTCATGTCGACCATGGTAAAACAACTCTTACTGCTGCAATCACAAATGTATTAGCACAAGCAGGCGGTGGAACTGCTGTTGCTTACGATCAAATTGATAAAGCGCCAGAGGAAAAAGAAAGAGGAATAACAATTTCAACCGCTCACGTGGAGTATGAAACTGAAAAGAGACACTATGCTCACGTAGATTGTCCAGGTCACGCTGACTATGTAAAAAATATGATTACTGGTGCAGCACAAATGGATGGTGCGATTTTAGTTGTAAACGCTGCAGACGGCCCAATGCCACAAACTAGAGAACATATTCTCTTAGGCAGACAAGTTGGTATTCCAGCAATTGTTGTTTATCTAAATAAAGTTGATCAAGTTGACGATAAAGAAATGATTGAACTTGTAGAAGAAGAAATAAAAGAACTTTTAACTTCTTATAAATACCCTGGTGATAAAACACCAATCGTTAAAGGTTCTGCTTTAGCAGCTGTTGAAGGAAGAGATGACGAAATTGGAAAAAATTCAATTTTAGAATTAATGAAAGCTGTTGATGAACATATCCCACAACCGGCTAGAGAAGTAGACAAGCCTTTCCTAATGCCTGTTGAGGATGTATTTTCAATTTCTGGTAGAGGAACAGTTGCAACTGGTAGAGTTGAATCAGGTGTGATTAAAACTGGTGAAGAAGTTGAAATCGTTGGGATCAAAGAAACAAAAAAATCAGTTTGTACTGGTGTTGAAATGTTTAGAAAGCTTTTAGATACAGGTGAAGCGGGCGATAATGTTGGAATTTTATTGAGAGGTATAGAAAGAGATGATATCGAAAGAGGTCAAGTACTTTGTAAACCTGGGTCAATTACCCCACACACTAAATTTGAAGCCCAAGCATATGTACTTAAAAAAGATGAGGGTGGAAGACACACTCCTTTCTTTACTAAATACAGACCGCAGTTTTATTTTAGAACAACAGATGTAACAGGTGAAGTAGAATTACCAGCTGGAACTGAAATGGTTATGCCAGGTGACGATGCTAAATTCACAGTTAAATTAATTACACCGATTGCAATGGCCGAAAAATTAAATTTTGCTATTCGTGAAGGTGGAAGAACTGTTGGAGCAGGAGTAGTAACTAAAATTATAGAGTAACTCTATAAATAGGAGTGTAGCTCAATTGGTAGAGCGCCGGTCTCCAAAACCGGAGGCTGAGGGTTCGAGTCCCTCCGCTCCTGCCAATTAGAGCTAAAAAAGTATGAAAAACCCAATAAAATTTATTCAAGAAGTAAAACAAGAGGCATTCAAAGTTACTTGGCCAACTTGGAAAGAGACTTTGCAAGGTGCCTTGATGGTATTTGCTATGGCTGTGGTGATGTCTCTGTTTTTCTTACTTTTAGATCAAGTTTTAAAGTTTTTCTTAGAACTTTTACTTAAAGTGAGTATTTAATGAAAAATTGGTACATTGTTCAATCTCATTCTAGTTTTGAAAATAAAGTTGCTTCATTAATCAAAGAAGAAGCAGATAAAGCTAAAATAAGTGAAAAATTTGAGGAAATCGTTGTTCCAACTCATGATGTTACCGAGGTAAAAAGAGGTAAAAGAATTCAAAGGAAAAAGAAATACTTTCCCGGATATGTGTTA